>CAYOXO010000125.1:0-5602 GCA_964407945.1 uncultured Stakelama sp.
CCGCAATGCCTCGCGCCCGCAGGTTTGCGACCTCCAACCGCCGCAGCCTGTTCGCCCATGCGGAGCGGATGGTGCACTTGGCGGGCAAGCAGGGCACCGCCGTTGCGCTGGCGATCATCGATGTCGATCATTTCAAGCGCTTCAACGACAGCTACGGCCATGGCGCGGGCGACCTTGCGCTCCAGCAGGTCGCGAACGCATTGTCCGCCGATCTCAGCCATCCGCTCGACATCGCCGCGCGCCTCGGCGGTGAAGAATTCTGTGTCCTGCTCTACGGCGCCACGCCCGAAGCTGCGCGCGCGCGCTTCAAAGGCCTGCTCGCCCGCATCCACCGACTGGCCATCCCGCACGCCGCATCACCCGGCGGCTTCCTCACGCTCAGCATCGGCGGCGCCACGCTTGCCGGGCGCGAACGTTTCAACACCCTGGTCACCCGCGCCGACGCCGCGCTCTATCGCGCAAAGCACGAGGGGCGCGACCGGATGTGCTGGGCGTAGGCCATGCGCCTCCTTCCAGTGACGTGAGCGCAGGAAACCGCCATTCAAGGATTGGCGGCCAATCCAGACAACCGGGTCTGCGCGGCTTCGCGAAGCCCCGGCCATTGGCCTTCCGGCTTAAGCTGCAAGGGGCCTGCCTTCTCACTGATGGCGGCGCTCATTGCAGCCATGCCCGACCTGCAAACCCACCAGGGCTGCGTATCGGCCGGCAGCTTCCGTTCTTCGGCTAACGCGGCACTTACAATCGCGGGCGACGGCCGCCCAGCACCGAAGAGGAAGCGCAAATCGGGCAGGATGAGCATGTCCCATGCCCGCAGGCTTTCGAGGCTCGCCGGATCGGCGCAGCGGCTCGCATCATAGGTCATTCGCGTACGCGCGACGAGATACGTCGTCAGGCTTCTAGGCGCATCCCGTACCGCCAACCGCCGGGCGAGTTCATAGAGGTAAGGTGTCGGCAGGCTGGCGGCTTCCCGTTCCAGCCGGGCCAATGTGGCCGGGTCGTCATAGGGTGCGTCGTGCACTGCCTGAAACGCGGGATCGAAACCGAAGTTCGGCGGAATATCCGGATTGTCGAAGGTGCCGTATCGTACAGCCTTGACCTCCGCGGGGTTGGCTGAAGGAACAAGCTGGAAATTCGTAATTTTCGCCTGATTTCTTGCCAGAGCGGCAAGGTGCGCAGCTTGGGCCGTGTTCACGGCCGCAGCCGCATCCAGCCAGGCCAGCCCCCGCGCTTCGTCCTTCGGCACAAGCTTACCGGCCAGATATAGCTTGCCGAGTGTGACCGCAGCATTCGGGAAACCGTTTGCGGCAGCCATCTCGTACAGGCGTATCGCGCGAGGCACGTCGCGCGGCGCTCCTTTGCCGGCAAGCAAAAGGTTGGCGAGAAGGTCAGCCGCCGCCGGATTACCTCGAGAAGCCGCAGTATCGAGATGTCGAACGGCTTCCGTGTAATTTGGCTGAACTCGCTCAGCCGTTCCGAGAACCGAACCCAGAAAATAGTGCACAGCAGGGTCGTCAGTCGCTGCCGCTGAACGCTTCAACAACTGCAGGGCGTCGGCGCTTTTCGTGGGCAAGGAGTGTAACGTCGCCACTGCGATTGCCAATGACGGTGCAGCCTCTCCTTTTGCCACACGGGCCGCACAGCTTGGATTGGATTGAACCGTGTCGAGCGTATAGTCCCGACACGCCGGGTCAAACTGTAACGCACGGCCGTCGCCTTTGAACGGAGCCGTAGGGTCGGCAGGGTTGACCGTAACTGCGGACTGAGGAGTTGCAGCAGCGAGCAGGAGGACAAGTAACGCCATAGCTCGATATGGCACGAGTTCTACCGTTCTGGAAATCCCGGCGACGGCAGATATCTTCCTGTGTTGCCCGCCTCCTGTCCATCCCTTGCGTCTCTTCTCAGTCCCCCGCAAACCCGAACGGCGACACCCCCGCCTCACGCTCATTGACCAGCATCGCCCGGCCCGCCGGCGCCGCGCTGCGCTGCGGGCATTCGCGCGTGCAGGCGCGGCACCCCAGCCCCACCGGCACCGCCTCGCCGCCGAAGTCGAGGCCCCGCGCCGCCGCCAGCCCGCGCGCCGCATCCGCCGCCAGCCCCAGCGTTATCACGAACCGTGCCTTGACCGCCCCGGCCCAGCCTCCCGGCGGCGACACGCAGCGCGACGAGGTGAACCAGCGCGACCCGTCCTCCAGCTCGACCAGCTGCACCACACGCTCGTCGGCGCGCTGGAACGCGGCATAGGCGTCGAGCAGCGGACACGGCACCGATGATTCCACCAAAGGCGATCCACTCGCCCCGGCGAAACGCTTCGACACCTGACCCGCCCGATCGATGCGCAGCATGAAGAAGGGCAGCCCGCGCGCGCCCACCCGCTGCAGCGTGGTCAGCCGGTGCGCCACCTGCTCCGCGCTCGCACCAAAGCGCCGCCGCAGTAATTCCAGATCATAGCCCGTCGCCTCGCACGCGCGCAGGAAGCGAGCATAGGGCATCATCACCGCCGCCGCGAAATAACTCACCAGATGCCGGCGATAGAGCCGCTCCGCCACCCGGTCGGCAAAGCCCGCGCCGCGTACCAGCGCGTCGATCTCGCCGCGCGCCTCGGTCGCCAGCTGCTTGGCGACCGCGAATACCCGGCTCGGCGGATCGAGTGCCTCGGACAGCTGCAGCTGCCGTGCGTGCAGGTCGAGCCGGACGCGCAACCCGCTCAACACCTCGATCGGCAGTACCCGGATCGACAGCTGGTGCTTGACGCGCAGCCGCTCGGCCATCGCCCCGAACGGGTCGCTCGACGCGATGCGCAACTCGTCCGCCAGCGTCTCCGCCGCTGCGTCGAGGTCGGCGAAATGGTTGCGCCAACGCTCGACCTCGCGCCGTACCGCCATGCCGGGATCCTCGCCCTCGCCCGGAATCGCTGCGGCGCCGCCAACCCCGATCCGGTCATAGGCGCGCGCAAAGGCCTCCGCCCCGCCCGGCGCGCCTGCCAGCCATTCGGTCAGTTCGGCGCGGTCCACCTCGATATCGGCGAACAGCGGGTCGGCCAGCCGTCGCCGCATCGCCTCCTCGCCCCCACCCGGCTCGCCCGCCGCCAGCGCGCGCGGATCGAAGTCGAATGTCTGGGCAAGCCCGAGCAGCAGCGTCGCGGAGAGCGGCCGCTGGTTGCGCTCGACCAGGTTGAGGTAGCTGGCCGAGACGCCCAGCATCTCCGCCATCGCCGCCTGGGTCAGCCCCTGCGCGCGCCGCAGCCGTCGCACCGCATGCCCAGCAAACAGCTTGCGCTCCGCCATTTTCCTACACGCCCCGTTCCTGTCATGCTCGCCGCGAGAGGCGAACTGATGGCCTTGTCAATTTTTTACAATGTTTCGGATCGCTTGTCATGTGTCAATCACAGCGTGACCACCAGAAAAACCCGTCACCACTGTCAACAATGACAATCACGAGTCACACAGGATGCAGAGAAATTTACAGGAGAAGCCACCATGAAGACGCCCGAACCCGCCAGCGCCCGCCCGGTCTTCTCGACCGCCGACTTCGCGCTGCTCAAGGAAGCGGTCGCCGACTACACGCGGAAAATCGCCGACGATCCCCGCTCGGTCCAGTTCGCCAACCTCTATCACCGCCTCGGCCGTCTCGGCTGAAGCGCGACTTCCTGGGGAGGAAGGTGCCCGCCGGGAATCCGGCGGGCATTCCCCATCATCCCTGCGCGACGCCGACCCGCGCTTCATGCTCGGCCTTGCCGAACGGGAAGTGTGCGTAGAACCACGCAGCAGTCCAGCCGAGCGCAAGGTAGCAGAGCGTGAAGATCAAGGTCAGCCGGTCGACGGTCTCGACGGGCACCTGCCCCGGCTTGGCGCCGTCGGGGAACCCCGCGACCCAAAGGATTACCCCGGCAAGGCCGATACCGATCCCGCTCGTGCATTTCTGCACGAAGAAGGATCCGGCGAAGAACACGCCCTCGGATCGCCGCCCCGTCTGCGCCTCGGACTGCTCGACCACGTCCGCCATCATCGATCCGCCGAGCATGAACGCAGAGACGCTACAGGTCGTGTTGACGACGAAAATGCCGAACAGCATCGGCAGCATTGCCGGGTCACCCGGCGGCGGGAAGACCCCTGCCAGCCGCAACCAGTACGGCAAGCCGAGCAGCACCGGGGCCAGCGTCATGAAGAACGCCGCCGCCTTGCGCTTGCCCCAGCGCCGCGCCAGCCTCGGCGCGATGAAGAACGCCATTAGCACCCCGGCAAACAGGACGGCGCCCAGCGCCATGAAAGCCGACAACGGGAACAGCCAGACAAAGGTGTAGAGATAATTGGACAGCGCAAAGCTGATCCCCTGCGCCGAATAGGCGCACAGCCCGGCGATCATCAGCAGTGCGAAGGCGCGGTTGCGCACCGTCTCGATCAATTCGCCGAACGTTTCCTTGAGCGTCGCCTTCTCGATCTCGGGCCGCGGCAGCCGCGCGATCTCGTGATGCGTCCCCAGCGCCGAGATCAGGATCGCCCCCGCCATCGCCGCCGCGCCGACCGCCGCGAACATTCCATAGCCTTCGCGGTTGAGCAGGCCATTGGGCTGCCCCTCGCCCGGCACCAGGAACAAGGTGTACGCCGCGACCAGCATCGCCAGCCCGCCGGCCCAGCCGAACAGATAGCGATAGGCCATGATCCGCGTGCGCTCGTCATAATCCGCCGTCAGCTCCGGCGTCAGCGCGACCGAGGGCACCTCATAGGCCGACACCGCGGTGCGCACGACCACCGCGGTCGCGAACACCCAGCCGAGCATCGCGGCGTGCGGCAGCTCCGGCGGGTTCCACAGCAACAGCCAGCCGAGCGCGATCGGGATCGCCGAACCGTACATCCACGGATGCCGCCGCCCCCACCGGCTGCGAGTGCGATCCGAAGCCGCACCGATCGCCGGATCGATCATCGCGTCTAGGATCAGTGCCGCCATGATCGCCGCGCCGACCTGAACCGCAGGCAGCCCGATCACCTGATTGTAGAACAGCAGCAGGAAGGTCTGGAACCCGGCGTCCTTCACGCCATAGGCGACCGCGCCAAAGCCATAGGCCAGCATCGACTGGTTGCTGATCCGTCGTGCCCGCGGCGCTGTCGCGGGTTGAGTCGTGCCGTCCATCGCTCTCTCCCGCTGCTGCCGGCCGTATCGTGCACGCCGCATTTTGCAGTTTCGGGTCAGCATATGGCCGCCCTGCAATGCGTCAATCCGTCAATTTTCAAAATCGGGGTATGTTGCGGACCGACGCTCATCGGGTATAGCTGGGGCAAATTTCAGGAGAGGATGGCATGGCGCTCGACCCCGAGACGTTCGACGCCCTGATCGATACGGTCCGCCGCTTCGTCGCCGAACGGCTGCGCCCGCTCGAGGGTGAGGTCGAGGCCGCAGACGCGATCCCCGACTCCATCGTCGAGGAGATGAAGGCGCTCGGCCTGTTCGGCCTGTCGATCGCGGAGGACTATGGCGGGCTCGGCCTGACGATGGTCGAGGAATGCCGCGTCGCCATCGAGATGGGGCGCACCACCCCCGCCTTCCGCTCGACCTTCGGCACCAATGTCGGCATCGGCTCGCAGGGTCTGGTGATGGCCGGCACCCC
>CAYOXO010000125.1:5612-13000 GCA_964407945.1 uncultured Stakelama sp.
GAGGAGAGCTTCCTCGCGGTGCCGCAGCTGCGCGACCTCCGGGCGCTCTTCGAGCTGCGCATCGGGCGAGATCATCACCAGCTTCGCGCTCACCGAACCCGATGTCGGCAGCGACAGCGGCGCAGTGAAGGCGCGCGCTGCGCGTGACGGCGAGGTCTACCGCCTTTCAGGCACCAAGCGCTTCATCACCAATGCCGACAAGGCGCAGCTGTTCACCGTGATGGCGCGCACCGGCGAAGAACCTGGCGCGCGAGGCGTCTCGGCCTTTCTCGTGCCCAAAGACTTGCCCGGCGTCTCGATCGGCGAGCCCGAGAAGAAGATGGGACAGAAGGGCGCGAAGGTCGCCGACGTGATCTTCGACGACGTCCCCGTCCCCGCGGCCAACCGGCTCGGCGACGAGGGCGAAGGCTTCAAGATCGCGATGCGCGTGCTCGATCGCGGGCGGCTCCACATCAGCGCAGTCAGTGTCGGCGTCGCCGAGCGGCTGATCGCCGACTGCGTCGCCTACGCCTCCGAACGCAGGCAGTTCGGCAAGCCGATCGCTGAGCATCAGCTGATCCAGGCGATGCTCGCCGACAGCAAGACCGAATGCCTCGCCGCCCGCGCGCTCGTCCTTGAAACCGCGGCGGCCAAAGACGCCGGCAAGGACGTCGTTATGGAATCCGCCGCCGCCAAGCTGTTCGCGACCGAAATGGTCGGTCGCGTCGCCGACCGCGCGGTCCAGATCTTCGGCGGCGCGGGCTATATCGAGGATTACGGCATCGAGCGGCTCTATCGCGACGTCCGCCTGTTCCGCATCTACGAAGGCACCAGCCAGATCCAGCAACTGATCATCGCGCGAGAAACGCTGAAGCGCGGAGGATAGCCCTTGCCCCTCTCCCCTCGGGGGAGAGGGTTGGAAAAGGGCGGCCACAAGGGAAAACGATCAAATGGACACCAGCAAGTTCTTCGACCTGACCGGCAAGGTCGCGCTCGTCACCGGCGGCAGCCGCGGCATCGGCAAGATGATCGCCGAAGCCTTCATCGCGCAGGGCGCCAGGGTCTATATCTCCTCGCGCAAAGCCCCAGCGTGCGAGGAAACCGCCGCCGAACTCGGCCCCAACTGCATCCCCCTGCCTATGGACGTCTCGACGGTCGAAGGCTGCAAGGCGCTCGCCGCCGAACTCGCCGCCCGCGAAGATCATCTCGACATCCTCGTCAACAATGCCGGCGCCGCCTGGGGAGTGGCGTTCGAGGAGTTTCCGGAGAGCGGCTGGGACAAGGTGATGGACCTCAACGTCAAGTCGCCCTTCTTCCTGACCCAGGCGCTGCACGGCCTGCTCAAGACCAACGCCAGTCACGCCGCCCCGTCGAAGGTGATCAACATCACCTCGATCGACGGGCTGCGGCTCAACCCGTGGGAAACCTATAGCTACCATGCGTCGAAGGCGGCGCTGATCTACCTCACCAAGCGCATGGCCGCCCGGCTGATCCGCGACGGCATCATCGTCAACAGCCTCGCCCCCGGCGCTTTCGCCAGTGACATGAACAAGGCAGCTCGCGACCATGGCGATGCGGTCGCCAAGGCGATCCCGATGCGTCGCGTCGGCACGCCCGATGACATGGCCGGCGCTGCGATCTTCCTCGCCAGCCGCGCCAGCGACTATGTCGTCGGCGATACGCTGGTGGTCGATGGCGGGCTGGTCAACGCCTCGCTCGGCATCAGTATCGACGGCTAGAGCTGCCGTCCCTTCACACCCGCCTCCTGCCGCGCGAGAAAATAGGCGCGGCGGAGGTCCGGGCGCATCTTGCCGACAATCCACGACCGGAACATGTCCGTGCAGTAGTAAGGGTCGGCGCGCTCCGCGTGCGGCGTCATCTCCGCGCCGTACACCGCGCAGTAAGTCTGCGCCGCTCGGGTCACGCGCTGCCGGAGCAGAGCCCGCCCCTCCCGGCTTTCCAGCGACAGGTCGCCATAGCTCAGCTTTGCAACCGGCTCTGCCCGCCCCTCGGCACAGGCGCTCACCAGCAGGATCGAAAACAGGATCGTCTGTCGCATCATCGCTCTCCCTTGAATGTCGCCAGGCAAGCCGCTCCCGTGGCGGGAATCCCGCTTCCGGTTGCAATCCTGGCGATGGTCTTCGGCTAGGCGGCGATCAGCCGCCCGGCCCTCTCAATGCGCGAGCCGATTTCTCAAGTTCATCAGCCTGTGCGCGCATTTGCTTCACCTTTTTGATGATATCAGCCCGTTCGTCGGCATCGACACCGGGTAACTCGGCCGTCAGCTCGACGTTGCGCGCGCCGTTCCGCATCTCCGCAGCCCCCTGCATCATTTCGGCCGCAGCCTGCTTCGCCCATTCGGGCGTTTCCTCGCCAGGCGGCGGGGGCGGCGGCGCAGTGATCGTCACGCCATCCGCAGTCCTCACCACCGACCCGCCGGTCTGGCCGACGATCCGCACCGGTTCCGGCACCGGTGCGTGCGCCACCCGTACGTCCGCGCTCGGCGCCACAGAAGCGGGCGGCTGACCTGCCGCAGCCGGGTTCGCTTGTGCTGTATCCGCAGGGCCCGGCCCGGCCACCCAACCAGCCGCATCCGCGGTGCGGGTCTGCGCCAGGCTTCCGGCTGGCAGATTAGGTGAAAGGGGTGCGCGCGCCACTGCGGGTGTGACGATCGGCGGGACCGCCATGGGCTCCGCGGGCACCAGCCTCGCCACCGCCAGCGGGGGCGCCGCGATCGCCGCACAGATCAGCGCCGACGCCGGGATCGCGCGGCTTCCGCGCCGGGGCCGGTGCGTCGCAATATGGGTGATCCGCTCGGCAAGCGCGTTGGGCCACAACGCCATCCCGGTCGCCACCCCGCGCGCGGCCGGCGCCGCCGCGAAGCTCAGCAACGCCTCGGCATAGTCGATCCGCTCGATCCCGCACACTGCCGCCTCATCGGCCGCAGTCTCTCCCCGGCGCGCCAGCGCGCGGCCCAGCAGCCAGACCAGCGGGTTGAACCACAACAGCGCGACGGCGATCCGCGCCGCGATCAGCATCGGCCAGTCGAAGCGGCGGATATGCGCCATCTCATGCGCCACCACCGCATCGGCCTGACCAACGCGCGTGAGTGTCGCCGGATCGATCAGGATCCAGGCAGGGGCGATCCCCCAGCTGATCGGGCTTGCGACGTCGCCGGAAACCAGCAGACGTACAGGCCGCCGCAGCCGCCCAGTTCCGCGCGCCAGCGCTGCGTTCCAGCCCGGCTCGCCCGCCGCCACGCTGCGCCGCGTCCAGCGTGCCAGCACCGCAACGCCGATCGCGAGATGCAGCAGCACGGCGCCCGCGCCCAGCGTATAGAACAGTCCGGCAAGATCGATCCCCGGCGCCACCGCCGGCGCGGAGATCGGCGCGACCGTGACCGGCGGCCGCACCATCTGCGGCGCCACTTCCGGCGCGGGCAGCAGCGCGAGATCGAGCGACGGCAGCACCAGCATCGCAACCGGAAGCAGCAGCAGCGCGACCACCGCGACCCGCAGCACGAACACCCGCTCCGCAGCCGGGCGCCCGCGCATCGCCCGGTCGCCAACCAGCGCCAGCGCGGCGATCACCGCCGATTTCCAGCCCAGCTCGATCAGCGTCTCCAGCATCACTCCGCCTCCCTGCGCGCCCGGTCGATCACGCGCTGCAGCGCCTCGATCTCGTCAGGCTTGAGCGTCGGTTCCATCCCCAGCAACGCCGTCGCCGCGCTCGCGGCCGAACCCTGGAAAAAGGTCTGCACCAGCTTCTGCAGCGCCCCCTCCGCCACCTCTTCGGTGCGCGGCGCAGGCGAATAGACATAGGCCTGGTTGACCGACTTGTGCGCCACGAGTCCCTTGGCGACCAACCGGGCAAGCAGCGTGCGCACCGCCGAATCCGACGGCGCATCGCTCATCGCGTTGCGCACGCCCGCCGCGGTCGCCTCTTCCAGCCCGCACAATATCTCGAACACCTCGCGCTCGCGGCGTGGCAACGACTCGATCATGATCATCTCCTGCTACATTTGTAGCATGCTACAAATGTAGCAGCAACCGGTTACAGGATCACGCCCGGTCAAGCCTCGACACTGGTCCCGCCCGCCTCCCCAGCGCACCGCTCGCCGCCGCCTTCACGATCCGGCGAAAGGTCGGGCACTCCATATGGCTCGGTGCCGGGCATGCCGCCGCGTGCCGCAACCCGTCGCGCATCGCACTCAACCGCTGGATCAGCGTATCGATCTCATCGGCCTTGGCAGTCAGCATGTTGCGATCGATCACCGCCATACCGCGCGGGTCGAACATCGCCGCGATCTCGTCGAGCGAGAACCCCGCCTGCCGCCCCAGCGCGATCAGCGCGAGCCGTTCGAGTACGCCCGGGTCAAAGGTTCGCCGCAGGCCACGCCGGCCGATCGATTCGATCAGCCCGCGCTCTTCATAGTAACGTCGTGTCGACGCCGGCACGCCGGAGCGTTTCGCGACTTCGGAAATATCGAGCGGCACCATGGCTTGACCTCAAGTCGGCTTGAAGTGGCACGGTGCAGCCCAAGCACCCCCGAATCAAGCGAAAGGAGCCACCACATGAGCGAGCCGACGATCGAAGCGATGAGCCAGACACAGATCTGGAACGGCCCCGCCGGGCAGGCCTGGCTGGGGATGGAGACGATCCTCGACGCGTTGTTCGAACCGTTCACCCAGTTGCTGGTCGACGCCGTCCGCTGGCACGATCCCCGCAACGTCCTCGACATCGGTTGCGGCACCGGCGCGACCACGCTCGCCATCGCCCGCGCGCTTGCTCCGCATGGCGCCTGCACCGGCGCAGACCTGTCACAGATGATGATCGACCGTGCCCGTCAGCGCGCTTCCACCGAGCCCGAGGGAGTCCGCACCACCTTCCGCAGTGGCGACGCCTCACATCTCGACGGGGCCGGCCCGTTCGACATGGCCACCTCACGCTTCGGCGTGATGTTCTTCGACGATCCTGCCGCGGCCTTCGCGCGCATCCGCACTGCGATGGCGCCCGGCGCGCCACTCGCCGCAATCGCCTGGCGCGCGTCCGCCGAAAACCCATTCATGACCTGCGCCGAGCGCGCCGCCGCGCCGCTGCTCCCCCCGCTCCAGCCAATACGCCCGAACGCGCCCGGCCAGTTCGGCTTCGCCGACCCGAACCATGTCCGCACGATCATGACCGACAGCGGCTGGCGCGAGCTCGCGATCAGCCCGGTCGATATTGCCTGCATCATGCCCGAATCGGCGCTGCTGCCCTATCTGTCCAACCTCGGCAGGATCGGCGTCGCGCTGCAGCAGACCGACACGGCGACCCGTGCCCATGTCCTCGGTGTTGTCCGCGCCGCCTTCGACCCGTTCGTCGAAGGCGACACCGTTTGCTTCAACGCCGCCTGCTGGATGATCGAGGCGAAGGCCTGAAGCGGGTTACCGTGTGACCCCGCCCGCGGCGAGCACCGCCAGCGTCACCAGTTCGCTCGCGGTGCTCGTCATCGGTGCGACCTGGACCGGCTTTTCCATGCCAACCAGCATGGGACCGATCACCGAATCACCGCCCAACTCGCGCAGCAGCTTGGCCGAGATATGCGCCGACTGGAGGCCCGGCATGATCAACACGTTCGCCGGGCCCGAAAGCCGCGCGAACGGATAGTTGGCCAGCTGGCGCGGGTTGAGCGCGACGTCGGGCGTCATCTCGCCTTCGTATTCGAAGCTCACCTTGCGGTCGTCGAGCAGCTTCACCGCCTCGCGCATATTCTCGAGGAACGCGCCCTTGGGGTTGCCGAAGTTCGAATAGCTCAGGAACGCGACGCGCGGCTCATGGCCCATGCGGCGCGCGACCTGCGCCGTCTGCTCGGCGATATCGGCCAGCTCCTCGGCGCTCGGGCGCTCGTTCACCGTCGTGTCGGCGATGAACACCGTATGGCTCTGCCCGACCAGCAGGTGGACGCCGAACGCGGTGCGCCCCTCGCCCACATCGATCACGCGGCGGATCTCGCGCATGTTCTGCGAATAGGGGCGCGTGATGCCGGTGATCATCGCATCGCCTTCGCCCAGCTGCAGCAGCAGCGAGCCGAAGATGTTGCGGTCCTGATTGACCATCCGCTCGCAATCGCGGCGCAGATAGCCGCGGCGCTGGAGCCGCTTGTAGAGGAAATCGACCATCGCCGGCACCAGCGGCGAATTACGGCTGTTGTGCACCTCGAAACTCTCGGGATCGCTCACGCCCAGCGCCTTGAGGCGATCGTGCACGTCGTCGCGGCCGACCAGCACCGGCGTGCCATAGCCGCCCTCGCGGAATGCGATCGCCGCGCGCAGCACCACCTCTTCCTCGCCCTCGGCGAAGATCACGCGCTTGGGATGCGCGCGCGCGCCTTCATAGGCGAGCGTCAGCACCGACGTCGTCGGGTTGAGGCGGCTGCGCAGCGCATGGCGATACGCGCCCATGTCGAGGATCGGCTTGGTCGCCGTGCCCGAATCCATCGCCGCCTTGGCGACGGCGGCGGGAACCACTTCCATCAGGCGCGGGTCGAACGGCGCCGGGATGATGTAATCGGGGCCGAAGCTGTGCGCGCGGCCATAGGCCATCGCCACTTCCTCGGGTACCTGCTCGCGCGCCAGCTCGGCGATCGCCTGCGCCGCGGCGATCTTCATCTCGTCGTTGATCCCGGTCGCACGCACGTCGAGCGCGCCGCGGAAGATGAAGGGGAAGCCGAGCACGTTGTTGACCTGGTTGGGATAATCCGAACGGCCGGTCGCGACGATCGCGTCCGGGCGCACGCCCTTGGCCAGCTCGGGCCGGATCTCGGGCTCGGGGTTCGCCATCGCGAAGATGATCGGCGCAGGCGCCATGTCCTTGACCATTTCGGGCTTGAGCGCGCCCGCGGCCGACAGGCCCAGGAACACGTCGGCCCCCACCAGCGCGTCGGTCAGCGTCTCGCGATCGGTGGCGACGGCATGCGCCGACTGCCACTGGTTCACGCCTTCGCGGTCCGGGGTGATCACGCCCTTGCGGTCGCACATCAGCACATGGTCGTGCCGCACGCCCAGCGCCTTGATCAGCTCGGTGCACGCGATCGCGGCAGCGCCGGCACCGTTCACCACCACCTTGATCTCGCTCATCTTGCGCCCAGTCAGCAGGCACGCATTGATCAGGCCGGCCGCCGTGATGATCGCGGTACCATGCTGATCGTCATGGAACACCGGAATGTTCATCCGCTCGCGCAGGGTCTGCTCGATGATGAAGCATTCGGGCGCCTTGATGTCTTCCAGGTTGATGCCGCCGAAGCTCGGCTCCATCAGCTCGACTGCGTCGATGAAACGATCGACGTCCTCGGTCTTCAACTCGATGTCGATCGAATCGACATCGGCGAAGCGCTTGAACAGCACCGCCTTGCCTTCCATCACCGGCTT
>CAYOXO010000126.1:0-12761 GCA_964407945.1 uncultured Stakelama sp.
CGAGAAATATTTCGGCTGGATGCCCAAATCCGCACCGGTGAAGCTGCCCGACATCAGCGAGCCGCGCCAGGCCGCGGAGAAGTTCAAGAGCCGCGTCGATCGCCTTGCGCCCAAGCCGGGCTGGGCGGCGGGCTATCACGTTCCCGCGCGCGGCACGCCCGAATGGTATGCGATGGGCCTGATCGACCAGATGCTGGTCAAGGGCCAGGACAGCCGTCTCTACCGCAAGCTGGTGGCCGAGACCGGCATCGCCGGCGAAGTGGGCGGGGGCATCAACTTCCCGCTGGGCACCATGTTCAACTATCAGGGGCCGATGCTGTGGAGCTTCAACTTCACGCATGACGCCAATCGCAGCCGCGACGAGATCAAGGCGGCGGTGGACAGCGTGATCGAGGATCTGCGCACCAAGCCCGTCTCCGCCGAGGAACTGGCGCGGGCGCGGACCAAGATGCGCTCGTCGCTCTATTCGACGATCGACGGGACCGGACGGATCGGCCTGATCGACCTGCTCGCGGTGTACGCGCTGTTCGACAACGACCCGAAGAAGGTCAATTCGATCGAGGACGGCTTCGCCAAGGTGACGCCGGCGCTGATTCAGAAGACTGCGCAGGAATATCTGCGTTCCACCAACCGCTCGATCTATGCGATCGATCCCGGCGCGGCACCCGCCGCTGCCGCCAAGCCCGCGGGAGCCAAGTAAGATGCGCCGCATGATCGCAAGCCTGATGGCTGCAACCCTGCTCGCCGGCCCGGCCGTGGCGCAGGAGCTTCCGACCACGCCGCCGCCGATCCCGGCGCCCAAGGCGTTCAAGGTGCCGGCGTCGGAGACGCTGACGCTGGCCAACGGAATGAAGGTGACCCTGGTCCCCTATGGCGTCGCGCCCAAGGTGGTGGTGTCGCTCCAGACCTCCGCCGGGTCGCTCAACGAGGGCGAGAATACCTGGCTGGCGCTGCTGGCCGTGGACATGATGAAGGAAGGGGCGGCCGGGATGACCGGCGCGCAGATCGCGCAGAAGGCCGCCGAGATGGGCGGCGGACTCGCCACCAACTCGACGCTCGAAAGCTCGTCGGTGACGCTCAACGTGCTGTCGGAGCGGGCGGGGGACGCGATCGCGCTGGTCGCCGACGTTGCGCAGAAGCCGGGCTATCCGGACAGCGAGCTGGCGCGGGTCAAGGCGAACTGGAACCGCCGCCTGGCGGTGGCGCTGAGCCAGCCGGGGACGCTCGCCGATGCGGCGCTCGATCGTGCCTATTACGGCACCGACCATCCTTATGGCCGGGTGCTGCCGACGCCGCAGCAGTTCGGGGCATATACCACTGCGCAGCTCAAGGCGTGGCATGCCGCGAACTTCGGCGCCAAGCGCTCGCACCTCTATATCGCCGGCAAGTTCGACGCTGCGGCGGTGAAGGCGGCGGTTGAGAAGGCGTTCGGCGGCTGGGCCGCGGGTCCGGAGCGGCTGTCGCTGCCGCCGAGCCCGAAGCCGGGACCGCAGGTGCTGCTGATCGACCGGCCGGGTGCGCCGCAATCGACCTTCAGCATCGCCTATCCGGCGCCGAACGCGGGGACGCAGGGTGACATCCCGATGCGCGTGTCGAACGCGCTGCTGGGCGGGGCGTTCAGCTCGCGCATCACGCGCAACATCCGCGAGGCGAAGGGCTATACCTATTCGCCGGGATCGAGCCTGGCCTTCTACCCGACCAACGCGGTGTGGACGTTCAACGCCGATGTGACGACCGCGGTGACTGGCCCGGCGCTCAAGGAAGTGTTCCACGAGATCCGCACGCTGCAGGCGACTCCGCCGGGCGACGAGGAAGCGGCGGGCATGCGCCAGTATATGGCGGGCCTGTTCGTGATCCAGAACTCGACCCCGGGGGCGCTGGTGACCTCGCTGGCGACGCGGGACTCGCTCGGGCTGCCACGCGACTGGATGGACAAATACGTCCCCGCGACGCTTGCGGTGACTCCGGCTCAGATCAGCGATGCGGCGAAGAACTTCCCGATCGACAAGTTGACGCTGGTGGTCGTAGGCGACCTGAAGGTCGTGACCCCGCAGCTTCAGGAACTCCCTGAGTTGAAGGGGGTGGAGTTCAAAACGGTGACTGTTCCCTGAACGAGTATTCAGGAAACGAGATGAAATGAAACGGGGGCGGCACGATGCTGCCCCCGTTTTTCATTTGGCCGATGACGGTTCACGGCTCGCCGCAATTATGAGCCGGGCACGCGGCGAAACGCGGGTTCCATTCATTGAACCCCCGTTATGACCCAGCACATCAAGCCAGCGCATCATGCGCACCGCCGGGCGATCGCCGTGCTTCTTGCGGCCGTTACCCTTCCCGCAACCGCACTCGCGCAGGAGACGGTAACCCCGCCGACTGTGCTGGTCCCCGCTCAGCAGGCGCCGGCACCCGCACCCGCACCCGCATCCGCGCCTGCGGTTCAGGCGCAGCCGACCGAATCGCGCACTCGGATCGCGCCCAGCGCGCTCGCGCAGGTCGAGCAGGAAGAGCGCGAACGTGCCGCCGCTGCGCGAGCCGAGCGTGCGAAAGCCCGTCAGCAGCCACAACGTGCGGCACGTCCGGCTCCGCGTGCCGAGGCACCTGCGCGTCCCGCAGCAGTAGCGGCACCTGTCACTGAAGCTGCAGCCCCCGTTGCCGCTACGCCACAGGCCCCGCCTCCGGTCGAGGTCGCGTCACCCGCGGAGGCGACCGCTCCCGTCGCAGCGCCCGCTGAAACCGTTGCTGCTCCCGAACCTGCGGGTGAGTCGGGTGGTACGCTGTGGTTGATCGTTGCTGCAGTCGGCCTCGCCGCCGCTGCGATCGCGGCATTCCTGCTTTTCCGTCGTCGCAGTGATGACGAAGTGTACGAGGTCGCACCTGTCGCCGTGCAACCCGAGGCTGCGCGCGAACCGGCGCCGCTGCCACACGCCGCAGATCCGGTCGCCGCTGCGCCGATCTTCGTTGCGCCCCGTCGTGAACCCGAGATCGAGCATGTCGCAACGGCTGCCGATGTGAACAATGACGAACCGCAGCCATCGCTCGAAAATGCCGAGATCGTCACCCCCGACGCCGCCGACATCAAGGCGGTACTTGGCGGCGCCAAGCCGCAGGGCGGGCGTCCGCAGCTCGAACTGGCGATGCGTCCGACCCGTGCGGGGATGAGCCGCCGCGGCGCGATGGTCGAGTTCGAGTTGACCGTCGCCAATGCCGGTGGTCTGCCCGCGGAGGATGTGCGGATCGGTGCGTTCATGCTGGGCAGCAATGCGGCCGTGCCGACCGAGATCGAGCGGCTGCTGATGCATCCGCCTGCCGAGCAGGTCGTGCCCGCCGAGCGCATCGAGCCGGGCGACGGCACGCGCCTCAACGCCGCGGTGACGCTGCCGCGCGAGCAGGTCGATGCCGCCACGGGAGACGGTGACGACGGCTTCACGCCAGTGCTGTTGGCCGACGCGCGCTATCGCCTGCCCGACGGGAGCGAGGGGCGCACCGCCGCTGCGTTCACCATCGGCCGCATCAATGGTGGCGAGCAACTCGTCCCCATCGCGTTGCAGGACGATCCGGCGATGTATGCCGATATCGAGGCCCGTCTCCACAGCGTTCCCGCCAAGGTCTGAGCCGGGGCCGCGACCCGCCCCACCGCCATCGCGCGGTGGGGCGGGTCTGTTTTGCGCCCGGCCGTACGCATTTTTTGGTGCCCCGGTTCAGGTGCATCATGCTAACGCGCGGCGCGTGACTGCGTATTTCCTTCGCGCGACGACCGCGCTGATCCCCTTCCTGCTTCTGGCCGGACCTGCTGCCGCGCAGAGCAGCACCGCGCCGAGCGTCATTACGCCTCCTGTCGGGAACTTTGACCTGCCCCCATCAGGGCAGACGCCGACGCCGCGGGCCACGTCCGTACCTGCGCCGACGCCAACACCGGCGCCCGGGCCGACGATCCAGCCGATCCCGATCCCAACGCCGACTCCGGCTGCGGCGCGCACGGCGGCGCCGCGACCCGTTCGGGCGCCCGAAACAGCGCCGAGTCCCGCTGCCACTGCAGCCACCCCGGTCCCGGCCGCAACGCCGATAGCTGGTGCGCCGTCGCTTCCCGAAGCTACGCCTGTCCCACAACAGACGGCGCCAGGCATCGTCCAGCCCTTGCCGGTTGCGGGGCCGGGGCGCCCCGCCTGGCTCTGGCCTGCGCTGGGCGGTGCGGCGCTTCTAGCGATCGGTGCAGTCGCGTTCGCGCTGCTTCGTCGCCGTCGTCACCGGGATGAGGAAATTGTCGAAGCGCCTGCTCCAGTGGCCGTTTCGCCACCGACCCCCGGCCCGCCGCCGCTTGGCCGCAAGACCGCCCCGGCGGTGCCCGTACGGCCCGCTGCGCCTCTTTCCCCCGCTGCGCCCGTCGCGCCTGCCGCGCCGCCAGTCCCTCCGCCCGACGGGCCGCTGGTGACCGAGATCCGTCCGATGCGTGCGGCGATCCAGGACGGGATGGTGACGCTCGACCTGGAACTGTTCATCCAGAATCGCGGAACCGAGCCGGCGGACAATATCCGCGTGGCACTAGCGCTGCTGGGCGCCAATGCCGAACAGGATGCGCAGATCGCCGGTTTCCATGGCGCGGCGCGGCTGGGAGGCGGGTCCGAGCCGTTCAGCGTCGCCCCGGGAGCGACGCACATGGCAACCGCGCAGGTCAGCCTGCCTGGCGATCAGATGCAGGTGGTGACCGTACAGGGCAAACCGATGTTCGTTCCGATCGTGCCCGTCTCGCTCAAATGGTATGCGGGCCTCAGCATTCGCACCCTGCGCGACTCCTTCATGGTCGGTACGGCGCCGGCGGCCGGCAGCGACCGGCTGGGACCGCTCTGGGTCGAGCGTGCGGGTGAGGGCTTCGGGCGGCTGGCGGCGAAGCGCTATGTGCCCAGGGCCTAGCGTGTGAGGATGACGGCGCCGAGTACAACGACCAGCGCCATGCCGACCGCCAGGAACAGCAGCATCCATGACAGCGAGTTGAGGCCGCGCCACGCCTGAGCCTCGTCGGCGAGTGGCATCGCGCGCGTGATCGTCTCCGCGTCGACGTCGGTCGTTTGAGACAGGACGCGGATGAAGCGTTCCCAGATGTCTGGATCGTTCGCGTGCCCCGCGGGCAATAGCAGGAGCAACGCGGCGAACAGGTCGCCAACGGTGTGCCACTGCGGCGCGTCGGCATAGTCGATCGTCACGCCGAACTCGCTCTCGAGTTCTTCGATCACAGCGAACTCGTCGCTGTTGCTGACGAGACCGAGCGTGGTGGGGGCGGCATACGACATCGTCTGATGCCTAGGCTGCGTGCATGATCGCGCCAATAGAAAAGGGCGGCCCGTTGCCGGACCGCCCCTTCTTGAGACTGCAGGTGCAGCCGATCGAGATTACTTGATCTCGACGGTCGCGCCGGCTTCCTCGAGCTGCTTCTTGAGCTTCTCGGCTTCGTCCTTCGACACGCCTTCCTTGACGGCCTTCGGCGCGCCCTCGACGAGGGCCTTCGCTTCGGTCAGGCCGAGGTTGGTGATCGCGCGGACTTCCTTGATGACGTTGATCTTCTTGCCACCGTCGCCGGTGAGGATCACGTCGAACTCGGTCTGCTCTTCAGCAGCCGGGGCAGCGGCGCCGCCGCCAGCAGCCGGAGCAGCTGCAACTGCAGCAGCAGCCGAAACGCCCCACTTCTCTTCGAGCAGCTTCGACAGCTCAGCGGCTTCGAGGACGGTCAGCTCCGAGAGAGCATCGACGAGCTTGTTCAGGTCAGCCATGTATAATTCCTTCAGTCAGATTGGTTCGAAATAACGTCGCGAAAGAACCCCGCCTCAGGCGGCTTCCTTCTCCGCATATGCCGAGAGCACGCGCGCGATCTGCGCCGCGGGAGCCTGGGTGATGGTCGCGATCTTGGTCGCCGGGGCGACGATAAGACCAACGAGCTTGGCACGCAGTGCATCCAGCGAGGGCAGCGAGGCGAGTGCCTTCACGCCTTCCGCGTCGAGCAGCTGGCTTCCCATCGCGCCGCCGACGATCTCGATACGATCGTTGGTCTTGGCGAAATCGACGACAACCTTTGCAGCAGCAACGGGGTCGGTCGAAGTGGCAAGCGCAGTCGGACCCACGAGCAGGTCCGAGAGCACCGAATAGTCGGTGCCGTCGAGCGCGATTTTGGCAAGGCGGTTCTTTGCGACCTTGTAGCTCGCACCGGCTTCGCGTGCCTTGTTACGGAGGTCCGTCGATTGCTTGACGGTCATCCCGAGGTTGCGGGTGACAACCACCACGCCGACCTCGTTGAAGGTACGGTTCAGCTCGGCAACGGCTTCGGTCTTCTGAGCACGATCCATGCCGGTCTCCTCAAAATACCCCAACCCAAAGGGTTGGAGCCGGTTACGCCGAGGGAAGGGCGGATGCCCAACCCCCTCGTCCGAGGGGCATGATCGTCAGGGCCGGACTGCTCCGGCGGGCTGACCCGGACACTCCATCACACGAAGGAATCCGGTATAAATCTCTGTCCCCGTCTTGGCGGGAAATTAAGACCGGCAAACCCGGTCACCCACTGTCTCGGACGGTACGCATGACCGGCAAGCCGGCCACGCGAAGGCGCGCCAATAGCGGCTGTGACTGGAAAGTCAACCGCGAGGTCCTGGCGATGGGCGGTCAGGGCGTGGCGATGAGGATGACGACGCGGCGATTCTCGCGACGGCCTTCGACGGTGGCGTTGCTCTCGACCGGGAAGCGGTCGCCCAGGCCCGCGGTGGAGACCGCGGACTGCGCAAAGCCGCTCCCGACCAGCACTTCGGCCACTGCAGCGGCGCGGCGTTCGGACAGGCGCTGGTTGTGCTCGGCACCGCCAGACCCGTCGGCATGCCCTTCGACGGTGGCGTTGCGGATCCCCACGCCAAGCAGCCGGCCGGAAATACGACGGATCGATCCCATCTGTTCGGGAAGCACGACGCTCTCGTCGGTCGCGAACAACAGGCGGTCGTTGATGCTGAATTCCCAGCCGCGGTCGGTCTGCGCGAACCCTTCCTCGACGAACACCGCACGCTGGGCACGGGTCCAGGGGGACTTGTCCTTCGACATCTGGCAACCGCCGAGAATGAGCGCGGCAAGCGCGAGAAACAGGCTGGTACGCACGAACGACGACATCACGAGACTCCCTGTTGTCGGGCTTGCAGGCTTCCCTTGGCGGCGTACATCGCCGCGTCTGCCCGATTGATGAGCGTGGTCAGGTCCTGACCGTCGCCCGGATAGATTGCGGCGCCGATGCTCAGCGTCATCGTCACCGTCTCACCCGAAGGCAGGCGGAACGGCTCGGCCATGCGCGCGGCGATCTCGCTGCGTACTCGCTCGGCTGCGTCCGCACCGCTGGGTGCGGCGAGCAGGACCGCGAACTCGTCCCCGCCCAGCCGTGCAGCGACGTCGCGCGCGCGCAGGCAGCTGCGGATGCGTGCAGCGGTCTCGATCAGCACCAGGTCGCCAGCGGCATGACCGTGGCGATCATTGACCGGTTTGAAGCTGTCGGCATCGGCATAGAGGAGCACGAAGCTGGCGTCACCGGCGCGTGCCTCCGCCATCATCTCTTCGGCCCGGCGCCCGAACATGGCGCGGTTGGGCAGGCCAGTGAGCGCGTCGTGACTTGCCTTGTGGTTCAGCGTCTCATTCTCGCGCCGCAGATGCTGGCGCCAGTCGCCAAGCTCGGCAATCAACGCGTTGAAATCGGTGCGCAGCGCCTCGACTTCGCGGATCGACGCAGGCGGCACGCGCGCGTCGAGCGTTTCGTCGCGACGGAAAAGATGGGCGGCGTCGGCGATCGCATTGAGCGGTTCGACGATGTCGGCGCGCAGCCGTCGCGAGAGCAGCCACGCGGCGAGCCCGGTCAGTACCAAGCAGACCAATGTGCCGAGGATGCCGTCGCGGATATAGACCGCGACCGCGCTGCCTTCACCATGGACGCGCACCGATCCGATGCGGGTACCAAGATGGATGACCGGCTCCTCGATCGGTGCGGCGAAGAACAGTCGGTCGGCGATCCACCGCGCCAGCGAATGATCCTCTCCCGAGCGCTCGACCGAGGCGAGCACCGTCCCGTCGGGCTTGAGCAGGGCGATCCCGGCCACGCCGGGCTCGAGCAGCGGGGTAATGCTCTGCGTCGCTGCAACGGGATCGTCGAACACGATCGCGGGTGCGGCGGTATAACCTGCCGAACGCCCGATCAGGTGGAGATTCTGGCTCGCATAGGCGCCGATCGCGGCGAAGCCGGCGAGCAGCACGGTCAGGCCGGTCAGGCCCACGGCGAACAAGGTCACGCGCAGGTGCATCCGCGCGAGGACGCGGCGCAGCGAGGGGAGGCCGGCGACCTCGCTCATGACGCGCCTCCCTCCGGCAGGGCGATGCGGAGGACACGCGGGTCGATGCGCACCGCGCTGCGCGAAACCGCATCGATGCTCATCTGGAAGCCGACCCGGTCGGGCAGGATGCGCAGGCAAAAGATGGTCCCGCCGCGGCAGGCGGGATCGGTTTCGGCGATCGACAGCACGGGCAGGTCGCGGATCGCGCGTAACATCCGCTGGCGGTCCGCGTCGGCGAGCGCCCCGAAATAGAGGACGTCGCAGCCCCGTGTGACGCCGCCTGGCGCGACGACCTGGGTGACGACTTGCCGGCCGCTGCTCTGGCCGATGCGACCAAAACCCTTGGTATGCGTCGTGGCGCCGCTCACACAGAGGCGGACCACAGGCCGCGGCTCGGGCCAGCGTGTATAGCTGATCATGCCGCCGACGGTGCGCGCGACGATGATGTCTTGCTGGCCGGGCGGGACGCGCGTTTCGGCGATCAGGCCGTTCAAACCGATCGATACACTCGCGCTCATCGCAATGAGCGCTGCCGTCAACGTCACGCCACTTCCCCCGAGCGGCCCATGCCGCCGCTCCACTCAATAGCGTGACGTTAGCGTATCAAACCCGGATTGACCAGATTCTCGTTAACCAGAGCGGGTAGCTTCACTCCGCCGGGGCGGTCTCGTTGCCGCTCTGGTCGCGCGGCAGACGGGCGGTCATGCCGACTGCGTCGGCATCGTCCTGTACCTGCTCGTCGGTGGCACGGTCATCCTGGACGACCGGCGCGGGCGTAGGCGAGGGGGTCGGCGTCGGCTCGGGCGTGGCGATATTCTGCGGTGCCTCGTCGATCACCTCGACCTCATTGTCGCCGTTGTTCACGGGCGTGTCGGGCGCGTCCGAACCGCCCGAGCAGGCGGCGAGCGCAGTTGCGGCGAAAAGGGCTGCAACGAGCGGAAGGCGACGGGTCATTCGGTTCTCCGTGGAAATGTGGGTTCAGCGCGCGGCGAGCGCCTGGGCGGCGGACCGCTTTTCGATCTTGGTCGCGAGCGTCTTGTCCCAGCCATAGGGGTCGCCACGGAAGTTCATCGTGCCGGTGCCGCTGGCATAGGCGGTCCAGTAGAGCAGATAGACTGCGACCTGGTTGGGCAGCGCGGCGCGGACCGTTTCGCCCTTCTCCAGCGCGCCGTCGATTGCCTCGGGCGTCCATTGGGTGCTGCCCTCAAGCAGCAGCCGCGCGAGATCGGCGGGGCGTTCGAGCCGGATGCAGCCGTGCGAGGCGAGCCGGTCGAAGCGCGAGAAGGTGCCCTTGCTCGGCGTGTCGTGCAGATAGACCGCAAACGGGTTGTTGAAGTCGAACTTGTACCGGCCGAGCGCTGACTGGGCCGGCGACTGCTGCAGTCGGCGGTTGGCGCCGGTGCCGATCACCTTGAACCCGTTGCGCGCCAGATAGGCCGCGCCCTTGGGGAACAGCTCGCGCTGGGCGATGCCCGCGGGGACATTCCATGGTGGATTGAGCACCACCGAATGGATGTTCGACTGGAGCATCGGCGTTTCGCCGCCGCCGGGCTTGCCGGTCACGCCGCGCATCGACATCACCGGGCGGTCGCCCTCGAACACCGCGACCTGTGCGGCGGCGATGTTCACCTGGATGCGGTCGACAGGCATCTCCTTGGGCATCCAGCGCCACCGCTCCATGTTCGCCATGATCTGACGGACGCGGCTCGATACGGGCACGTTGAGCCCGGCGAGCGTGCCGGTGGAGACCGTGCCGGTCGGCGCAAGGCCGTAACGGCGCTGGGCGCGGACGACAGCTTCCTTGAGCGCGGCGTCGAACTTGTCGCCGCTGCCCGTGACTTCACCATCCTCGACCGCGAGGCGCGCGCGGAGCGCCGCAACGCGCGGCCCGCTCGAACCGACGGTCAGGTCAGGGCCGGCCGCGATGCTGTTCCAGCCGCCGGCAGTCTCGATCCGACGATAGCGGGCGAGGCCCTTGCGAAGATTGTCATAGCCTTCGTACTGCGGGGTGAGGCCTGCGAACCACTGCGAGATCCGGTTGTCGCCGACGGCCTTGGCAAAGCCGGGGAGCGGATCCCATGCGGCCGGGCGAAGCGCCCAATCCTCCTGGAAATCGGCGGTATCCAGACGGCCGATATGGATCGCGCGGGCATAGTCGAGCGCGGCGCGAACCAGGCCCTGATCGTCGGCGGGCAACACTTCGGCCTCGGCCGTCGAATAGCGCAGGCCCTGCGCGATCCGGCCCTGTACGATCAGCTGGCGCACCTGTTGTGCCTGCTCGGGGCTGAGCACGGGGAGCGGGATCTGAACCGGCGTGATCTGGACCGGCGCTGCCTGCGGCGATGCGGGCGTCGCAGTGGCTGCGGGCGGGCGCGGCGCTACCTGCTGCGCAAGCGCAGGCGCACCAAGGGCAAGACCGAGCAAGGGCAGCGCCGCAACACCATGCGACCGCGATCGTCCGAACATCTAGAACATTATCCTTTCACCGAAGCCCAATGATAGAGGCCGTGTCCGTGAAAGTCACCCGTCCCCAGCCCAGGATGCTCAAGCCGGAGAGAAGGCTTTTGTTCCCGCGACCCCGATAACAATCAGCGCCATGAATCCGGCCTGTACCAGCGACACGCGGTCGCCAAAGATCATGATGCCCATCAGGATCACGCCGACGGCGCCGAGCCCGGTCCAGATCGCATAGGCAGTGCCCGCGGGTAGGTCGCGCATGGCGAGGCCGAGCAGCGCCATGTTGACGAAGCTGAGCGTCACGGGGACAAGCGAGGCGTGCCAGGTCGATGCGCTCGCTGCCCATTTGAGGCTGAGCGCCCAGATGATTTCAGTAATAACGGCAATGCCGAGGATAACCCACGCCATGAGACTTCCAGTCTGTCGCGGGCTCGAAACATCATGCGCAGGCCGGAAACCCGAAAGAGGCGGCGCATGGAGCCGGTCGAAGACGAGCGGCGTTGCGCGGCGCATTTGGCCGCGCAACATCCCATAGTCAATGGCTGTGGTTCAGACCCGCGCGTCGATCCAGCCGCGAATGTCCGCCATTACGCTCTCCTTGCCGGTATCGGCGAGCAGGTCGTGATAATGGCCTTCGTACAGCTTCAGCGTCTTGTCCGGCGATCCGGCATTGTCGAAGAACATCTGGCTGCCGGCGGGCAGGGTCGCGTGATCTTCCGTCCCGTGAATGATCAAAACGGGTAGGGCGATCTTCGGGAACGAGACCTCCAGCACCTTGTCCGCCTTCCACATCTCACCCACGGTCTTGGCGGGCTGGTTCTCGTCATGGATCAGCGGATCGGCGTCCATCATCGCGACCCAGGCCGGGTCGCGCGAGAAATCGGCATTTTTGAGCTTGAGCACCTTGAGCCGTGGGAACGGTCCGCTCAGCCATTGCAGCAGGTTGAGCACGAGACGTGGCGCCGGCACGCGAAAGGCGAAGCTGTGGCAGATCAGGCCCTTGAGCTCGCCCTGGTGACGCAACGCATAGCTGGTGGCGATCACCCCGCCTGCGCTGTGCCCCATCAGGAAGATCGGCAGGCCGGGGTGCTCGGCGCGCGCGCGGTCGAAGGCGAGCTGGAGGTCGGAGAGATATTTGTCGAAATCATCGACATAGAAGCGCTCGCCATCCGACTTCCCGCGTCCGCGCAGATCGACGGCGTAGCAAGCATAGCTTGCGGAATTCAGCTGTTCCGCGGCCCAGCTGAGGTGCGCGCCATGCGCATTGAAGCCGTGCTGGAGGAGGACGACACCTTTGGCGGTGCCGGTCGCGGGCCATGAATGCAGGTTGATGCCGGTGCCGTCGGGATGGGTGATCCGCTCTTCGGTCATGCGCGCCTCCGTCAGAAGTCGGCAGTCCGATTATCACGGATGCGCAACGACGTCGAACGCTATGTTGTCATTCAACTTGGTTCAGGGGAGGCGGGCGAGCCTGACCAGCGCCTCGTCAAGCGCGGAAAGGAAGCGGGAGCGGTCTTCCTTGCGGAATGGCGGCGGCCCGCCGATCTGATCGCCACCCGCGCGCAGATCTGCCATGATCGCGCGCGTAGCGATCGCCGCGCCGATCGAGCTGGTGGTGAACGGCTTGCCGGCGGGTGAGAGTACGGTCGCCCCGGCCTTGAGGCAGCGGTCGGCGAGCAGGATGTCCGCCGTCACCACCACCGTCTTCGGCCCGGCCCGCTCGGCGATCCAGTCGTCCGCCGCATCGAACCCGTCCGACACCACCTCTCGGCCGATCAGCGGATGATCGGGGATGCGGATGAAGGCGTTGGCGACGATCGTCACCGGCACCTCACGCCGCCATGCGACCTTGTACACCTCATCCTTCACCGGACAGGCATCGGCGTCGACCAGGATGCGGAGGGGGTGAGTCATGGTTCTCCTGCTACTCCTCCGTCACCCCGGCCCGGGACTCGGGGCCCCCCG
>CAYOXO010000127.1:0-12756 GCA_964407945.1 uncultured Stakelama sp.
AGCGGGCTGGTACCGTAGCCGCTTCGCAAATAGCGAAGCGTGGAATGGCTGACTACAAGAAGACCCTTCGCGCCCGGATGCGCGCGTTGCGCGACGAGTTCGCGATGACGATCGGTGGGGTGATCGCGCCGCCCCCCGCCCTGCTCGCCCGCTTCGCGCCCGGCGTCATCGTTTCCAGCTATGTCCCGATCGGCAGCGAGGCTGATCCGACCGCAATCGCCTTCGCGGCACGCGAACGCGACTGCACCATCGTGCTGCCCCATGTCACCAGTCGCGAATCGCCGGTCCGGTTCTTCGAATGGCAGCCCGATCAGCCGTTGATCGACGGCCCGCTCGGGCTGCGCCAGCCCTCCACCGATGCACCCGAACTGGACCCCGATATCGTGCTGACCCCGCTGCTTGCCTTCGACGCCGCGCTTAATCGCCTGGGGCAGGGGGCCGGCCATTACGACCGGGTGTTCAAACGGCTGCCCGATGCCTGGCGGATCGGGATCGCGTGGTCGGTCCAGCAGGTTGCGGCCCTCGCGACCGACCCATGGGACATGCCGCTTCATGGCGTCGTCACCGAAGCGGTAGCTTTCAGCGAGGCGGCGGCATGAACGCCGGCCCGTCCTGGCGCCAACCGGTCGGCGCACTCGCGATCATCGCGCTGATCGTGGTCTGGTGCGTCGCCATCGCCAGCCTCTCCGCCATCGTCGGTCAATGGCATGCTTTGGTCCAACTGGTCTTCTACGTCTTCGCCGGGATCATATGGATCCTGCCATTGAAGCCGGCGCTTCGCTGGATGGAGACCGGCCGCTGGCGATTGCCGAAGGCCGACTAGGCCGAACACATGGACCGCCGCCAAGACGTCCGATATTGATGCGCCAGTTTGATCGATATGGGATCCTGCGATGCTCGCGCTTCTTGCCTTCGTCGCAGCCACAGGTCTCACGTCCCCCGACCCTGCGCTTGCGATGACAGGTCGGTGCAAATGGGTGCAGGGACGGTTCGCGATATACAATGGCTCGAGCCTGCGTCGTATCGGGCTTGTCGGGAGCACGCGCATCGTCGCCCTGAGGGACGACGATCACCATGTCCCGCCGGAGATCGCGCGCTATCAGCGCGACGCTACCGAGCACGACGGCAAGAAGGACAGCCTGTTCGGAAGCTTCTACATCTGTGCCCGCGAAAAGAGCCGCGCAGGCCGGATGCAGCATGTCCGCCTCCTGAAAACCCGGCACCTCATTTACCGGGGCAAGCCGTTCGCTGCCCGATGACCTGGACGTCCTGAGCACACATCCCTCGGTCTGGCTTCGATCAGAGATACGGGAAGCCGTAATAGGTATAGACCTGCTCCTGATAGGCGCGGTCGTATTTCGGCTCCTCACCCTGCGCGTCATAGCCCGGCGCGCCATCGATCTGCGCCTTGGTCAGATCGACGACATAGCCCCCCTTCTCCGGCTCATAGTCCAGCGCCTTCCACGGCAACGGGTAGTGGCGGTTGCCGACCCCGAACAGGCCGCCAAACGACATCACGGCGTACTGGGCGTGGCCCGAAACCTTGTCGACCATGAAGCGCTCGACCCTGCCGAGCCGCTCGCCGGCACGGTTGAACACCAAAGTTCCTTCCACGCGATCCGACGCGATCATCGGATGCCCGGTCTCGATCATCTCGTTCATCACACTTCTCCTCACCGGAGAAGAACGCATGAACGGCCGGTAAGTGTCAGCGCCCCAGCGCGGCCCGCGTTGCCGCATCGGCGGGATAGAAGGCCTCGATCGCCAGCTCCGACAGCGTCACATTCTGCGGGGTGCCGAACACCGTGGTAGTCGAGATGAAGGAGAGTTCGCCGGCGTCGGTGCGCAGCTTGAGCGGCACCACGGGGCTGGCGGCCACCACCGGCGGCTGACGGCGCTGTTCGAGCGAGGGCATCGCCTCCAGTTCGGCCAGTACCGCTTCGATCGTCGCGTCGCCGGTCGCCTTCGCCTCATGCCGCAGCCGCGAGAGGATATGCGCGCGCCACTCGCCATAATTGACGATGCGCGGCCCCAGCCCCTCGCGATGCAGGCTGAGCTTGAGCACATTGCATGGCCGCGCCAGCAGCCACGGCGCGACTCCGACCAGCAGCGGCGTCAGTGCGTCATTGTGCGCGACCAGATTCCAGGCGCGATCGACCACCAGCGCGGGAAACGGCTCATGCCCCTTGAGGATCAGCATCATCGCTTCGCGGACATCGGCCATCGCCTCATCCTCCAGCGCATGCTCGGCGAAGTGCGGCGCATGGCCCGCGCCGAGCAGCAGCCGGTTGCGCTCGCGCAGCGGCAGCTCCAGGCTTTCGGCGAGCAGCAACACCATGTCACGCCCCGGCCGCGAGCGTCCGCTCTCGACGAAGCTCAGATGCCGCTGCGAAATCCCTGCCTCCATGGCAAGGTCGAGCTGGCTGAGGCGGCGGCGCGAACGCCAGTGGCGGAGCTGGTCGCCGACCGGCTGGATGGACTGCTGGGCGGCGTGCTGGATGACGTGCTGCATGGCAGGAACCTAAGCCGCCTTCCCCCAATAGAAAACCGTTCGCTTGGACAGTTGCGGCGGATACCAACCCGGCCTAGCAACTCCGTCCATGCGTAACCTTGCTCTCGCAGCCTTGCTGCTCGCCACCGCCGCCTCCCCCGCTCTTGCGCAGAAGGTCGCGCCGATCCTGACCACGCCGGAAGCGAAGGACGCATGGACCCATGCCCGCCCCGCCGAAGCGCGGGTGACGCATGTCGACCTCGACCTCGACGTCGATTTCGACAGCAAGACGATCGGCGGCACCGCGACGCTCGACATACTGGCGGCAAAGGGCGCCAAGGAAATCGTGCTCGACGTGCTCGATCTCGATATCCAGTCGATCACCGATGCCAAGGGCGGCAAGCTTGCCTACACCGTCGGGGCGAAGGACAAGGAGCTGGGCAGCGCGCTGACGATCCAGCTCGGGACCGCCAAGCAGATCCGTATCGCCTATCGCTCGAAGCCGGGCGCACAGGCGTTGCAATGGCTCACCCCCGAACAGACGCTCGGCAAGGCCAAGCCGTTCCTGTTCAGCCAGGGACAGGCGATCAACAATCGCAGCTGGATTCCGACCCAGGACAGCCCCGGCATCCGTCAGACCTGGTCGGCGACGGTGCGTGTGCCCGAGGGGCTGGTCGCGGCGATGAGCGCGCGCGCCGACACCCCTGCGGGAACCCCGGTGGCCGGCGGCAAGCGCGCCTTCCGCTTCACCCTGGAGAACCCGGTCCCGCCCTATCTGCTCGCGATCGCGGTCGGCGACCTCAAGTTCAAGGCGATCGGCCCGCGTTCGGGGGTATGGTCGGAGCCGGGGATGCTCGACGCGGCCGTCGCCGAATTCGGCGATGTCGAGAAGATGATCGACGCGGCGCAGGCGCTCTACGGTCCCTATCGCTGGGGCCGCTACGACATGCTCGTCCTGCCGCCCTCCTTCCCCTATGGCGGCATGGAGAACCCCAACCTCACCTTCCTGACCCCGACTTTGCTCACCGGCGACCGCTCGAACACAGACGTCGTCGCCCATGAGCTGGCGCATAGCTGGTCGGGCAATCTCGTCACCAACGCGACCTGGGCGGACGGCTGGCTCAACGAGGGGTTCACGACCTATTTCGAGAACCGCATCATGGAATCGCTCTACGGCAAGGAGCGCGCGGCGATCTATTCCGACCTCGACTATGCCGGGATGGTCCGCGACGTGAAGAATGCGGGCGGCGACGCGGCCAAGAGCACGCGGCTGCACGGCGATCCTGGCGATGGTGCCGGCCAGCTCGACTACCTCAAGGGCAGCACCTTCCTGCGCACGATCGAAACGACGGTCGGCCGCGCCAAATGGGACGTGTACCTCAAGGGCTATTTCGACCGTCACGCCTTCCAACCGCAGACCAGCGCGGGCTTCCTCGCCGATCTGCGCAAGCATCTGATCAAGGGCGACAAGGCGCTGGAAGCCAAACTCCAGCTCGACCGCTGGGTGTTCGAGCCGGGCATCCCGTCGAACGCCGTCCATGTGAAGTCGGAAACGCTGGCGCAGGTCGATGCGATGCTCGCCGCGTTCAATGCGGGCGGCCCGGCCAGCGCGATCAAGACCCAGGGCTGGCAGACCCAGCAATGGCAGCGGCTGATCGGCGGGCTGCCGCGCCAGCAGAGCGCGGCGCGGCTCAAGGAGCTGGACGATGCGCTGGGCCTGACCAAGTCGACCAACACATACATCCAGTCGGCCTGGTTCGATCTTGCCATCGCCAACCGCTATGACCCGATCGTCCCGGCGCTGGAGGAATATCTCACGCGCGTCGGCCGCAACCTGCTGGTGACGCCGCTCTATCGGGGCCTCAAGGTGCAGGGAGACTGGGGCATGCCGATCGCGCAGCGCATCTTCGACAAGGCCAAGCCCGGATACCACCCGGTCACCGTCGGCGCAGTGACGCGGATCCTCGGCGGAAGCTGATCAGGCCACCGGCATCGCGCGTTCGATCAGGGCGCGCGTGTCGACGGCCGCGTCGAACGCGCCATAAGCGGTCCCGCGCGCGGTCAGCCTCAGGCGGCAGAACGCTTCCGCCGCCGGGCTGTCCCAGCCGAGCAGTACCGCCGCCTGCGCCGCAAGCGCGAGCCGCTCGACCAGCAACCGAGCATTGCCTTCATTCGCCGATCTGAGGTCAATCGCGTCGATCCACGCGTCATAGGCGGCATCGCGCCCGCGCTGCGCCGCAAGGAAACCCTGCAGCGCCTCGACGCCCTCCGGCTCACGGCCGATCGCGCGGAGCAGGTCGAGCGCGATGACGTTGCCCGACCCTTCCCAGATCGCGTTAAGCGGCGACTGACGGAACAGCCGCGGCATCGGCCCCGCTTCGATGTATCCGGCGCCGCCATGGCACTCCATCGCCTCATAGACATGGCCGGGCGCGCGCTTGCATACCCAATATTTGGCGATCGGGGTGAGCAGCCGCGCGACCGGATCATTCTCGTCGAACGCCTGGGCGAGCCGCAGGCCAAGCGCGGTCGCAGCCTCACTCTCAACCGCGAGATCGGCGAGCACCGCGGCCATGGCGGGCTGGTCGATCAGCCGCCGCTGGAAGGCCGAGCGATGCGCGGTATGCCACAGCGCCTGCGCGAGCGCGCCGCGCATCTGCTGTGCCGACCCGATGACGCAATCGAGCCGCGTATGCTGCACCATCTGGATAATCGTCGCGACCCCGCGCCCCTCCTCGCCTAGCCGTTGTGCCAGCGCGCCATGATATTCGATCTCGGACGAGGCGTTGGAGCGATCGCCCAATTTGTCCTTGAGCCGCATCACCCGTAAGCCGGCGTTGCGCGTGCCGTCGGGCAGCCAGCGCGGAACGAGGAAGCAGGTCAGCCCGCCCTCGACATAGGCGAGCGTCAGGAAGGCGTCGCACATCGGCGCCGAGCAGAACCATTTATGGCCGGTCAGGCTATACCAACCCGCCTCTCCCACCGGCTCGGCACGGGTGGTGTTGGCGCGGACGTCGGAGCCACCCTGCTTCTCCGTCATCGCCATGCCGATCGTCACCCCGGCCTTTTCCGGCGCCGGGCGACAAGCGGGATCGTAGCGGCCCGCAGTGATGCGCGGCACCCACTCCCCGGCCACCTCCGCCCCGGCACGCAGTGCGGGAACTGACGCATAGGTCATCGTCATCGGGCAGCTCGTCCCCGAATCCGCCTGCCCTGTCAGGAACAGGATCGCGGCATGCGCGACATGCCCCGCGGGCGTGCCGTCCCACGCGATCGACGCCAGCCCGCCGTCCAGCCCCAGCCGCATCAGCTCGTGATAAGCCGGGTGGAAGCGCACTTCATCGATCCGCTGGCCATAGCGGTCGTAATTGTCGAGCACCGGGACGTTGCGATTGGCCTCGACGCCCCAGTCGATCACCTCAGCCGAACCGCAGCGCGCGCCGAGTTCCGACAGCCGCCCGGCATGCTGCGCCCCGCCTGCCCGCGCCACCGCATCGGCCAGCGCGCGGTCGCCGGTGAACAGGTTCACCTCCTCCAACGGTGGCGGCTGGTTCAGCACCTCATGCGTGTCGAACTGGACGATCGGGCGGATGCTGGACATGGCGTGGTTCCTCCGGGACAGGCAAGCCTATCGCGCTGCTTTCGCCGCCTCCAGCGCCTTTGCTCTCTCCTTCGCCGCCTTCTTCGCCCTTCGTTCGGCGACCAGTTGCGCGGCGCGGCGCGGGTTGTGGGTCATCGCCGCGGTTGCCGTAGCGTCCGCCTCGACCAGGAACCCCTCGGGAGCCAAACGGACGTCACGGATTTCTGCGCGGCCCATATCGCCCTTGAACACGAATCCCTCGAACGGTTGTTCCGCCAGCCAGGCATCCGCCTTGGCAAGACCGTCGTCATAATCCTTGGTGAAGTCATAGCGGATCGCCGCCATCATCCGGTCGCGCAGCGTGGTCTGGTTGACCACCTCGAGCAGCAGGTTGAACGCCTTGCTGTCGGTATCCCCCGCCACGACCAGATCGCGGATCCCGACGACGCGTTTCGCAATATCGACCACCGGCTTCGCGACGAACCAGACCGTCCCCTTGGTCGTCAGCGCCCGCCCCTTGAGCGTCATGTCGACGCCCACCGCCACCTGGTTCTGCGGCGTGCCGTAGATGGTGACGCGGTGATAATCGGCGGTCGCCTTGAGCCCGCCCTTGAGCTCGACCGCGCGAAACTCCGGCTTCTGCAGTTCGGCAAGCGCCGCACGCTCGAGCAGATTGTACAGCACCAGCACCGGCACATGCACATTGATCCCGCGGCCGGGCAGATTGCCCATCAGATTGGGAAGCGGCGTCACCGGCGGATCGACGGGACGCTCGCCCAGCACTGTCTCGGTCTTGGCCTGCCCGGCAAAACCGATAACGAGATTGCCGCCCTGAACCGAATAGCCCGAAAAGCCCACCCGCTCGGGCGTGAAGCGTGCCCAGATCTGCGGCTCGGTCTTGACCCGGACCGAGGTGAAGCCCTTGGCCCAGATACGCTGGACCTGCGCGCGCGCCTGCACCTTGTCGAGGTGGCGCGGCAGCGTGCGTTCGAGGCCCGACAGGATCTGCCGCAGCTTGGGATCGACCTTCGAGGCGAAGGTGATCCGCCGGCCGAGGAAATCGATCCCGATCTTGTTGGTCCAGTTATAGTCCGCCGCTACCTTCGCATGCGGACGCCAGTCGCGGCTGAGGCCGAGCGTCACCCGCGCGGTCACATTCATCGCTCCGGTCGCGGTCTCGCGCTTGATGATCTTGCCGATATTCTCGGCGCGCACCGTCGCGCTGACCGGCATCGACAGGCGCAACACGTTGCCCGATCCGGTCAGGCGGATATGCCCGCGCCGGACCGTCCCGACCAGCCGGCAGCTGATATCGGGCAGCAGCTTGCTCTTGGTCTTGATGCACGCCTGTTGCGGTTCGTCGATCCGCTCCAGCACCTGCGGCACTTCGGCATTGATCGCATCCTCCAGCTCCTTGAGCGGGATCGCAACGGGGATGCGGATGGTCGAGGCCTGTTCCTTGAGGACCAGCGGCTCCTTCAATCGCGGCGGTGCGGGGTTGGATGCCTGGTCGGTGCACCCGGTCAGCGGCGCAAGCGATAGAACAGCAATCCCGGTCAGTCCCCGTTGCATGCGCCCTCCTCCGTGCCTGAAGCCGATCCTCCTAAAACCTTCTATTGAAGGCAAGTTCCGGCGGCATGCGCAATCATCTCGGCACCGACCGAAGCAGGCCAGAACAACGGCCAAAGCCCGGCGGCACCGAGCAGCTTGCCGCGCCAGTCCGAGAACACGGCAAAGGCGACCGCGAACGCGGGGATGCTCAGATAGAGCAGGTTGTGACCGCCGCGTCCGCCATAGCGGCCGATCAGGAAAGCGACGCCGATGTCGAGCACGACAACCGCAAGCACCGCGATCGGCAGCCGCGGCACCTCAACTGCCCCGCGTTGCGGTCCATGCGAGCCACAGCCACCCCGCGATCAGCGCGGCGCCGCCGATCGGGGTGATCGCGCCCAGCCAGCGTGGCCCGCCCAGCGCCATCGCATAGAGCGTGACCGCAAAGAGCGCGCTGCCCGCGACGAACAGCCAGGCCGGGCCCTTCGCGCCCATCTGCGCCGCGACCAGCGCCGCCACCGCGTGGATCAGCTGATACTGTCCGCCGGTCTTGAGCCATTCCTGCGCCTCGCCCGTCGCGCCATGCGCGCCGAACGCCCCCGCGCCCACTGCAATGGCGCCCGATAGCGCCGCAAGGATCACCAGCCAGTTCATCCGCAACCGCCCTCCGTCGAGGATTTGGGATCGAGCGGCTCGGGCTTTTCCCGCCCCGCGCGCCAGTCGAGTTCGGGGTTGCCGATGATCGCCTCACGCGCAGCGCGGATGTCGCCTGCCTCATGCTGGATCCGCAGCCGTTCGCGATCACGATGGCGATAGAGATCCTCGGTCCGATCGATCTCCTGTGCGTCCACGCCCACCGCGTCCATCGCGCGGCGCGCCATCACGATCGCGGATTCGAGCACTTCGCGCACCACGCCAGCGGCGGCTCCGCCCTTCAATTTCAGCAGCGCACGCCGGTCATAGGCTCGGACGAAGATCGATGCGTCGGGGAAGGCCTCGTGCACCGCCTCGACCAGCTCGGCGCTCACCTGATCGCCGTCGAGGCAGAACAGGATCAGCTCGGCCTCCCGCGCGCCGGCCTGGCGCAGCAGGTCGAGCCGTGTGCCGTCGCCATAATAGACCTTAGCCCCGAACTGGCCGGCGATGTCGATCATCTCGATATCGGTGTCGATCAGCGTCACCGCGATGCCCTGCGCGTTGAGCATCTGCCCGACCGTCTGCCCGAAGCGGCCATAGCCGACGATGATCGCGTTCGATCCGTCGGCGACCGGACCGTCGCGCTCACCCTCCGGCCCCACTTCTTCCGCGCGGAAGCGACGCGTGAACATCATCAGGAACGGGGTCGTCGCCATGGAGAGCGTCACGACCGCGCTGAACACGCTCACGCCCTCGGGTGCGATCAGGAAGGCACTCTGAGCCTGCGCGAACAACACGAAGGCGAACTCACCGCCCTGGCTGAGCAGCAGGCCCAGCGCCACCGCCTGTCGCCAGCCCATGCGGAAGGCGAGGCCAAGGCCGGTGATGACGATCGCCTTGGTCGCGACCAGCGCCAGCGCCATCGCGATCACGAACAGCGGCCGCTCGGCGATCGCGGTCAGGTCGAGCAGCATGCCGACCGACAGGAAGAACAGGCCGAGCAGGATCGAGCGGAACGGCTCGATATCCGCTTCCAGCTCGTGCCGGTACGGACTGTCGGCGAGCATCACGCCCGCCACGAACGCGCCGAGCGCGGTAGAGAGGCCGAGCGACTGCATCAGCGCAGCACTCGCCACCACGGTGAACAGGCCCGCGAACACGAACAGCTCGCGCTCGCCCCAATTGCCGATCAGCCGGAACAGCGGCCGCAACACATAGCGGCCCGCGAGCACACGACCGGGGAGTGCGATGACGGTGTAAAGTCCCAGCAGCCAGCCCGGCGGGCCACCAGCGTCCGCCGGATTACGACTCATCACCGCGATGATCGTGATCAGCGGAACGATCGACAGATCCTGGAACAGCAGGATCGAGAAGGCGCGCTCGCCGAACGGGGTGCGCATCCGCCCCGCCGATTGCAGCATCGGCAGCACCTGCGCAGTCGAGGAAAGTGCGAGCGGCAGCCCCAGCGCCAGCGCCGCTTCGGGCGAGAAACCGGCGCCGATCGCCACCACCGCACTGATGACGAGGCCGCACAGCACGACCTGAAGCAGGCCGAAGCCGAAAATGTCCTGCTTCATCCGCCACAGCCGCGCCGGGCTCAGTTCGAGCCCGACCAGGAACAACAGCAGCGCGATGCCGAACTCGGCGATGACCATCTTCGATTGGGCGTCGCCGACCAGATCGAGCATCTGCGGCCCGACCAGCGCACCCGCGACGAGATAGCCCAGCGTGGCGCCCAGCCCCATGCGGCGGAAGATCAGCACGAACACCAGCGCAAAGCCGAACAACGGCGCATATTCGGCGATGTAATTGTGAGCGCCGTGTTCCATCAGACGCGCACCTTTGCAGCTTGTCGCGCAGCTTCAGCCACCGCCTCGAACCCGAGCCGGATCGAGGGGTGGCGCGCACTATGCGGTAGGGCCGGCGTGAAGATCTCCAGCCCCGGCCAGTGGGGCGGCGCATCGCGCTCGCCCGCCAGCCACCGCGTCAGTTCGTCGCGCGCCGCGTCCAGTTCCTCAAGCGTGCGGCCAATCGCATGGGCGCCCATCAGCGATGCCGACGCCTGCCCCAGAGCGCAGGCACGGACCAGCATGCCGATCGCGCCGATCCGTCCGTCATCGTCCAGATTGACGTCGACCGTCACCCGACTGCCGCACACAGGCGAACGCTTCTCGACGCTCGCCATCGGGTCCGCCAGTCGCTCATGAAAGGGAATCGAGGCTGCGAGCCGCAGGATCTGAGTGTTGTAGAGCGGCGCGTTCATTCGCCCGATGTATCGCGCCGGGCCTCATTCGCAAGGCTGTCATTGCCGTTGTCCTCGCCAAAGACCGGCTCGCCGCGACGGCGCTTGTCGACGAACTCGGCGATGCTCGCACTGGTCGCGTTGAGCAGCGGATAGGTACGCGACTGGGTCATCCAGTCGGGCCGTTCCGACGGCCCGCCGCTGACCGTGTCCACCGCCAGCGTGACGAGCAGGAAGCCGAGGCTGACCAGGATCAGCCCCTTGACCGCGCCGAAGCCGAAGCCCAGCGCGCGGTCGACCGGCCCGAGCAGACCGCTGCGGGTGCGCGATCCGATCGCGTTCGCGATCAACCGCCCGCCGAAAAAGGTGATGCCCGCGATCAGCGCGAAGGCGAGCACCGCCGCCCCCTGCACCGTGCCCACCGCATCGGCGAGCAACGATGCGAGCGGGGTGTGGAGGAACTTGAGCGCCACCACCACCAGCAGCCACGCCATCAGCGACAGCACTTCGGTGACGAAGCCGCGCATCACTCCCAGCACCGCCGCGCCGCCCACTGCGATCAGCACGATGATATCGATCGCGGTCAGTCCCATGAGTCCCCCGTTGTCATCGCCCCCTATTACCGGGCGTGCGGGGCTTGTCGAAGCCTCGTTTTGCTTTAGGCCCCGCCGCCATGCACACCAGCAACACGCTTCGCGGTCTCTCGCTCTTCATGGCGGGGCTGGTGCTGTTCGCGTGCATGGACACGACGATCAAATATCTGACCGCATCCTACCCCGTGCCGCTGATCGCCGCGGTGCGCTATGCGGTGAACCTTGTCCTGATGACCGCGCTGCTCGCGCCATTTCACGGGCGGGAGATTGCGCGGACCAAGCGAACCGGACTGGTCATCGTCCGCGCGTGTGTGCTCGCGCTCGGTACGCTTGCCGCCTCGTTCGCGCTCCAGCGGATGCCGGTGGCGGAGACGATCTCGATCATCTTCGTCGCGCCGATCGTCGTGATCCTCGCCTCAGGCCCGCTGCTCGGCGAGCGGGTCAGCCGCAGCGGCTATCTCGCCGCCGCGACGGGGTTCGTCGGCATCCTGTTGATCGCACGGCCCGGCAGCGGACTCGACCCGGTCGGAGTCGCCTGCGCGCTGGTGGCGATGGCGACCACCTCCGCCTATCAGCTCCTCTCGCGCATCCTCACCGCGAGCGAGAGCACCACTGCCCTGCTCTTCTACTCCGCGCTGGTCGGGACGATCCTCTATGGCATCGCCGCGCCCTGGTTCGTCGGCGGACCGATGCCGGGGCTGTTCGACACGCTGCTGCTGATCAGCGTCGGCGCCTATGGCGGGCTTGGCCATTTCCTGTTCACCGCCGCCTATCGCCATGCCCCGGCGTCGATCCTCGCCCCTGCCAACTATGCGCAGTTGCTGTGGTCGGCGCTGCTCGGCTGGCTGGTGTTCAGTCATGTCCCCGACGAATGGGCGCTGACCGGCATGGCGGTGATCGCCGGATCGGGCGTGATCGCGGCGCTGGGCACGCGGCGCCCCCCGGTCAAGCGCAGCGTCTAGCGGCATATCGTTTTTCAATAAATCCGATTGACCGACCGGCGAGTCGTATATATCGATATTCGATATAGACTGTATCGGAGGTCGATAATGAACAATGTTCCTCGCAGCGATCCGCTTCTCACGGTCACCCAGTTGATCCTGCGGATCGGCATGGTCATCCTCGGGATCGGCATCGTCCTGGCCGCCGGCGCGGCGATCGCGCTGATCGTCATCCCCGATCAGCAGTTGATGCCGCGCCTGTCCGACGGCAACGCGATCTGGCTGGTCATCGCCGGCGCCGCTCTGGTCGGGGTGATGATGACACTTTATCTGTTCTTCCTGAGGCATCTCAGCCGCATGGTCGCCACCGTCGGCACCGGCGACCCGTTCCAGCCCGAAAATGCCGACCGGCTCCAGAAAATGGCCTGGCTGACCCTCATCCTGCAGGGCTGCATGTTCGTCCTCGCCCCGCTGGTCACCATGATCATGGACCGGATCGGCGAGAAAGGCGGCGGCCTCGAACTGTCGTTCGACAGCCTGCTTCTCGCACTCGTACTCTTCGTCCTCGCCCGCGTCTTCCGTCGCGGGACGCAGATGCGCGACGATCTCGAGGGGACGGTGTGATGGCGATCACCGTGATGCTCGATGAGATGCTGCACGAACGCCGCATGACCCTCACCGAATTTGCCGAGCGGATCGACCTGACCCTCGCAAATGCCTCG
>CAYOXO010000128.1:0-12647 GCA_964407945.1 uncultured Stakelama sp.
CCTCCCGCCGTTTAGGCTCGAGCCGCATCGTCACGGCGAATGGATTCCCGCCTGCGCGGGAATGACGAAGGTTTCTCGGTGACACCGGACTAACTCGCAAACTTGCATTCCCCTCCGCCATCCCGGATGGGGCGAAGCCGATGATCACCTCTCCCATCTGGCTTCCCGCCACGCTGGTCGCGGCGGTGTTCCAGCCGTGGCGCACCGCGGTGCAGCGGCGGGTGAGCAAGGATCTGTCGATCAACGCCGCCGGGCTGGTCCGCTATCTCTACGGCCTGCCCTTCGCACTGGCGATGATGGCGGCCTATCAGTTCCTCCTGTTCCCCGCCGCCTTCCCGTCACTCGGCCCGTGGTTCCTGGTCTATTGCCTCGCCGGCGGCCTCGCCCAGATCGTCGCGACCAATTTGCTGCTGATGGCGTTCGACCATCGCAACTTCGTCGTCGGCACCGCCTATTCGAAGACCGAGGCGGTTCAGGGCGCGCTGCTCTCGATCGCCCTGCTCGGCGAGCGGCTCAACCTGCTCAGCTGGATCGGCATCGCGCTCGGCGTCGCCGGGGTGATGATCCTCTCGGCCGACAACAAGCGCATGAGCCCCGGCGAACTGCTCCGCGCGCTCGGCCAGCCCGGCGCGCGCTATGGGATCGCCTCGGGCTTCTTCTTCGCGCTCACCGCGATCGCGATCCGCAGTGCCACGGTTCAGGTCGAGACCGGCGATCACGTCCGCGCCGCGCTGATCGTGCTCGCAGTGACCGTAGCCCTCCAGACGCTGATGCAGGGCGGGCTCCTCGTCCTGCGCGAGCGCGATCAGGTCGCCGCCGTGTTCCGCACCTGGCGCGTCTCGGGACAGGTCGGGCTGCTCTCCGCGCTCGGCTCGGCCTGCTGGTTTACCGGCTTCGCCACCGCCCCGGTCGCCCTCGTCCGCGTCGTCGGTCAGATCGAGGTCGCCTTCACCATGGCTTTCGGCCATTTCTACCTCGGCGAGCGCGTGTCGCGCGGCGAGATCGCCGGCCTCATCCTCGTCACGGCGGGCGTCGTCGCCGCGCTCGCCGGCAATCTCTGACCTTGAGTTAGGCCGCGGCAGTCCGCATTTAGGATCGCGATGTCCTTCGTCCGCCCGGTCCTGCGCTGGACCTCGATCCTCCTGCTCTGGACCGTGGTCGCCGCCTGCCTCGTGGTGACGATTGTCCCGCGCTACCTCGACCGCATCTACTATCACGGCCCGGACAGCGGCCATTATGACGGTGAGCGCTTCTTCAACCCCGATGGCGAGGACACTGTGCGCGTGCCCGGCAACCGCCGCGGTGGCCGCGCCGGATTCCTGTGGCGCCAGGCCACCGGCGCCGATGGCCGCCCCGAATGGCCCGATCGCATCGCGGTGCATAAGGACACGCCTCCCGCCCGCGTCGATGGGGGTGCAATGCGCGCCACTTGGGTCGGCCATGCCACCGTGCTGGTGCAGGCCAATGGCCTCAACATCCTGACCGATCCGGTGTGGAGCGAGGTCGCCGGTCCCTTCGGCCTTGCCGGCCCCCGTCGCACGACCGCGCCCGCGATCGATTTCGACAAGCTACCGAAGATCGACCTCGTGCTGGTCAGCCACAATCATTACGATCATCTCGATCTCGCTACGCTCAAGAGGCTGTGGGTGCGGGATCAGCCGATTATCGTCACTAGTCTGGGCAACGACGCAATCATACGAAGTGCGGGCATTCCGCAACGTGGCTATCAGACCGATTGCGGACATTGCCCCGGCGTGGAGGCCTTGGACTGGGGCGACGATGCAGTGCTCATATGGTCCGGTGACGTCCCATCAGTTGAGAAGCCGACTCGCTTCGCCCAGGTGATCGTCAACCGCAACCATCACTGGGGCAGCCGCTGGTTCACCGACCGCAACCGCGCGCTCTGGTCGAGCTTCGTGGTGAGGCTGCCCGGCGGAAACATGTTCTTCGCCGGCGACACCGGTGCGGGCGATTACAAATGGGCCGATCAGGCCGCGTCCTATGGCCCGATCCGGCTCGCGATCATGCCGATCGGCGCGTTCCGCTTTCAGGAGGGCGAAATGCGCACCGGCAGCCATATCGGCCCGGGTGAAGCGATCAAATTATGGAGCCGCATGGGCCGTCCGGTGACGCTCCCGATGCACTGGGGCACCTTCCGCCTGTCCTGGGAAGGCTATTGGACCCCGCCGCGCATGCTGCGCGCGATTCAGGCCTGCGCGGGCGAAACCTCGGGCCGCTTCGCGCCGCAGTCGATCGGCCGGCCGTGGGACATTCCTGCGCTCGCCGCCGCACCGCCACCGGTGGACGACGCCCGCATCGACGCCTGCATGAAGGACCCCGCCGTCACCGCATTGCGTTGACGACGGGGCGCTTGGGTCAGTTGACGAAGCTGGTCGTCGTCACGCGGCTCAGCACCGCGACCTTGCCGGCCGGAAGCGTGAAGTCGCCCTCGTCCTTGACCGACGCCTTGAGGATGTAGCGCCCCTTCTCGAGCAGCGCCGGCAATGCGACCTCGCCCTTTTCGTCGGTCTTGAGCGCCAGCTGCCAGCGGCCCGGCGACACCAGCGACACGTCCTCCTTCGCCAGCGGCTTGCCGTCGCGGGTCAGCACGAAGCGATTGCCGTTCGCGCTCACCGGCGCCAGTTCCAGCGGCATCACCGCCTTCGCCTCGCTGCGGCCCGAACGCGCATAATAGATCACACCCGCCTTCTTGCCGTCCTCATCCCACGGCTTGAACACGTCGTCGTCCCAGGCACGCACGTCGCCCGCGGGCAGCGCGACCTCGATATAGCCCGGCCCGCGCGTCTGCGTGCCGGTCGCACCGATCAGCTTGGGCGCCTTGAGCGACGGGAAAGCGGGGTCGCCGCCAGCCGGAAGCGGCAGCTCGGGCTCGCCCAGCCAGATCTGCGCCGCGCCATTGGCACCACGCTCGATCCAAACCTCATGCGCCTGTGCCAGGCTCGCAGTCCCAAGCGCCAGCGCGGCGATCAGCAGCTTCTTCATCGTCATATCTCCCGGTTCTATTTGCGGCCCGCGGGCGCGGGGATCAGGTTGAGCGCCAGGAACACGAGGCCCGCGCCCAGCATCAGCAGGGCGACCCACAGGATCGGCCCGAACACCCATCCCTGTGCGCCGATCGCGAAGGGAAAGGCGGCGGCAATGGCGGCCCAGGCGCCACCGCGCATGCGCAGCACCGTCACCGCGTCGGGGCGGCTGCCCAGCCGCTTGCGGTGATGCTCATCGGTCGACAGCCCGAACAGCGCAAAGGCGAGCGTGGCGAGGATGAAGGCGAGCGCGGTCATTCGGCCGGCTCCATCTGCGCGTCGGCAGGCACCGTCGCCGCGGCAGCAGCAGCCCGGCGCCGCACGCGCGGTGCGGCCGGCTTGTGCCGCGCCACCCGCCGCGCCAGCGCGAGGAAGGCCGCCCCGAATACCAGCATCGCGATATCGATCCCGGCCAGCATCATGTCCCCACTCGACAGGCTGGCGATCAGCCCGCGCTGCGTCCCGAACAGGTTGAACACCGGCAATGCCGCCAGCAGTGCGCCGGTCAGCCCGAGCAGCGCCACCCAGTTATGCTGCGGCTTGCGCACGATCGACAGCAGCAGCGCCGCGCCCCAGGCAAGGAACAGGCAATGCACCTCCCACACCGCGCGCCCGGCCATCTCGACCGGCAACAGCCGGTTGGCCCAGAACATCACCGCGACGCCCAGCGGGAAGCCCCCGATCGCCGCGACGTTGAGCCGCTCGACCAGCTTGAACCCGAAATGCGGTCGCGTCGGATCGGGCAGCTTCTCGCGCCGCTTCACGGTCCACAACACCATCCCGCTCGCCACCATCACCGACCCGGCAACGCCGCACAGGAAGTAGAGGAAGCGCAGCCAGTCGCTCGAATAGCGGCCCGCGTGCAACCCGATCATGCTGCCCGCAGTCACCACCGCCGCACCGGTTTCGGGCGAGCGCCGGAGCATTTTCCCGGTCACGCCGTCATAGGTGATCTGCGGGGTGCGCGACGACAGCATCGTCGATCCCGATCGGATCACACTCACCCGCGCCGCCGCATCGCCCGGCTCGACCACCTCGACATAGCCGGCCTTGCCGCCCAGCCGCGCCTCGGCATCGCGCACCAGCCCGGTGAGGTCGACCAACGGCGCCGGCCGCCCGGTGCGCTCGACTGGAGGTCCTTCGGGATAGAGTGCCTCGAAGAAGGCCCCTTCCTTGGGGAAGGTCACCGCCGTCGCCCAGGGCAACAGCATCACCGCCAGCGTGACCAGCCCGGTATAGGTGATCATCAGATGGAAGGGCAGCGCCAGCACCGCGGTGGCGTTGTGCCCGTCCAGCCACGAGCGCTGGTTCTTCCCCCGGCGCAGCGTGAAGAAGTCGCGGAAGATCTTCTTGTGCGTGACGATGCCCGACAGGATCGCGACCAGCATGAACAGCGCGGCGATGCTGACCAGCCAGCGCGCATAGATCACCGGCATGTAATAGAGGTCGAAATGGAAGCGGTAGAAGAACTCGCCGCCACGCGTCTCGCGCGCCGTCACGGGTTGGCCGTCGGCGCCGATCGTCGCCTGATTTTCACTGCGGCGACGGCGGCGCGTCTCGCCTTCCTTGGGCTGCGGCACCCAAAAGGCGGTCGCGCCATGCGACGTCGCGCCCGGCATGGTGATGAACCAGCTCTTGGCGTCCGGCGCCTTGTCGCTCAGGAAACGCTGCGCCCCGGCGAGCACCTTTTCCGGCTGCTCGACCTTGGCGAGCTCGGGCCGCATCCAGCGGTTCAGCCCCTCGCGATAATAGGCGATCGTCCCCGCGGCAAAGACCGCGAACAGCACCCAGCCGAGCAGCAGCCCCGACCAGGTGTGCAGGAACGCCTGCGACTGGCGAAAGCCCTTATCGCCCAAATCACTCATGCCACGCCTCCCCCGCGCGTCATTATCCAGGTGAGCGCCGCGGCCACGCCGCCCGCCACCGCCAGGACCCACAGCGCCTTCCAGCCGCTCTTCGCCGCGAACGCCCACATCGCCGCCACTGCGCAGATCGCAAAGGCGACCAGCATTCCCGCCGTTGTCGCCTGTTCCGGACGCATCGGCAGCGTCACCGACAGCGCGATCGCCCAAAGCGTCGCCACCGCATAGCCGACCGGCAACGCGGCGAGGATGCGCAGGATCATGTCCCCGCGCTTCCGCCACGGCGAAGCCGCCGCCGCATTGCCGCGCCCGCTCACGGGTAGCTTACCCGCAACGTCGCGAACACGCTGCGCGGCGTACCGTAATAGTTGCCGCGGCCGGTGGACGAGATGCGCGAATAGTAGGTGCGGTCGAGCAAATTGTTGACGTTGACCGACAGCGAGATCTGCTCGTTGACCTTGTAGCCCGCGCGCAGATCGACCACGGCATAGCTGCCCTGGCGCACGATCGTCGACAGCGTCGTCACCGTCCCCGCCGCGTTGCGCACCGCCGGGTTGCCACCCCAGGTCTCGCTGAACCAGGTCACGCCGCCGCCGATGCTCGCGCCCTCCAGCAGGCCGCCCTGCGCCTCATAGTTGGTGAACAGCTTCACCATATGCTCGGGGATGATCGGCACCAGCGGCAACCCCTCGAACGAGGCGTTCTGGTCCTCGAGATACTTGGTCTTGGTGTAGCTGTAGCCACCATTGACGCGCCAGCCGGGCAGCACCTTGCCCGCTACCTCGGCTTCAACGCCGCGCGCGCGGACCTTGCCGATCTGCAGCACGATCCTGTCGTCGTCGGGATGGTTGAACAGGCGCCCGCCCTGCTCGATCTGATATCCGGCGAGCGAGAGCAGCAGCTTGTCGCCCGCCAGCGACAGCTTGGTCCCTGCTTCGAACTGCTTGCCCGTCATCGGGCTGACCGGCTGCCCGTCCGGCCGACTCCGGCCGCTGGGCGCGGTCTGCGGCGTGAAGCTGTCGGCATAGCTGGCATAGACGTTGAGGTTGCCCGTCACGTCCCACACGATGCCGGCATAGGGGGTGAAGCGCCCCTCGACCGACTGCGGGATCTTGCGCCCCAGCGCCGGCAGCAGGGTTTGCGTGGTGCTCTCCCACCAGGTCAGCCGCCCGCCGCCGACCAGCGTCAGCCCCTCGACCGGGGACAGGCGCATCTGGCCATAAATGCCATATTGCTCGGTCTTGGTGCTGCTTCCGCCCCAGGTCGGCAGCACGCAATTGGCCGGCGCGGGCGTCACCGGCGTGCTGACCTTCGGACAGATCGCGCCGCTACCCTGCACCGGATAATAGACCGACGGCCCATAGGGGTTGAGCGGCGGCTCGAGCGGCGAGCGCGGGTTGAACACGTCGATCTTCGCATAGTTCGACACGCGCGCGGAATAGCTGTCGTAATCCAGCGCCTGATAATCGGCGCCGACGATCAGCGTCTGGTCGCGCCCGAACAGCGGGAAGCTGCCGACTCCGTTGAAGTCGAACGCAGCCGTCTTCGCGAAATTGTCGCCGCGATAGGCGATGTGGTTGGTCACGCCGTTATTGGGCAGCACATTGTTCAACGGCGGGTTGGCCGCGGTCGTGATCGCCTGATTGCCGATATAGCTGTACACGTCGATACGCTCGACATCGGTATAGAGGCCGCTCGCGCGCAGGGTCCAACGGTCGCTGATCTTGTGCGACAGCTCGGCCCAGGCGGTCCAGGTCTCCGATCTGAAGCGGTTCCAGTCGGCACCCAGATAGGTCGAGCGATCGACCGTCATCAGCCGCCCCTCGCTGCCGTCCGCCTTGCCCAGATAGCCGGGCAGGCCCGACTGGATCGCCGGCTTGAACCGGTCATAGCTGCCGCCGAAGGTCAGCGTGGTATTGTCGCCGATCTCGACCTTGGCGGTGGCGAAGCCGGCAACGCGGTTGCGGTGGCCGACGTCGAAGAACTGGTCCTGATCCTGCACCATCGCGCCCACGCGCAAGGCGATCCCGCTGGCGACCGGCGCCGACAGGTCGATCTCGCCGCGGACATTCTGCCAGCTGCCATAGCCGATCGAAGCGCGCGCCTTGAAGTCGTCGCCCGGCCGCTTGCGCACCAGGTTGATGCTGCCCGCCGGGTTGCCCGATCCGCTGAACAGCCCCGCCGGGCCGCGCAGCACCTCGAGCCGGTCGTAGAAGAACAGGTCCGGGACCACCGACGGATAGCCGAACGCCATCGTCGCGACGCCATCGACCAGATAATTGTTGATCGTGAAGCCGCGCGACATGAACGACGGGTCTTCGCTGCCCACCCCGGTGACGGTGATGCCCGCCGTCGCAGTGACCGCGTCCTCCAGCGTGAACAGGTTCTGCGCCTCGATCTGGGCGGCGTCGATCACGGTGATGGTGTTCGGAACGTCCTTGAGCGGGGTGACGGTCTTGCCGACTTCCTGGCCCGCGCTCTTGCCCAGGATCACCACTTCGTCGTTGCTCGCGGCCGGATCGCCTTCGGCGGTGCCGACGGTGTCATTCGCGCGCGCCGCTGCGGGAATCCACAAACCGGCCGCCGCTGCGCTCACCAGCAGCACTCCGAACTTACGCATGTTTCACAACCCCTTTTACGATTCGGGGGCGCGATAGCGTCTGCCTTGTTGCGAGTCACTAGCATTAGCGGTATTTTTATTGAGAATGACACGCATTGCATAACCAATCCCCCGCTGTTGCGATAGCCGCAACGACGTCGATGCAAGGCGCGAGCAACCTTAAGCCCCTCCCCTTCAGGGGAGGGGTTGGGGGTGGGGCGTCTCAGTCTCATCGAGACCGCAGGTTGCGTGGTCAGCCCCCAGCTCCTCCCGGTCACGGCAGGGCTCGGAGAGGCGTTCCGCAATGCGCTCCTGTCAGTAGGTGATCCGCACCTTCGCGGCCGCTTCCGCCGCCAGCGCACGCGCGGCATCGGTGTCGCCCGCCAGCGCCAGCGCCACACCCATCCGGCGATAGGGCCGCGTCGTCGGCTTGCCGAAGATGCGCAGGTCGATCTCGCCGCCCGGTACCGCCAGCGCCTCGGCAACGCCCTCGTAACCTGGCGCCCCGCCCTCACGATCCGCCAGGATCACCGCCGAAGCCGACGGCCCGTACAGCCGCACCTCCGGCACCGGCAGCCCCAGCACCGCGCGCGCGTGCAGGTCGAATTCGCTGAGGTTCTGCGAGATCAGCGTCACCATCCCGGTGTCGTGCGGCCGCGGCGACAGTTCGGAGAAGATCACCTCCTCGCCCTTCACGAAGAACTCGACCCCGAAAATGCCATAGCCGCCCAGGTCGTCGACCACTTTCCGGGCCATATCCTGCGCGTCGGCGATCGCCTGGGCCGACATCGCCGCCGGCTGCCAGCTTTCCTGATAGTCGCCGCGCTCCTGCCGGTGCCCGATCGGCGGACAGAAGCTCACGCCCTCGCGCGACCGCACCGTCAGCAGCGTGATCTCGTAGTCGAAGTCGACGAATTCCTCGACGATCACCCGCGCCCGGTCGCCGCGCATATTGGCGACGGCATAGTCCCATGCCGCCTCCAGCGCCCCGGCCTCGCGCACCGTGCTCTGCCCCTTGCCCGACGAGGACATCACCGGCTTGATGACGCAGGGAAGGCCGGTGTGTTCGGCCCCCGCCAGCACTTCCGCCAGGCTCTCGGCATAGCGGTAGCGCGACGTGCGCAGCCCCAGTTCGACCGCCGCGACCTCGCGGATGCCGTCGCGGTTCATCGTCATCTGCGCCGCGCGGGCCGAGGGCACCACCGTCACCCCCTCGGCCTCGACTGCGGCCAACACCTCGGTGCGGATCGCCTCGACCTCGGGCACGACATAGTCGGGCGCGTGCTTCGCGATCGCCGCGCGCAGCGCCTCGCCGTCGAGCATCGAGAAGACCTCAAACCCGTCCGCGACCTGCATCGCCGGCGCATTGGCATAGGAATCGCACGCAATCACCTGCGCGCCCAGCCGCTTGGCGGAGATCACGAATTCGCGCCCCAGCTCGCCCGATCCGAGCAACAGGATCTTCGCGGTGAATGCCATGGTCGTCGGTTCCTTCTCGCCAGCGGTCGGATCACGCCACTGGCCGGAACGCGCCCGCTTGTCACCCCCCCGATGTCACCCCGCCATTGGCCTTTACCGCCGCCCGAACCAGCGCCTTTAGCGCCTCGCCATCGACCGCGTCGTCCTCGCGGAAATCGATCGCGCGCCGGGTTCCGCCGTCGAGGCTGGCGTTGAACAGCCCCTTGGGGTCATCCAGCTGCGCGCCCTTGGCAAAGGTCAGCTTGACCTTGTCCTTGTACGTTTCGCCAGTGATCAGGACGCCGCCCTTCGACCAGGTCGGCACGCCCGACGGGTTGGAGGGCTTGCGCCACTTCACCTCTTCGACGATCTCCGGATCGGCAGCCCTGACCAGCGCACGCAGCTTGCCCAGCATCGGCCCGCGCCATCCGCCCATCGCTTCGATCTTCGCGTCGATCTCCTCCGACGCGCTCACTTCGTCCGCCATATGCTCTCCTAGGGTTTCCAGCCCGGCAGCGCCGCCGCTTGCCGGACCCAGTCGATGATCTGCGCCTCGTCCCATTCATCCGTCTCGTGGATGTGGAAATAGCGCGTATCCTTGTCCTTCGATTCCACCGGCGGCTTGGGCTCCAGCCCGCCGCCCTTGAAGAACGCGACCTTGATGTATTTGTTGAAGCAATGGACGCCGAGAAAGAAGGTCCCGTCCCCGGCCCCGTAGAGCGGCGAATTCCACTTCATCGCCTTGGCCACGCCCGGCACCGCCGCCGCGATCAGCGCGTCGAGCCGCTCCCCCGCCGCGCGCTTCCACCCCGGCATCGCCGCGATATAGGCCTGCACCGGCGCGTCGCCGTCGCCCTTGGCGATCTGCGGATTGCCGCCCGAAAGCAGCTTGGGCTCGGTCATGCCGCGCGTCGCCGGAAATAGGGCCGGAAGAACATGTACAGCCCCGTCACCAGCAGGAAGGCGAGCGGCGGCAGCGGCAGGTAATAGACCCACTCGACCGGCTCATGCCCCAGCCCCAGCATCGCAAAGATCGCCACGACGATCAGTGCGAACAGCAGCGACACCCAGCGATGAACCACGCGGATCGGCTTGCTCAACCCCATTTGCACCCTCCTGTTGTATCTCAGTCCAGCCCGGTCAGCACCGCGTCCAGCCGGTCGAGGAAGCGCGGCCACCCGGCGCGCGCGCCGTGATAGGCCAGCTTCTGCTCCGGCAGGAATCCGGTCTGCACCATCGTCAGCCGCGTGCCGCCCTCCATCGGCGTCAGCGTCCAGGTCACCACGCTGTCCAGCCCCAGCCCCGCCCAGCGATAGGCCAGCGTCCGCTCGTCATCGATCTCCAGCACCTCGCAATTCAGGTCGCCCCATTCGGCCTTGAACCCGAAGCGGTGCCCGACCTGCGGCACGAAATCATTCGCCATCAGCCATTCGGCGATCAGATGCGGCTGCGTCAGCGCGCGCCAGATCCGCTCGGCCGGATGCGCAATCTCGCGTTCGACCGTCACCGTCCGCGTCGTCTCGTTCATTGATCCATCCTGTTCAGCAGATCCTCCAGCCCGTCGATGCGGCGCTCCCAGAACCCCTTCATCTCGCGCGCCCAGTCGCCGAGCGGGTCGATCGCGCGCAGCTCGGCGCTGTAATGCGTCTGCCGTCCCGCCTGCCGGTCGTGCACCAGCCCCGCGCGCTTGAGCGCCGCCAGATGCTTCGACACCGCCGGCTGAGACACCCCCGCGCCTGCGGTCAGCGCGCCCACCGTCTGCTCCCCCTCGCGGCACAGCCGCTCGAACAGCCCGCGCCGCGTCGGGTCGGCAAGCGTGCGGAACAACAGATCGGGGGTCGACGCAGTCACGAACATATAACTCACTGGCTATCGATCAATCCGATAACCAGCGGGTTATAAGTAAGTCAAGCACTTCCGCCGCCCGGCTCTTCCGGCACAATATTGACATCGATGTAAATATCGGCCTTGATCGCGTTCCACGATCGGGAGGGCCGATGTCGATCTTGATTCCCTTGCTCGCCGGCGCCGCGGGGCTCCTGGGCGGTGGCGCGGCACTCGCAGCAGCCTATTCCGCGCATGTCGCCCGCCGCGTCGATCGCTCGGTCCCGCCCGACGGCAGCTTCCTCAAGATCCGCGGATATCGCATCCATTATCGCGAAGTCGGGCGCGGCGCGCCGATCGTGATGATCCACGGCCTCGCCGGCCAGATGCGCAACTTCGCCGCCGTCACCCCCCTCCTGCAATCCGGCCATCGCGTCATCCTGATCGATCGCCCCGGCAGCGGTCACAGCCCGGGGCGGGGTGACGACAGCCTGACCGATCAGGCGGCAGTCGTCGCCGATCTCATCGACGCGCTCGGGCTCGATCGCCCGCTCATCGTCGGCCACTCGCTCGGCGGCGCAGTGGCGATGGCGCTCGCGCTCGAACATCCGGGCAAGATATCCGGCCTCGCGCTCGTCGCGCCGCTGACACAGGTGCAGGAAGACGTGCCCGACGCCTTTCGCGGGCTGGTGATCGAAAAGCCCGCCGTCCGCGCGATCGTCGCCAACACCCTCGCCATCCCGATGATGCGGCTCAATTCGGCCAAGTCCCGCACCACGCTGTTCGCGCCCGAGCCGGTCCATCCGGCGTTCGACATCGACTATGGCGGCATCATGCTCGCGCGGCCTCGCGCCTTCTACGCTTCCTCGTCGGAACTGGTCGCGGTCAACGACGCGCTCGCCCCGCTCGTCGCCCGCTATGGCGAGATCGGCCTGCCCGTCCGCATCCTGTTCGGCGAGGGTGACCGCGTCCTCGCTGCCCCCATCCACGGCACCCGAACCGCGGGCGAGATTCGCGGCGCGCAATGCACGATCCTTCCGAACGCGGGCCATATGCTTCCGGTCACCCTGCCCGCCCGTGTCGCCGCCTTCATCGCGGAGGCGCGCGCCGCCGCTTGATCCCTGGCGACGCAATAGGGCCTGGGTTCGGCGTCATGCGCAACCAATGGCCATGTGGTTGTGAGTGAGTCAGGCCCGGCCCATTCCAACGGGCCTACCCATTATGAATAAAGCGCTGCGCACATTGGTTTTATTTTAAAGTTTCCCGGTCATTCATTCCACCTTCGAAACGGGGGAGTAGATGCCGACACGCATCGAGATCGGGCGCGGAAATCGCGGATTCGCTGGCTGGCGGGCGGGACTTGAGTCACGCGCCTTGGCGGGGAAGGCCGTGATATGAAGACGTCCGCGATCCTGTCCGCGCCGGTGGACCGGCTGACCGAGTGGCTCCGCCGCCCGGGCCCCGCCGCACCCGATACGCGCGCCGAACGTCGCGCTCAGCTCGAGGCGATGTGCAGCTTCCTGCTCGACCATGATCTCGAGCCGAATGCCGACCATCTCGCTTTCGCCTGGTCCTATGTCGTCAACGACGATCCCCGCATCCGCCTCACCGCCAACGCGATCCTGCGCGAGCGCGGCACGATCACCGCGCGCGATATCGACCGCATCATCGCAGCCAAGGCGCGCACCGAGCCCGGCGTCGGCATGCTCAACGACCTTGCGCGCGAACTCGAGGCCAAGGTCAGCGAGTGCATCGGTGCAATCAGCGACTCCTTCACCTCGACCAGCGAATATTCGAACGCGCTCAATGTCGCCGCCGCCGATCTCAATGCGTCGCCCGAACAGGCGTTCAGCCGCCTGA
>CAYOXO010000129.1:0-12637 GCA_964407945.1 uncultured Stakelama sp.
CGCCGATTGTAAGGGGGGGGGGGCTGCAGGCACCCGGGCCACCGCGCCGGCGGCGCGCGCGATGAAGGAGGATTTGTGATGCGTTTACGCACTTCCGCCTGGGTTGTGGCCCTCGCCGCGTCGATGCCGGCGGCGGCCGCACCGCCCGAGCACGATCCGCTTGTGGGGACCTGGCTCGTCGAGCGCTTTGTCGATCAGCCCGAAGGGGAAGCGGCGCGCTATCTTTTTGGCGAGCGGCCGCGCGGGATCTTCATCTTTGCGCCGGATGGGCATTTCTCGTTCAGCGTCATGCATGAAGCGGCGGACAAGGCGGCCGCATCGACGCCGAACTGGTACGTCTCCTATTTCGGTACCTATCGCTATGATCCCGCTGGCCCGAGCTGGACGGCGCGCGTCACCGGCGGGAACATCCCCGACTATATCGGAACCGAGCAAACCCGCCGGTTCCGGATCGATGGCGACCGCCTGACCATTATCGTGACCAGCGCGGAAAATGGGCGAACGGTCCATGGCGAACGCGTGCTGCGGCGCGCCGACCCGGATCAGAACAGCCGGGTCAGCAGGTAGAAGAGCGCGCCGACGACGGCAGAGGCGGGAATGGTGATGAACCATGCCCAGATGACGTTGCGCGCGACGCCCCAGCGTACGGCCGAAGCGCGGCGCGCGGTACCGGCACCGATGATGCTGCCGGTGATGGTGTGGGTGGTCGACACCGGGATGCCGAGCAGCGAGGCGGTGAACACCATGATCGAGCCGCCCATCGAGGCGCTGAACCCCTGGTGCTGCGACAGCTTGGTGATGCGGCTGCCCATCGTCTCGATGATCTTCCACCCGCCCGACAGCGTGCCGAGCGCGATCGCGATATAGCAGGCGATGGCGACCCAGTGCGGCACGTGGAATTCGCCCGAGAGATAGCCGGTCGAATAGAGCAGGACGGTGATGATCCCCATCGTCTTCTGCGCGTCGTTGAGGCCGTGGCTGACCGAATAGGCGGCCGACGAGACGAGGTGGAGCGCGCGGAAGCTCTTCTCCGCCGTCCGATTGGTGGCGCGGGCAAATGCCCAGCTCGAGATCAGCATGATCAGCATCGCCAGCAGCATGCCCAGCAGGGGCGAGAGGACGATGGCGATGAGCGTCTTGTTGAGGCCGCTCCATTCGATGCCGGTGACCCCGGCATGGGCGACACCCGCGCCGACGATGCCGCCGACCAGCGCATGGCTGGACGAGGAGGGGATGCCCTTGATCCAGGTGACGACGTTCCAGAACATCGCCCCGATCAGTGCGCCGAACACCACTCCCGGTGTGACCAGATCCTTGTCGATGATCCCCTTGCCGATCGTTTCAGCGACCTTGTGCAGTTCGGGCCAGGCGAGCGTCAGGAAATAGGCGGCGAAGTTGAAGAACGCGGCGAAGGCCACCGCCTGGACCGGGCCGAGCAGCCGGGTCGCGACCACGGTGGCGATCGAATTGGCGGCGTCGTGCAGGCCGTTCAGAAAGTCGAACGCCAGCGCGACGATGATCAGGCCGACGAGAAGGGGAAAGGCGAGCTCGTGCATGGTGCGGCTCAGGCGTGGTCGATGACGATGCCGTCGATCTCGTTCGCGACGTCCTCGAGCGCGTCGGTGATCCGCTCAAGATGCTTGTAGATCTCGCGCGCGACGATGAACTTCATCGGGTCGCTCTCGCCATAGGCCTTGAACGCGCGCTTGATGCCGGCGTCGTGGATGTCGTCGGCGTGACCCTCCATGCGCACCAGGCGCTCGGTCAGCTCATGGAGGCGGACGCCGTTCTTGGCGACATCGCGCAGCAGCGGCATGGCCTCGGCGGTCAGGCGCGCGGCGTCGACGATGATCGCGGCCATATCGCGCATTTCCTGCTCGAACTCGGTCACCTCGTACAGATCGACCGCGGCGGCGGCGGCCTGCATCTCGTCCACCGCATCGTCCATCGCGCCGATCAGGCTGGTGATCGCGCTGCGGTCGAACGGGGTGAGGAAGGTCTTGCGCACCGTCTGGAGCACTTCGCGGATGATGCCGTCGGCATCATGCTCACGCTCCATGATCTCGCGGATATGGTCCTGCGGCGATCCGCCGCCCTGGAACAGCCGTGCGAGCGCGTCGGCCGAGGCGGTGATCGTCACCGCATGCGCCTCGAACAGCTCGAAGAAATTGCCCGTCTTGGGAAGCAGGCGCTGGAACCAGGCGAACATGTCGGAAACCCTTGATTTGTGGGCGGCGGCGGCAAGCACGCCGGTGCGGCGCGCGGCCGCGTTGAATTCGGAAGCGCCGAAGCTGCGGATCAGATCGGCCAGGTCGGGCTCGTCCACGGCATTGGCCGCTTCGGCGAGCGTGAACCAGCGGCGCTCGCGCTGGTGCTGCTCTTTCCACCTGGGTAGTTCATGCGTGACGGCGAGCGGGAACACGTCGACATCGACCATCAGCGAGGCGCCGTTGCCGCGCGTCTTGCGATAGCGGAACGAGCCGAGCGGGGTGGGGCAGGCGGCGCCATGGACGCCGGCTTCCTCCTCTGCCTCACGCGCGGCGCAGGCATGCGGGACCGAACCGGCGGTCGCGGCATTGCCCTTGGGGATCACCCAGCGCCCGGTGCCGCGCGACGTGACCAGCAAGATGCGCACGGGCGCATCGATGGCAGTCCCTTCGGAACGGTACGGCAAGGCGGCGATTTGGCGAATGATGGCGGCTCCTCGCGCGCCGATGCCCGATTTCGTCGAATGTTACAATGTTGTGACGTTTATATGACGTCGAAGCCTGTGGATGGCGACGGAGCGTGGCAAGGGTGCGGCAACGTTACGACGTCGGGGATTGACACACTTTTGCGACAAATGGGTGAGAGAAGCTTGCCTTTCCTTGCTCTGTCTTCATAGCGCGTACCCCCATGCGAACGATTCTCATCCTTGCCGCTTCGGCAGCCCTGCTTTCGGCCTGCGGCGGCGGCGACGCCGCGCTCAAGAAAGGGCGGGAGGCGCCGCTGGTGACACTGGCTGCGGTGCAGTCCGCGCGCTTCGTCGAGCGCATCGATGCCGTCGGCACCGCGCGCGCCAACGAGCAGGTGACGCTGACCGCACCGGTGACGCAGCGGATCGTTCGCCTCAATTTCGACGATGGCGCCTATGTGGCGCGCGGGCAGGTGATCGCGGTGCTCGAGGCCGGGACGCAGAACGCCCAGCTCGCCCAGGCCCAGGCCCGATCGCGCGAGGCGCACCAGCAGCTCGAACGGCTCGAGGCGCTGAAGGCGCGCGGCTTCGCGACGCGCAGCGCGGTGGACACGCAGGTGGCGCTGGCCGGGCAAGCCAATGCCCAGGCGGCGGAGGCACGCGCCGGGATCAACGACCGCGTCGTGCGCGCGCCGTTCGGCGGCTGGGTCTCGCTGCGCAACATCTCCGCTGGCGCAGTGGTGACGGCGGGAACCGAGATCGTCACGGTGAGCGACGTCAGCCGCATCAAGCTCGACTTTCCGGTGCCCGAGACGCTGCTGGCGCAGTTGAAGCCGGGCCAGACGATCGTTGCGGTCGCCGCGGCCTATCCCGACCAGCCGTTCCGCGGGACGGTGGATACGATCGACCCGGTGCTGAACCCGCAGACCCGCGCCGCAACGGTGCGCGCGGTGCTGGCGAATGGCGACCGCAAGCTGAAGCCCGGCATGCTGCTGACGGTGACCATCGAGTCCGCGGCCCGCACTGCACCCGCCGTCCCCGAGCTGGCGCTGGTGGGCGACGGCGAGAACCGCTTCGTCTTCACGGTCGAGAACGGCAAGGCCAAGCGGATCCCGGTCCGCACCGGGTTGCGCCAGAACGGCATGGTCGAGATCATCGAGGGCCTCAGCGCCGGCCAGCGCGTCGTCACCGAAGGTATCGTCAAGATTGCCGATGGCCAGGCGGTGCGCACCGGCGGCCCGGACAATGGCGCGGGTAAACCTGGGGGAGCAGAGAGCCCCAAGGCCGGTAACAAGGCGGGCTGATGCTGCTTTCCGACGTCTCGGTCCGGCGGCCCGTCTTCGCGGCCGTGCTTTCGATCCTGCTGACGATCGTCGGCGTGGTCGCGTTCCTGAGCCTGTCGGTTCGCGAATATCCCGATACCGACCCGCCCATCGTGTCGGTCGAGACCATCTATACCGGCGCGGCGGCCAGCGTGGTCGAGGCGCGGATCACCCAGCCGATCGAAGAAGCGCTGTCGGGCATCGAGGGGATCCAGACGATCACCTCGCGATCGCGCGACGGATCGGCGGACATCTCGATCGAGTTCCGCCCGGGCCGCGACATCGATTCCGCCGCCAATGACGTGCGCGACCGCGTCGGCAGCGTGACCGAGGATTTGCCCGAAGAGGCGCTGGCGCCCGAAGTGCGCAAGGTCGACGCCGATTCCAATCCGATCCTGTTCCTTGTCGTGTCTCGCCCCGGCTGGTCGCGGCTTGAGCTCAGCGATTATGTCGACCGCAACCTGGTCGACCGGTTCAGCACGATCGACGGCGTCGCACGCGTGTTCATCGGCGGGCAGGCGCGTCCGTCGATGCGCGTGTGGCTCGACGCCAACAAGCTGGCGGCGTTCCAGCTGACCCCGGCGGATGTCGAAGGCGCGCTGCGCACCCAGAATGTCGAGCTGCCAGCCGGCCGCATCGAATCGCAGCAGCAGAACCTGACGCTGCGCGTCGACCGGCCATTCGGCTCGGCGGAAAGCTTCACCCGGCTGGTCGTCGGGCGCGGCCCTGACGGCTATCAGGTCAAATTGGGCGATGTCGCCAAGGTCGAGGAGGGGGCCGAGAACCCCTACACCACCTTCCGCATGAACGGGCAGTCGGCTGTGGGCATGGGCATCGTCCGCCAGTCGGGTGCCAACACGCTGGCAGTCGCCGACGCGGCGAAGAAGACCGCGGCCGAGCTGCAGCTGCCCGAGGGGATGACGATCACCGTCGGGTCTGACGATTCGCTGTTCATCGGTCGCGCGATCGAAGGCGTGTGGCACACGCTGGCCGAGGCCGCGGTGCTGGTGGTGCTGGTGATCTTCCTGTTCCTGGGGTCGTGGCGCGCGACGCTGATCCCGGCGGTGACGGTGCCGATCTGTCTGCTCGGCGCGTTCGCGGTGCTGTGGATGTTCGGATTCTCGATCAACCTGCTGACGCTGCTCGCGCTGGTGCTGGCGATCGGCCTGGTCGTGGATGACGCGATCGTGGTGCTCGAGAATGTCTATCACCGCATCGAGGAAGGCGAGCCGCCATTGGTGGCCGCGTTCAAGGGCACGCGGCAGGTGGGCTTTGCCGTCGTATCGACCACGTTGGTGGTGTGCGCGGTGTTCGTGCCGATCTGCTTCCTTGCCGGCCAGACCGGCCTGCTCTTCCGCGAGCTGGCGGTGGCGATGATCGGTGCGGTGGCGTTCTCGGGCTTCCTCGCGCTCAGCCTGACGCCGATGCTGTGCTCGAAGATGCTCAAGAAGCAGAAGCGCGGCCGTTTCACCGGATGGGTCGACGACCAGTTCCAGAAACTGGAGAATTTCTACGGCCGCTGGCTCGATAGCGCGATCACCAAGCCGCTGATCCCGATGATCGGGGTGTTGCTGTTCCTCGGCGTCGCGGTGGGCGGCTTCCTGACGCTTCAGTCCGAACTGGCGCCGGCCGAGGATCAGGGCGTCGCACAGGTTCAGGTGAGCGCGCCCGAGGGTACCGGCTTCGACCAGATGGACCGTTACGTCACCCAAACGCAGGAGAAGCTGCTGCCGATGCTGAACGAGGGCACGGTGCGCACGGTGATCAGCCGCGTGCCGGGCGGGTTCGGCGCAAGCGACGATTTCAACAGCGGCATGTTCATCGTCTTCCTGAAGCCATGGGAGGATCGCGAGAAGACCACCCAGCAGGTCGCGCAGGAGATCAACCGGATCCTGGCCAACGAGCCGGCGATCCGCGGCAACGCGCAGGTGCGATCGGCGCTTGGGCGCGGGCGCGGTCAGCCGATCGGCTTCGTGCTGGCGGGCACCACCTATGAGGATCTGGCCAAGGCGCGCGACCGCATCCTGGCCGCGGCGGCCCAGAACCCCGGGATCATCAACCTCGATTCCGACTATAAGGAAACCAAGCCGCAGCTGCGGATCGACGTGGATACCGCGCGCGCGGGCGACCTAGGCGTGTCGGTCAATGATGTCAGCCAGGCGCTGCAGACGCTGCTCGGATCGCGGCGTGTGTCGACCTATGTCGATCGCGGCGAGGAGTATCGCGTGATCGTGCAGGCGGACGCGGCGGGGCGTGCGACGCTGGACAATTTGAGGACGATCCAGGTGCGCGCGCGCGACGGGTCGCTGGTGCCGCTGTCCAACCTGGTCACCACGCGTGAGGTCTCCGGCCCGCGCGACCTGGGCCGTTACAACAAGCTGCGCGCGATCACTTTGTCCGGTGCGGTTGCGCCCGGATACTCGCTGGGCCAGGCGCTGACCTTCCTACAGGAACAGGCGGCGGCGTCGCCCGAGGTGATCGCGGTGGGCTATCGCGGCGAGAGCCAGGCATTCGTCGAGACCGGGAGTTCAATCCTGCTCGTCTTCGGCCTGACCATCCTGATCGTTTATCTGGTGCTGGCTGCGCAGTTCGAAAGCTTCGTCCATCCGGGCGTCATCATCATGACCGTGCCGCTAGCCGTGGCGGGCGGGATGCTGGGCCTCGCGGTGATGGGCAAGACGCTCAACCTCTACAGCCAGGTCGGCATCGTCATGCTGGTGGGGCTGGCAGCAAAGAACGGCATCCTGATCGTCGAATTCGCCAACCAGTTGCGCGACGAGGGCAAGAGCATCGCCGAGGCGATCCGGATGGCTTCGGCACGCCGACTGCGCGCGATCCTGATGACGTCGATCGCGACCGCGGCGGGCGCGGTGCCGCTGATGATCGCGAGCGGCGCGGGCGCCGCGGCGCGCCAGGCGATCGGCGTGGTCATCGTGTTCGGCGTGATCCTGGCGACGATGATCACCCTGTTCCTGATCCCGATCCTCTACAGCAGGCTTGCGAAATGGACCGGCTCGCCCCAAGCAGTCACCCGCGAGCTGGAAGCGGCAATGGCAGAGCCCGAGCCGGCGGAATAGGATCGCCGAATAGTGACGGTGGCGTAACGTCCGGGTAAAATTCGCCCGGTAGAGGGGTGCGATGGAAATAGCGTCCAAGGGTCAGTTACGCCTCGCATACCTGCGCTGGGCGATCGTCACGGTTCCGTTCATCCTGTTGCTGGGGTTCGCGTCGGGACGGCTGTTCCCGAGCGGTGATGAGAATCTCTGGTACCAGGCACTGGTCAAACCCGCGGAGACGCCGTCGGGCTGGGTGTTCCCGGTCGCGTGGACGAGCATCTACATCCTGCTGGGACTGGCGCTGGCGATGATCGTCAATGCGCGCGGATCGCGGCTACGGCGCCCGGCGCTGATCCTGTTCGCGGTGCAGATGGTGGCGAACCTGGCCTGGTCGCCGTTGTTCTTCGGCTATCATCAGGTGTCGACGGCGCTGCTGCTGATCGTTCTGATCTTCGCACTGGCGCTGGCGACGACGTTCGTCTTCGCGCGGATCCGCAAGGGCGCGGCGTGGCTGATGGTGCCGTATCTGGCGTGGCTCTGCTTCGCGGGCATCCTCAACTACAAGATCGACCAGTTGAACCCGAATGCGGAAACACTTGTGCCCGCGTCGTCGGCACCCCAAATGGCTATTTGAAGTAAACCGAGATTTTGGGCCTGGACTGACATGCAGAGCGACAACCGTATTTTCGACGACTTCGTGAAGTTCGTGAACGGCGCGGCCGGCACCGTGGCGGGCATGGCCCGCGAAGGTGAATCGGCGGCGCGTGAGCGTTTCAAGGGTTTTGTCGGTGGCATGGACTTCGTCGCCCGCGACGAGTTCGAGGCGGTGAAGGCGATGGCTGCCGCAGCGCGCGACGAGAATGATGCGCTGAAGGCGCGGATCGAAGCGCTTGAGGCGGCGCTGGGTGGGGCGGCAGCGCCGAAGGCAGCGCCCAAGACCACGAAGCCGAAAAAGGGTGCGGCGGGCACGTAAATCGCGCTTTTCCACACCTATTTAGGTAGAGTTTACCACAACCCGCTTGTGCGGCGCAGCGCCGCAAGGCACCCATGCGCACAGGCAAGGGCCGGGCGGAGGACGACCGGATGCTCGATGAGAGCGAATATGAGCGCGACGATGCCGCGCCGATCGACATGCTGGAAACCTATTACGCCGCCCATGGCTGGAGCCATGAGCGCGAGGACGACGAGATCGTCGCCCGCGTAAAGGGGAGCTGGACCGAATATGAGCTTCGCGCGATCTGGCGCGAGGACGATGGCGTGCTCCAGTTCCTGGGCTTTCCCGACGTGCGCGTGCCCGAGGAGCGGCGTGGGGACATCTATGAGACGATCGGGCTGGTCAACGAGCAGCTGTGGATCGGCCATTTCGAGTTGTGGTCGTCGAGCGGCATCCTGCTGTTCCGCCACGCGGCGATGATTCCGGGCGAGAGCGACGGCGCGTCGATGACGCTCGCCCAGACCGAATTGCTGGTCGAGAGCGCGATCGACGAGTGCGAGCGCTTCTACCCGGTGTTTCAGTTCGTACTGTGGGGCGGGAAGAGCCCGAAGGATGCGCTGGCCGCCGCGTTGATCGAGACGCAGGGCGAAGCGTAGGGGCGCGGCGGGCGTAGCTGCGCTTCACTCTTCCTCGTAGAAGGTGTGGCCGCGATTGTCGGGCGCCAGCAGCTTGTGGATCGGCGCCGGGGATATCTCGTCCGCTTCAAGGCTGAGGTCCGCTGCTCCGCTGGTGAGCCACTGGTTGTCTCTGTCCAGATTCTCACGCACGCGTTCAAACGCCTTGCTGGCCGCATCGCTTTTGCCGGAGGCAAGCACGTAACGATGGCAGTAGAAGCCACACGGTTGATAGACGTCGGAATTGGCTGCCGGCGCGACCTTCCAGTCCAGTTTTCCGTGAACAAGGACATGGTAACAGCGCATGGTTCGCTTCTGCCGTTTCGCATGAATATCCGCAAATGAGTCGTCAGGCGTTTCTGCGTCACCCCGGCCTTGTGCCGGGGGGCAGCTTGCCGCAAGGGCGGGCCTGCGGTTCTGGCGGCATCGTCCGCTGCGCGGTGAACCCCGGCACAGGGCCGGGATGACGGTTGGGGATGAGATGTGACGGCTCCCAAGACGCTTTGGTTGATCGGTTGCGGTAATATGGCCGGAGCGATGTTGCGACGGTGGATCGCAGCGGGGACGGTGCGGGGGGAAGACGTATTCGTCCTCAACCGGCGCGAGCAGGAACTGCCCGAAGACGTGCGGCAGGCGCGGGTGCTGCCTGAGGGGGCGCTGCCCGATGCGGTGATGCTGGGGGTCAAACCGCAGCAGATCGATGAAGTCGCCGGGCAGATCGCAGGGCGGCTTGCCGGGATGCCGCTGCTGATCTCGATCCTTGCCGGGGCCGATGAGGCTGCCGTGGCGGCCCGGTTCGATGCACGGGCGGTAGTGCGGGCGATGCCCAATTTGCCGGTCGAGATCGGCAAGGGCGTGGTGATCCTGCAATCGGACAGCGCCGATGCGGCCGCGCGCGCCAGGGTCGATGCGCTGATGGCACCGCTCGGATTGGCCGAGTGGGCGCAGGCTTCGCAATTCAATGTGATGGGCTGTCTCAGCGGATGCGGGCCGGCCTATGCCTATCGCTTCATCGACGCCCTTGCGGCGGCGGGTACGCAACTTGGTCTTCCCGCCGATCAGGCATTGCGGCTGGCATTGGCGACCGTGGAGGGCGGCGGACTGCTGGCGGCGGCGTCAAGCGACGCGCCGGGCGCGCTGGCCGACAAGGTCGCCAGTCCGGGCGGATCGACCCGCGCAGGGCTGAACGTGCTTGACGCAGACGACGCGATCCGGCGGCTGATGACAGAGACGCTGGCCGCGTCGGTGCGCCGCGATGCCGAAATGGCCGCGGCGGCGCGCGCGAGCTAGCGGCCGAGCGCCGAGACGCGCTTGCGCTCGGCCTCGGGGATCAGGCCCTCCAGCACCGCCCAGAATCCGCCGACCGCGCCCTGGCCCGCGCTGGAATAGGCGGCGGCGAGCTTGTCGCGCAGCGCTTCGAAGAGCTGAGCTTCCAGCGCGGCGCCTTCGGGCGTCAGGCGCAACAGGCGCTGGCGGCGGTCCTCGCGGCCTTGGCGGGTCTCGATCAACCCGCGCTCAGTCAAGTCAGTGAGCACCCGGCCGAGCGATTGCTTGGTGATTGCCAGCAGGGCGATCAGCTCGCCTACCGTCAGATCGGGCTGACGCGCGATGAAATAGAGCGAGCGGTGGTGTGCGCGGCCAAGGCCCTGCGCTGCCAGCCCTTCGTCGATCGAGCGCGTCAAATGGCTGTAGCCGAAATAGAGCAGCTCCACGCCACGCCGGATTTCAGCTTCGCGCAGGAACAGCGGAGAGGCAGTTGGGACAGCCATGTTGACCTGTTTTGCCATCGGGCTTACGCGTGCGCAACCGGCATCTTGGATGCCATGGCGTGATGGTGCTGACGCCTTAACAGGAGAGAGTGACGTGAGCAGCGCATTGTTCGAGTTCGAAGCCAATCCCAATCCGGTCCCCGCCAACGAGCGCACGGCGTTTCTGGAGAACCCCGGGTTCGGCAAGCTGTTCACCGATCACATGGCGATGGTACGCTGGAGCGACGCCAAGGGCTGGCACGACGCAAAGGTGGTCGCGCGGGGGCCGCTGAGCCTCGATCCTGCAACCGCCGTGCTCCATTATGCGCAGGAGATTTTCGAGGGGCTCAAGGCCTATCGCACCGAGGACGGCGGCACCGCGCTGTTCCGCCCGCTCGAAAATGCGCGCCGCTTCCGCGAATCGGCGCAGCGTATGGCGATGCCCGAGTTGCCCGACGACCTGTTCGTGGGCTCGATCGAGGCGCTGGTGAAGGCCGATCGCGACTGGATCCCGCAGACCGAGGGCGGATCACTTTACCTGCGCCCCTTCATGTTCGCGAGCGAAGTGTTCCTGGGCGTGAAACCGGCGTCGGAATATCTTTACCTCGTCATCGCCTCGCCCGCAGGCGCCTATTTCAAGGGCGGCGCGCCGGCGGTGACGATCTGGGTCTCCGACCATTACACGCGTGCCGCACCCGGTGGTACGGGCGCGGCCAAATGCGGTGGCAATTATGCGTCGAGCCTGGTCGCGCAGGCCGAGGCGATCCGCGAGGGTTGCGATCAGGTCGTATTCCTGGACGCGGTCGAGCGCCGCTGGGTCGAGGAACTGGGCGGCATGAACCTGTTCTTCGTATTCGACGATGGCAGCATCGCGACCCCGCCGCTGACCGGCACGATCCTGCCCGGCATCACGCGCGAATCGATCATGACGCTGGCGCGCGAGCAGGGGATCGCGGTGCGCGAGGCGCCCTATGCGATCGACCAGTGGAAGGCGGATGCGGAGAGCGGCAAGCTGGTCGAGACCTTTGCCTGTGGCACCGCCGCGGTGGTGACGTCGGTGGGCAAGGTGAAGAGCCGTGACGGTGAATTCACCATCGGCAGCGGTGGGCCGGGGCAGGTGACCGAAGCGCTTAAGGCGCGGCTCACCGCGATCCAGCGCGGACAAGCGCCCGACACGCACAATTGGGTTCACCGTTTCGGCTGACCCCCCTTTTCAACGTGGAAGGCGCGCTCTAAGGGCGTGCCTTCCGCGAATGTTGGGGCGTAGCCAAGCGGTAAGGCAGCGGTTTTTGGTACCGCCATGCGCTGGTTCGAATCCAGCCGCCCCAGCCATTCGAATCCCTCGGGATTCGGCTCTAACGCGTTGAAAACGGTATCGAATATCGGAATGGCAGGGGCTAGCCAGTTGGACTGGGTTCGCCCTCGTTCGCCTGCGCCAGACGCCTATTGTGTCCCGATTTGTAGCCCGATTTGTATCCCGGTTTTGACGCATCGGGGGCCGGCTGGAGTCGGTCATGGCAAGCAGGAAGGCGGCGCTCACGCCCGCGCTTATCGACAATCTCAAAAAAGATTCGCTCTTGGACACACTGACCCCCGGTCTCGTGATCCGAATTGCTGCAAGAGGCAGAAAAGTCTGGAAATTCTATCGTCGGCTGCCGGGGACGGACAGCGCGATAAAGCAGACGCTGGGCTGTTTTCCAGCATTCACGATCGCGGAAGCACGTGCCTGGGCGGCCGAGCTCAACGCGCAGCTTGAGGCCGGAATCGATCCGCGCGAGGCTGCTCGCGAGGAGGCCCTACGTAGCTCGATGACGGTCGCGAAAGCGCACGCCCTCTACATGGAAGCCGTCCGCGAAGGCCGGGGATCGCGCGCCAAGCGCAAGAACAAGCCCCGGACCATCTCCGACAAGCAGCAGATCTATGAGCGCGACATCGCGCCGAAGCTTGCCAAGAAGATCATCTACGAGGTGAGCGAGAACGATTTGGTCAAGCTCGTACAGGCCAAGGGCAGGGGAGCGAAGGTTCGCGCCAATCGCCTCGCCGCCGAACTCAAGGTGTTCTTCGGTTGGGCTGCGTCCTTGAGGGGCACCGAGATCGGACTGGAACAGGACCCTTCCCGGCGTCTGGGTGATCTGCGCTTCCCGGAAGATGCTCGTACGCGCAAGCTCAGCCTCGAGGAAATTGGCTGGTTCCTTCGCGCCGTCGCGCTCGAGGAGCGCAGCGGCGGCG
>CAYOXO010000130.1:0-12585 GCA_964407945.1 uncultured Stakelama sp.
CATCCGGCCAGAAGAACCCGATCCCAACACCCAACGCGATCGCGATCAGCACCTGGATGTAGAGTTGGGCATACCAGGGTTTGCGCCGCTGGGGTTCAGCCGCGTAATCGAGTGCAATCGCCATTCAGTCCCCCGCTGGTTCCGCCGCTTATGCTGCGGGTTCGGCGTCAGGGCCAGCGCTTCGTGCGGTCAGCGCCCGCCGCCGCGGATCATCCCCGCGACATAGCTGGTCATCATCGCGTCGCGCGCGGGCGATGGCGGACCGAGAACGCCACGGGCATGCGCCGGCAGATGCGCCGCCGCATCATGCGCGCCCTCGCCGAAGACATAATGGTCGAACCAGGCGCGCCACGCCCGGCGCTCCGGCTCCGGCAGATCGCGGATCGAATGGAGCGCCAGCATCAGCGCGGCAAAGGGGAAGCGATCCGCAGGCTGGTCGAACCAGTAATTGACCAGCACGTTGAGCGCGCCATCAGCCCGGACATGATGCCACCACATCGGGGGAATGTAGATCGCGTCCCCCAGCCCGAGTTCGGCGACCTGCGCGTGGCGCTGCGCCTCGGCAAAGCGCGGGAAGCGGTCGAGGTCGGGATGGTCGGGATCGACCATGCTGGTCGGCTGTCCCGCCACCGTCCGCTCGACCGGACCGACATAGAGGTTCGCAATCTGCTCCGGCGAAAACAAGGTGAAACGCCGCTTGCCCGCAACCACCACCGCGACGTTCGCTGCGACATCATAATGCGGCGCGATCCGGCTGGCATTGCCGACCCAGATGCGCGGATCGACGCCGCGCGTATCGACCGGCAGCGGATTTTCCGCGGCGAAGCTCGCGACACTCTCGGGCGTTGGCGTCGATCCGGCATAGAGGCTCGGCGCATCCGCCCGGCCCCGCACCGCGAGCAGTCGGTCGAGCAGCGCCCGCATCGGCATCCTTTCGGTCGCGAAATTGAAGCCGCGCACCGCGTCGTCGTAGAAATAGCGCCCCGCGACCTCGGACGGCGCAGTCAGCACGTTGAGCGAGCGGCCATTGTCGCGCGCCGAGAGATAGGCCGCGATGGCCTCATCCCCCTCCCATGCCGCCGCGACCGCAGGCCAGGCGGCGGCAATGCCGCGGATCGCCACCGGCCGCGTCGCCGCAGCGATGGCGGCGGCGATGCCTTCACTATCGCCGCCGTCGAGTTCCTCCATGAGCGCTCCCGCCTTAGTGCGCCGATCCGACCCGTACCGTCCGGCTCGCACGCTTGCCGTCGGCCGAGCGGCTGCGGACCTCGACCGCGCCCGTCACCGCCACGGGTCCGTTATAGCGCGTCCAGGCGCCGCCGTTCGCACGATATTCGATCGCGGTACCCGGGAAGACGTTGTTCGCCTCAAGCTTGCCGCCCGCGATGCGTGCCCCCGGAGGCGAGACGCGATAGGCGATGCCGGCGCCTTCCAGCAGCGGGAACTGTGCCGAGACGCGGCCCGCGAAGTTCCGCCATTCGGCACCGAGCTTCGCCTGATCGACGCGCGGATCCTGCCACTGATAGCTCACGCCCGGCTGATAGGCCGGCGCCCAGGTCGCCGGGGTCCAGGCACGCTCGGCCAGCGCGAGCAGGCGCGGAAAGAGCATATATTCGACATTGGCGTCGGTGCGGATCGTCTCGCTCCACAGCTGTGCCTGGATACCGACGATGCCGCGGCCCGCATCGCGCACCGGCTTGTCCTCGATCGACTTCTCCTGCGCCTGGATGTTGCGCACCAGCGCCGCATTGGCGGGCAGGTTGTCGGTCATGAAGCCGAACACCTGATAGGGATCGACCCCGCGCGACGCCCAGTCATAGCCACCCTCGTCCGGGTGCGGGGCATAGGGCATGTCGAAATAGCCGAGATCGGGGATCGACAGCACCACGTTCCAGCCACGGTTGAGCTGGTCGTGCGCCTCGCGGATCGCGCCGCTGTGCAGCACGCCCCAGATGTTGGTCTGGACGTTCTTCGGCATCCGCGCCGGATCGGTGTGACCCATGCCATCGCTCCACCCGCCGGTACGGATACCCTTGGCGGCGACATTGGCGGTCACCTTCTCGATGAAGCGCGAGGTGAGCTTGGTCGCATCGCCGCCATTCTCCGCGATCATCGTCGCGCAGGCAGGCGACTTGACCCAGGCGCCCGCGGTCTCGTCGGCACCCAGATGGAAGGTCTTGAGCGGTACCCCGGCCTGACGGTGCATGTCGGCCAGCGCATCCACCACCGTGTCCATGAAGCGATAGGTCGACGGCAGACAGACGTTGAGCGTGTTGTCGGTATAATGCTGGACGCTGCTATACTTGGTCTGGTCCGCCGGATCGATCAGGCGATGGGCTTCCGCCTCGGCCTGCTTGCCCTCAGCCGCGAGACGGCGGTAGCGCGCCTCCATCGCGGTCACCGCCGCGCGCGAATGGCCCGGCGTGTCGATCGACGGAATCACCTCGATCCCGCGCGCTGCCGCTTCCTTGACGATCATCACATAATCGGCGGTGGTGAGATAGCCGTTGACGTCGCTGGTCCCGTCCGGCCCGGCGCCGAGCTGGGGCAGCAGACAGGTGTTTTCCTCAGGATCGTGACAGCGCTTGCCGCCGATCTGGGCGAGTTCGGGCAGCGCCGGAATCTCGATCCGCCAGCCCTCATCCTCGGCGAGGTGGAGGTGCAGCTTGTTGAGCTTGAACGCTGCCATGGCGTCGACCAGCTTCAGGATCTCGGCGCGGTCGTGGAAGTTGCGGCCGACATCGAGATGGAGCCCGCGGAAGCCGTAGCGCGGCGCATCCTCGATCCGCAGCGGCTTCATCGCACCCTTTTCGAACGCCGCCTGCTGCGCGAGCGAGCGCAGCGCATGGCTGGCGCCCACCGCATCGGCGGCGGTGACGGTGATGCCCGCCGGCTTGACGTCGAGCACATAGCCTTCCGCCGTCAGCTTGGCGGCGGGATCGACGCGGATCGACAGCGGCAGCTTGCCGCCTTGCTTGAGGACGACCCGGGCAAGCGCAGCCAATGCCGGCGCCACCGAATCCTGACTGAGGCCTGCAAGGCTCACCGCGACGCCACCGCGCAGATCGACCGTGCCGGTCCCCTGCACCGCCAGCACCGGTTTGGGCAGGATCACCACGCCCGTCGCCACGGGCGCTGTGCGCCCGGCCTGAAGGTCGAAGGCACGCTCGGCGGTCAGCCAACGCGTGCGGTCGGGCGCGCCCTTGTTGGCGAGCTTTGCCTCATTGGTCATCGGTGCGACGAAGGGCAGCACTTCGAGACCTGTCTCGGGATCGATCCTGGCGCGCGACGCTGCGATCGTCCGCGCCTTCACCGCGTCCGCGGTCAGATAGGCGTTGGGCATCGGGAACGCCTTGGAGAAGAATTTGCCGGTGCCCCACAGCTTCACGACATGGGTCGAGCCCGGCTTCACGACCACGCCCGGCTTTAGCTTCAGCCGCTGAAGGTCGCCGTTGACGAATTCCAGATCGAAGATGTCGCTTTCGATCATCGGCAGCTGCGTCGGGAAGCTGAAATAGAGCGACAGTCCCTTTTCGGGCAGCCCGGCGGGCAAGGTTTGCGGGATCGTCAGCGTGATCGTCGACAGGAAACAGGCGGGAGACTTCGCCGGGCAGGTCGGTTGATTATCGACGACCTCGAACCGGTAACCGAGCGACTCCGCGAGCGTATCGAGCGCGGCCTGTGCCGGCGCCTCCGCGCGCGCTGCGGCAGGCGCCGCAATCATCATAGCCGACAACAAAGCCCAGCCCGCTCCACGCATCACTCTCTCCCACTCGACAATTTGTATTCAATTTGTTATGCTCGTTACGCAGGGTCAACGCTCTTTCGCGGAGCGGCATTTCAGAGGGGGTGTCAGGACCATGAGACAGATCACACTGGCACAATGGCTGTGCGGATTGGCAATTGGTTTCATATTAGTCCTATTGCCATTGCCTGCCCATGCATCCGCGAAGCCCGTCACCGTCGGCTATGTCGCGATCTTCAAGGGTCTCGACCTGTCGATCGACCGGACGCACCTCCCCAGCTTCACCCATTTCAACCTGTCCTTCGCCAATCCCGACGCGGACGGCGCCTTCGTCCGTGACGGCAATTTGACCTGCATGATCGGTGCGTTGGGGTCACGGGTGACGGTCGATTCGCTGCGGCCCGGCATTGCCCGGCTCAAGGCCGGCGGCGCGAAGGTGCTGATCGCGGTCGGCGGCGGCACCATCCCCGACTGCGCGGGTGACTGGAAGGCGCTGCTCGCACCCGACAAGCGCGACGCGACCGCGGCGGCATTGGTGGCGCTGGCCGACCAGCTCGGTCTCGACGGGGTCGATATCGATCTGGAAGGGGAATTGCTCACCGCGATCGACCGCGCCGGCAACTATGTTCCCTTCATCGAAACATTGTCCAAGGCGCTGAAGGCGCGCGGCAAGCTGCTCACCTGTGCCACCGGCTCCTATGAGGGCGGGATGATTCCGGTCGGCTCGATCCCCTATTTCGATCTGGTCAACGTCATGTCCTATGACGCGATCGGGCCAAGCTGGGGGCCGGCGGGCGCGGAGCATTCGCCGCTGGCGATGGCACAGCGCGATCTGGACCTGTGGCTTGCCCGCGGCGTGGCTCCGGAGCGGCTAGTACTGGGCGTTCCCTTTTACGGTTATGGTTTTGGCGGAGAGAAGGCCAATTGGTCCTATCGCGACGTCGTGGCGGCCCACCCCCATGCCGCGAAGGGCGACGTAATCGGCACGGCATGCGCGGGGTGCCGCTATATCACATACAACGGCCCCGCCACGATCGCGGCCAAGGCGCGTCTCGCCCGGGCCAAGGCCGGCGGTGTCATGGTCTGGGAGCTTTCACATGATTCACCCGACCACGCCCTGACCCGCGCCATTCATCGCGGGCTTTCACTACCCGATGTGCGCGCTAACGATTGACGCTGCGATACCAATGAAACACATGGTGGCATCGCAATGGTATTATAACCGGCACGGCCGAAGAAGGTGGAGCCCAATCCCTTGTCGCTGATCGAACGTACAGGTCCGCTCCAGAAGGAAGACCCAACCCCGCTCTACCTCCAGTTGCAGAAGATCCTGCGCGACGCGATCGAGAGCCAGGTGGTCAAGGCCGAAGAGGCAATCCCCACCGAACGCGACCTGGCCGAGGAGTTCGACGTGTCGCGCATCACCGTGCGCAAGGCGATCGACGGGCTGGTCGCCGACGGCATTGTCGCCCGTCGGCGCGGGGCAGGCACGTTCGTCACCCGTCCGCGCGTCGAGAAGAGCTTCTCCAAGCTCACCTCCTTCTCGGAGGACATGATTTCGCGCGGGCGGCGACCGCACAGCAAATGGGTGAGCAAGACTGCCGGTGCTGTGACGCCCGAGGAAGCGCTGTCGCTAGGGCTCTCGCCCGGTTCGCTGGTCTATCGCTTTCACCGCATACGCTATGCCGACGATACGTCGATGGCACTCGAATATGCGACGATCCCCGCTTATTGCCTCCCCTCGGTCGAGACCGTCGGCGCTTCGCTCTACGAGGCGCTGGAAGCGGCGGGACACCTTCCCGTGCGCGCACTCCAGCGGCTGCGCGCGGTGGCCTTCACCGAGGAGCAGGCCGAAGTGCTCGGCGTCGAGCCGGGGGCTCCGGGTCTGTTCATCGAGCGGCGCGGCTTCCTGTCCGACGGGCGCACCGCGGAATTCACGCAGAGCTATTATCGCGGCGACGCGTACGACGTCGTGGCTGAGCTGAACGGCTGACCGCCGCCTCCCGCTCGCGCCACGCGAACGGGATCAGGGCGACAACCGTCGCAGGAATTGGGCGTGCGGCGGTAGCTCGGCGAGTTGTTCGGCCACCCGCGCCCTGAGCGTGGCGAGCCGCACGGCCAGTTCGGCCGAGGACAGGCCGTCGGCGATCGGATGCCAGCTTGCCGGCCACACACCCTGCCCCGTCATCACGCAATACCAGTTGGTCGGGCCGAACAGATCCCCCGGCTCGAACAATATGTTGCCGGTGGCGCGGAACGCCTCGATCCGCTCGGCAAGCGTATCGGGTATTCCCGCGGCAGCGACATCACGCCAGAACGGCGTGTCGTCGCGGTCGGCCAGGGCATAATGCGCGATCACGAAATCGCGGATCGTCCGATATTCATGCAATGATTCACGGTTGAAGCGCGCGACGACATTGGGATCGATCCCATCGCGCGGCAACAAGGCCAGCAGGCGGATGATCGCCGTCTGGATCAGGTGGATCGAGGTCGATTCGAGCGGTTCGAGAAATCCACCCGCCAGCCCGATCGCGACGCAATTGCGGTTCCAGATCTTGCGCCGATGCCCAGCCGTGAAGCGCAGGAAGTTGGGGTCTGCCTGCGCCGCGCCGGGCAGGCGATCGGCCAGCAGCCGCGCCGCCTCGTCATGCGCCAGATGCGCGCTCGAATAGACATAACCATTGCCGTCGCGATGCTGGAGCGGGATCTGCCACTGCCACCCCGCCTCGCGCGCGATCGAGCGGGTGAAGGGCGGCGGATCGCCGGCACTCGCCGCTGGCATCGCCACGGCACTGTCGCAGGGTAGCCAGTGATTCCAGCTTTCATAGCCGGTCTCCAGCGCGCCTTCGATCAGCAAGCCACGGAATCCGGAGCAATCGATGAACAGGTCGCCCTCGATGCTGCGGCCGTCATCGAGCGTCAGCGCGTCGATATAGCCATCCTCGGGGTCGAGCCGGACCTGCGCGACCTTGCCCTCGATCCGGGTGACGCCCGACGCCTCGGCCCGGCTGCGCAGAAGGCGGGCATAGAGCGATGCGTCGAAATGCACGGCGTGGTTGACCGGTCCGGATCGGGTTGCCGGCGCGAAACGTCCCGCGCGCGCGGCCATCGTCTCCAGGCTGTATTCGGAATGGTCCCGGCTACCGCCGGCTGCGACATGCCGCAGCCAGAAATGGTGGAAGTGGATCCCCGACATCTCGACACCGAAATAGCCGAAGGGGTGGAAATAGCGGTTGTCCGCGCCGCCCCAGCCCTCGAACTGGATGCCGCGCTTGATCGATCCGTTGGTCGCGCGGAGAAACTCGCCGGGATCGATATGCAGATAGCGGTTGAAGTCCAGGATGGGCGGCACCGTCGCCTCGCCGACGCCGACCGTGCCGATCGCCTCGGATTCGACCAATGCGATGCTGTGGCTCTGCCCGCCCAGCGCACGGCTCAGCATCGCCGCGGTCATCCACCCCGCGCTACCGCCGCCGACGATGACGATGCGGCGCACCGGTCGTTGCCGTGCGCTCAAGTCGTATTGCTCCGGATACGGGCCAGCGCCTGGGCGTGCGTCTCCATGCCGCGCACCTCCGCGGCAATCGCACGCAACTGGCGCTGAAACTCCGCCATCAGCACCTGATCCTCAACCAGCAATGCCTGCGGATCGAAGCTGTGCGGAACCACGCCATGCCCGGTCATGCACAAGGCCCAGCCGTCCTCGACATGCGCCTCGTGATTGAAGTGCGCGAACATGCCGCGCGCGGCGAACAGATCGATCTTGGCCGCCAGTTCGGCGGAGATCGGGACTGCACGCGCGGTATCCCAGAAGGGTTCGCCATGGCGGCCGTTGAGACGGAAGTGCTGCGCAGCAAAGTCACGCACGCGGGCATGTGAGCCGCTTAGCTCTTCATTGTAGATGTCTGCCTCAGGCATCGCGTCGCGATCGATCGGCCAGAGCAGCATGAGCTGTGCGACGGCGAGCTGCAGCAGCAACAGTTCAGCGCCGTCGAGCCGCGGCATATCGCCCGCCGCACGCCCGATCGCGACGCAATTCGCGATCCACGGGTGCGGCCGGAGCGTTGCGGAGAGCGCTTCCGTTGCCCCCGTTTCGACGGGGCGGCCCGCAGCCCGGTCCATCACCGCGCGCGCTACAGCGTCGGGCATTCGCCGGCTGTCATACGCGACCTCGACCGCCAGCCGGTCGCTCAACGGCGTCAGCGTCACCCAACCCGCTTCATGTGTAGCGACGCGGCTGTAGAGCGGCAGCGGGTCGAGCCGCGCGGCGCTGCCGTGAAGCATCCGATCACAAAGGCCGCTTCCTTCTGCCGCGCCGTAAGGATCGAGCAACCCGATCAATGCGCCGTCGGCGTCGATGAACAGGTCGGCCGTCACCGTAGCGCCGTCCGCGAGCTCGATCCGGTCGAGTCTGCCATCCGCAGCGCTCGGCTGGGTGACAATGGCTTGCACGATTGTCACACCCGCGGCCGTGCACGCAGCACGCAGCACTCCGGCATAGCCCGCGGCATCCAGGTGCCAGCCCTGCTTGACCGCCTGCCGCGTCGCGGAGTCACGTGCCTCGCCGATCCGCCCCTCTTTCGCCGCCGCGGCGGCGAGACAGAAATCCTCAAGCGCGACACGAAGCCCAGCCTGCCGCGCACGCGCCCAGTGCTGGACGAACGGAAGGCCGGCGAAATCCGTTCCGGCGTCGCCATAGGCGTGAAGGAACACCCCCTGCCCGCCCGACCAGCCGACGAACTGCTGGCCCATGTTGAGCGTCGCGGATGCCGCTTCGATCAGCGCCGCGTCGCCGATCCCGAGCAGGCGGTGGAACGCCGCAAGGTCGGGCAAGGCGACCAGTGCAGCATGTGGCGCCGGCGCTTCCCCGCTATCGATCCAGGTCACCTGCGTGCCCAGCCGGCCATAGGCCCGGGCGACCGCAAGCGCAGCCATCGGGGCGGCGACCCCGCCGCCATAGACCGCGACCCGTTCGACCGGGCCGCTCACAGGGCAGGCGCCGGGCAATAGCGTGCGATGAAGTCAGCGTGCGACGGCGCCGATCCGGCACCGCGCGCGATCGTTGCCGCGAGTGCTTCGAGCCGTTGCGTGAGGAGATCGGCGGGTAACACATCGGCGAGCCGATCCGCCGCGAGCGGCTCGATCCCCTGCCCCACGAACACCGCCTGCCAGCTCGGCGGGCCGAATAGCCCGTCGCGATAGGCCTGGACATGGCCGCGATGGCGGAAGCGGTCGATCTTGCCGGCGAGCGTATCGGGCACCGCCATCGTCGTGACATGCGCCCACAAGGGCGCATCGGCCTGGTTCGCAAGATAGTGGAGGATCAGGAAATCGCGGATGCGGTCATATTCGACGTCCATCACGCGATTGAATTCGGCGGGCAGCGCTGGGTCGATGCCCTCCTTCGCCGGCAGCAGCGTCAGCAGATGCATGATCGCCATCTGGACAAGGTAGATACTGGTCGACTCGAGCGGTTCGAGGAACCCGCCGGCGAGCCCCATGCCGATGCAATTGTGACTCCATGCCAGCCGCCGCTTGCCCGCCTTGAAGCGCAGCACGCGCGGCTCCGCCAGCGCTTCGCCGTCGAGATTGGCGAGCAGGGTCGCCGCGGCCTCGTCGTCCGAGATATGGGCGCTCGAATAGACATAGCCGTTGCCGGTCCGGTGCTGCAGCGGGATGCGCCACTGCCACCCCGCCTTGCGCCGCGTCGAGCGGGTATAGGGCGTGAAATCCGCCGAACGCGCGCACGGTACAGCCTGGGCACTGTCGCAGGGCAGCCAGTGCGACCAGTCCTCCAGCTCGACGCCGAGCTGCGATCCGAGGAGCAGCGAACGGAAACCCGAGCAATCGACGAAGAAATCGCCCGCGACGCGTTCGCCCGAAGCGAGCTTCACCGCAGCGATCGCGCCGCTCGCCCCGTCGCGTTCGACGTCGACGATCCTTCCCTCGACGCGTTCGATCCCGCGCGCCTCCGCCCAGCCGCGCAGATAGCGCGCGTAGAGAAAGGCATCGAGGTGATAGGCATAGGCAAAGGCGTTGCGGACATCGCTCGGATCGCCATTGGGCAGCATGAAGCGGTTCTGCCAGGCGGTGACGATCGGGAAACAATAGTCGTCGAGCCGGGACGCTGCACCTGCCCGCCGCGCACGAATCCAGTAGCTGAAGAAATCCGCTTCGCCGATCGGACGACCATAGGTGCCGAAGGGATGGATGTAGCGATGGCCTTCACGGCCCCAGTTCACGAATTCGATGCCGAGCTTGAAGCTCGCCTGGGTCGCCTTCATGAACTCGACCTCGTCGAGGCCGATGAAATCGTTGAAGTCCTTCATCTGCGGGAGCGTCGCTTCGCCGACACCGACGGTACCGATCTCTTCGGATTCGACCAGTCGTACCCGCACGCCCGCCGGCACGAGTTTCGCCGCGCAGGCAGCGGCACACATCCAGCCAGCGGTTCCCCCGCCGACAATCACCAGTTCGAGCGGTTGCCCCATCGTCATCAACCTTACTGCACAAGGTTGCCGGCGCCAGTCCCCCCGAACCGGCGCCGGCGCAGGGTCAGAAGGTCAGCCGCGCCCCGATCTGGAAGCGGCGATCATTCTTGAACCACGCATTGTCCTTGAGCAGCCCGGTCGAATCCACCTGCTGCTTGAGCACGGTGTCGGTGCCGAGCAGGTTGGTACCTTCGAGGACGAACTCGATATTCTTCGTCGCGCGGAACCGGATCGACGCGTCCATGTAACCGGCCGCTTCCTGCCAGATCGGGAAGCCGACGCAGCAGTCGATCGCGGTGACGAGATATTTCGACCGCCAGTTATAGGCGACGCGCGCCGACAGCTGCCCCTTCTCGTACATGCCGACGATGTTGAAGCTGTGCTTGGAGATCCCCTCCAGCGCACCCGGCTTCACCGTCGAAGTCGCATAAGTCAGGCCGCCACCCGTCGTACCGGCCGCGGTCTCGTTGGTCAGGTTGACCGTATCGATCCCGTCATTCTTCACATAGGTGTAGTTGGCCTGGATACCGAAACCGTCGAGCGGTTTGGGCAAGAAATCGAAGAAGGTCTGGAACGCCGCTTCGAAACCATGGATGCTCGCACCGTTGCCATTGACCGGGCGGTTGAGACGGATCGTCTCCGTCACCCCCCCATTGGTCACCGCCAGATTGAACTGGCCAGCCTGAATATAGTCGTAGAACTTCTTGTAGAAGCCAGTGAAGGTCAGCGACCCGGTCGGCGCGAAATAATATTCCATGGTCAGGTCGAACTGGTCGGCCGTCATGGGTTTCAGGCCCGGATTGCCCGCCGTCCCGGTGTATTGCCACTTGTACGCGGTGACGAACCCGTTGGAGTCGAAGGTGATATTCGGGTCCGACCGGTCGTTGAGGTTGGGCGACGTGCGGTTGACCGTCAGATAGTTGCGCAACAAGCCGAAGTCGGGCCGCGACATCGCCCGGGAATAGGCAAAGCGCGACACCAGCTTGTCGGTCAGGTCGAACTTGATGTTGAAGCTCGGCAGCGCGTTGAAATGGTTGGCCTTGGTGACGCCCTCCACCGTCGCACCGGTGTTGAACGCCAGTTCGCGGGGGGTGATGACGCAACCGATCGTCGTACTCGCAGGCCGTGCCGGATCCGTCCCGGTCGCCGGGACCGCGGGCGTACGGGTGCAAGTCTGCTGCGACGCCGTGAACGGCAGCGGGAAGGTGGTCGCGCCCGCGGTATCGTTGCGCGTCCAGATCAGTCGAACACCGATATTGCCAGAAACCCGGACGCCGCCGATCGTCAGACCGTCACCCCCGAACTTGGCCATGGCATAAGTGGCAACCGTGCGTTCGCTGACCCGATGCACCTCGCTTGGCAGATAGCAGCCGAAGTCTTCCCTGATCGTCTCGCCCGCGCGATAGCCGGCGTTCGAGCAAACCGGATAATAGTCCCCGACACCGATCGCGGGACGGCCGAGCGCCTTGGCCAGGTCCGCGCGGTTCGCCAGCTTGTCCATGTTGAAGAACACGAACGAATTGTGATTCATCTGATTGCCGGCGAAGAAATCGCGGTCGAACGTGTGGGTTGCGTAGTTGCCCGCCGGATAGACCGGCTTGTCCATGTTGAAATAGGGCGCCTGGGTATACGTCCAGGTGTTCGAGACATTGGCCCAATTATACGCCCCCCAGCGCACCGTCTGGTCGCGGTCGGCATAGCGCGCGCCGACCTTGATCGCATCCAGCCAGCTTGAATCCACGTCATATTCAAGATCCGCGCGCAGCGCGACTTCCTGGCCGTTGCTGTCTTCGGTGTGATCGGTGATCGCGTAATAATAATAGTTGTTCGCGTTGTTCAGACCACCAGGCGACAGGTTGATATTGTCGGCGACCGTAGGCGTGAACTCAAGCCGCGGATACTTGCCCGTCAGGTCAACGAAGGTGTTGGCATAGGTACGGGCGGTGACCGACGCATTGTAGTTGCGGACGCTGGCGTCGACATATTGCCCGTCGAGCGTCAGTCGCAGCCGGTCACTGACATCCCAGCGGAAGTTAAGACCGAAGTCCTGCGTGACCTGCCTGTTCTTGAGCGCGTTCGACGCGGGGCTGACCAGCGGCGAGCGCGGGATCCGCGCCGGCTGCGATCCAATCGTTGAAGTCGATCGAGTACGTCCCGATGCACGGCGGTGCGCCAGAGGCGCTCGATGTCTGCGCCGGCGTTCGTTTGAGCGGCGGCGTCACGCACAGGAACCCGCCCTGGAAGCGGACGTCGTTCGGGCCGCGCACTCCGTAGAACAGGAGCCCGAGTTGGCCATCGATCACCTGCTCGGCGTCGATCGAGAAACCGCTGCCCGCCGACGCGCTCGGC
>CAYOXO010000131.1:0-12342 GCA_964407945.1 uncultured Stakelama sp.
AGGCGGCTCTTCGCGTAACGGTCGCGAGTCGCATTCCAAGCGCCTTGGCGTGAAGCTGTTCGGTGGCCAGGTCGCCATCGCTGGCAACATCCTCGTCCGTCAGCGCGGCACGAAGTTCTATCCGGGCGTCAATGTCGGCATCGGCAAGGACCACACGCTGTTCGCGCTTACCGACGGTCGCGTGCGATTCCACGACGGCAAGCTCGGCCGCAAATTCTGTTCGGTAGACATGATTGCGGAAGCAGCCGAATAACATTGGGTAACCAACCGGGTTGCCCGCCAGGGCGATCCGGGTCTCCGCTTCAGGAGACCGCATAAGGGAGACGGGTCGCCCCGGTCTCCCTTTTTCTTTGCTCCCTCCCACCCAGATCGTCGCAGTCCCGTCATCAAACCGGGCCAGTGGCGATCACGCGAGGAGAGTATGATGTTCGCGAGAACGCAAAGACTTATGCTGCGTCCCGGCTGGATCGAGGATGCGCCTGAACTGGCCCGCGCGATGGGCCATCACGAGGTGGTCCGGAATCTCGGCCGCGCGCCCTGGCCCTATGCGCTGGGCGACGCGCAGGCATTCCTCTCGACCGAACGCAGCGACACCACCTTCCTGATCTGCGCGCTCGAGGATGGCACCAGCCGCATCGTCGGCGGAATGGGCTTCGGCCCCTATGACGATGAGCCGTATGAGATGGGCTATTGGATCACCCCCGACGCCTGGGGTCGCGGCTATGCGACCGAGGCGGGCGAGGCGGTGATCGCGATCGCTCGCACCCTGCGCGTCCCCAGACTTGCTGCGGGTCACTATATCGACAATCCCGCTTCGGGCCGGGTGCTGCGCAAGCTCGGCTTCCGGCCGACAGGGCGCATCGTCCCGCGCTTCTCACGCGGTCGTGGTGGCGAGGTGCAGTGCGTCGAATACGAACAGCACCTGTCTGACGAAGGTCGAAACGACGACCCGTGCGATCGAATAGCGGCCTGAACTAGGCGGCGGGAACCGATGGCGCGCTGCGCGGATGCGCGGCGCGCCATTGCGCGGGACGTTCGAAGCTGCCGCGCCAGATCCCGCGCCTCGCCTGTTGCGCGGCGTGCTGTTCGGCGGCGTAGTCCCCTTCCCGTTCGCCGTCGCCGCTGACCGCCCAGCCCTGCTGGACCAGCGCCGCACCGACATCCTCCACACCCTTGGCCGAACAGGACGCCACCGCGCGGCCGAAATTGTCGGTGGCATGCGCCTCGCAGACCAGTTCGCCTTTCCCGACCAGCGCAGCAAGCGCCTTGCGCGCCGCGTTGCCGCAGCGCCATTCTGCGCCGTCGGTCGTGCGACAGGGCTGCTGATACTCCACAGCGTCGATGCCCCTGAGCCGCACCGTCCGCGTACCGATGCGCAGGCTATCGCCATCGATCACCTGAACCGCAGCGCCATCGGCGATGAGCCGTTCTGGCGGCGCACGGAGCTCCGCGATCACGAACATCAGCACGAACAGCAGCGCCAGCACGGCCAGTTGCCGCAGCCAGCGCCCCGCCCTCATTCCTCGGGAGCCTCCCGTGCATAAGCCGCTGAAAGCTGGCGGTAGGCGCGCGAGCCGAAAGCGAGAAATGCCACCAGCACGCCGATCAACCCCGCGATTGTGAACACCAATGCCATCCCGCGCTCCGGGCCGCGACCGTACCAGTCGCCGATCGCATCAGCGCCCGCCCCGTTCGTCATGAACGGGATGAAGATGAACTGGGTAAGCGGTGCGATCAGGAACGCCGTGAGCGGCGACGCCGCCTGCTCGATCGACTGGGCAAAGCCGAACACCCTGCCCTGCCGCTCGAACGGCACCACCTTCTGCAAGGTCGTCTGCTCGGCTGCCTCGGCATAGGGGCCAAGGAACAGCCAGACGAAACACCCAGCGGCAAGCAGCGCGATCGACGACTGGATCGTGAACACCGCCGCTACTGCCCACACGATCACATTGACCAGCAACAGGGTCTTGAGCGGGTTCTTGCCGAGTCCGGTGCGGGAGATCAGCAGACCCGAAAGAATGAAGGCGCACGAGGTGAAGGCCCAGAGCAGTCCCCAGGCCTGGACCTTCATCAACGACAGGCCGTACGCGTCCATCAGCGCCATGAACACGCCGCCGAGCAGGTTGTTGAACGCCGCAAAGAAGATCAGCGCGAACAGCCCCGGGACTGCAGCCACAACCCGAATCGTGCCGGAGAGATCGACTCGCTTGGGCGCATCATGCGTTTCCGCGGCAACCTTCTCGTCCACCCGGACGAAGACGAGGTGCAGCATCGCCAATGCCGACAGCGCGATCGCGAAACCCAGGGTGGCGACCATCCCGCCCCACGCGACCAGGAAACCGCTGATCGCAGATGTCGTCAGAAAGCCGATTCCGGTGACCATGCCGACCAGTCCGTTGGCCTTGTCGCGCCGGTCCTCGGGCACCAGCAACGTCACCAAAGTCGGCAGGGCGATGTTGCGCAGATTGCCCGCGATCACCCCCAGCATCACCGCGAACAGGAACAGCCAAAGCGGTGCTGCCGCGATCCTCGCCATGCTGCCCTCGGGTGCCAGAAAATAGCCGGCGAGCGAGAGCGCGTAGAGCAACAGCGATGCTGCGCTCGACACCATCATCACCCGTGTCTTGCGGTGATGATCGACCAGGCTGCCGAACCAGATCGCGAAGGCAGCGGTCAGCACCAGATACATGCCCGCGATCATCCCGGTCGCGAACACCGATTTGGTCTCGAGAAACACCCAGAATGTCACCGCGAACCACACGGTGAAATTGGTGATGTTCGCGATCAGGTTGTTGATCAGCAGATGATGGAATGGGGTCATGGGGTCCTCGGGGTGACACGATGGCGATTTGCGCGCACCGGTGCCACCCCAAAGGACGGAGCCGGGTGCCCACCACCGTCACGCAACACGGCGGGCATCCCGGCTCCTATGGTTCAAGAACCTATTGGGTCGTGGCTGCAGCCTCGCGGCGTACCGGTGCGGGCGCGCCTTCCCAGCCGCCGCCCAGTGCCTTGAACAGGGCAACCTGCGCCTCGGCCAGCGCTGCGTTGGACTGGGCAAGCGCACCACGCGCGTTCGCGCGATCCCGCTCGGCGTCGATCCGCTGAAGCAGGCTGTCGCGGCCCGCGTCGAAGCGCAGGATCGCGATCCGCGCGGCGTTGGTCGCTGCGGTGTCGGCACGGCGCAGCGCGACGTTGCGCTCGATCTCGCCCGAATAGCGCGCCAGCGCCTGTTCGACCTCCCGCAGTGCAGTCAACACGGTGCCGTCGAACGCCGCGAGCGAACCCTCGGCCCCCGCCTCGGCCTGGCGGATCTGCGCGCGCGCCGCGGTGATGTTCGGGAAACTCCAGCTGAGCAAGGGCCCGAGCGAGAAGTTGAACGACGAGCTCTTTCCGAGATCGTCGAGGCTCTGCGCGCCCAGCGAAACCGAACCCAGCAAGCGGATCGAGGGATAGAGCGACGCCGTCGCCACGCCGACCCGCGCCGTGTCCGCCGCGAGCGCGCGCTCTGCCTGACGGACGTCGGGCCGGCGTGCGAGCAGCGCCTGCCCGTCGCCGACCGGGATCAGATCGGAGACGCCCGGCGGCGTCGCGCAGGCGTTCGCTTCACTGTCCAGCTCGGCCGGCGGCTTGCCGGTCAGCGTCGCAAGCGCATAGAGCGCCGCACGGCGTTCGGCCTCGAATGCCGGCACCTGCGCACGGGCATTCTCGGTCAGCACACGCGCCTGATCGATGTCACGCGCGGTGCCGCGCCCGGCCTCGACCAGCCGCTGGGTCAGATCGAAGGTGCGCGTCTGCAGCTCCACCGTCTCGCGCGCGACTTGCGCCTGCGCGGCGAAGCCGCATGCCGCGGCATAGGTCCGCGCCGTTTCCGCCGCGACCGCCACGCGCGCGCCGTCGAGCGCGGCCTGCGCCGCCTCGGTATCGCCGCGCGACGCCTCGATCGAACGGCTCACCCGTCCAAACAGATCAACTTCGTACGACGCGTCGAACCCGATCTGGAAGCTGTCGAACTCGAACGCGTCGGGCAGCGCCACGCCCGGCATGGTCGCAGCCTGATTCGCAGTGCCCTGACGCTGGCGGGTATAGCCGCCCTGAAGCGTCGTTCCGGGAAGGCGCTGCCCGCGTGATTCCGACAGGATCGCCCGCGCGCGCTTCAGGTTCGCCGACGCCTGGCGGATGTCGGTGTTGTGGGTCAACGCCTCCACCACCAGCCGGTCGAGCACCGGGTCCTTGAACAGCCGCCACCATTCGCCCTCGACCGCACCCGGCGACACCTTGGTCATGCCGGGGTCGACAAAGGCCGCGGCCGCGGTGGGCGGCGTCGCGGGACGCTCATAGTTCGGCCCCACCGCACAGCCCGCCAGCAGCGAGCCCGTCAGCAACGGAGCAATCAGGCTGAGGCGCTTCATTCTGCAGGCTCCGCAACAGGGTCTTGGGGTTTGTGACGCAACGCCTTCATCTTGGCCGATGACCAGTCACCCAGCTTGCGACAGATGACATAGAAGGCCGGGGTGAAGAGCAAGCCGAAGATGGTCACGCCGATCATGCCGAAGAACACCGCGACACCCAGCGCCTGACGAAGCTCCGCCGCGGCCCCGCTTGCGATCACCAGCGGCAACACGCCCAGGATGAACGCAATCGACGTCATGATGATCGGACGCATGCGCTGGTGCGCCGCGTGCTTGGCGGCCTCCCACATGTCCATGCCCTCATCCTCGTTCTGGCGCGCGAACTCGACGATCAGGATCGCGTTCTTCGCCGCCAGGCCGATCAGCACGATCAGGCCGATCTGGGTCAGGATGTTGTTGTCCATCCCCATCACGTTCACACCCAGGATCGCGGCGAGCAGACACATCGGCACGATCAGGATCACCGCCAGCGGCAGCACCAGGCTCTCATAGAGCGCGGCGAGCAGCAGGAAGACGAATACCACCGCCAGGGCAAAGGCCAGTATGCCGGTATTCCCCGCCTGGCGCTGTTCGAACGCCAGTTCGGTCCATTCGAAGCCCATGCCGCGTGGCAGGGTCTTCGCCGCCAGAGCCTCCATCGATGCCAGCGTCTGGCCGGTCGAATAGCCGGGCTTGGTGTCGCCCATCAGTTCGGCCGCCGGATAGAGGTTGAAGCGGACGACGCGATAAGGACCGCTGTCGTTCTTCAACGTCATCACCGAGCTCATCGGCACCATCTCGCCCGACGCCGAACGGGTCTTCAACGCCTGGATATCCGACGGATCATCGCGATAGGGCGCGTCCGCCTGTGCGGTCACACGGAAGGTGCGACCCAGATAGTTGAAGTCGTTGACATAGGCCGAACCCAGATACGAGCCGAGCGTCGAGAAGATGTTCTGCACCGGCACGCCCATGCGTTCCGCGCGCTCGCGATCGATATCGGCGGTCAGGCGCGGGGTTCCGGTGTTGAACTGGGTGAAGGTGTTGGTGACGCTTTCCTGCTGGTTCGCGCCCATCATCATGCCCATCGCCGCCTGCGCCAGCGCATGATAGCCCTGCCCGCTGCGATCCTGGACCATCATCTTGAAGCCACCACCGGTGCCGATGCCCGGCACGGGCGGCGGCGGCACGATGAACAGGTTTCCGCCCTTGATCCCGGCGAACGCGCCATAGAGCGCGCCCTGGATCTCCTCGGCAGTCTCCTTGCGCTGGGCGTGCGGCTTGAAGCCGAAGAACACGACGCCGGCATTGGGCGCGGTCGAGAAGCTCGCGCCGTCGAGACCGGCGAAGCCTACCGAGTACTGCATTCCCGGCACCTTGTTGGCGGCAGCAATCGCCTCACGCACCACCGCATCGGTGCGCTGGAGCGACGAGCCCGGCGGCAGCGAAACCACGCCGATCAGATACCCCTGATCCTGTGCCGGAATGAAGCCCGACGGCGTGGTCGTGAAACGCCAACCGGCGACGAGGATCAGCGCGACATAGACCACGCCCACCAGCATCAGCGCACGCACCAGCTTGGCGGTGAGCTGGCCATATTTCTCCGACAGCCAGTTGAAGCCGTCGTTGAACTTCTTCCCGGCTCGCGCCGGCAGCCCGCGCCAGCCGTCCGGGACCTCCGAATGATGCCCCTTATGCTTGAGCACGAGCGCACACATCGCCGGCGAAAGCGTCAGCGACACAAAGGCCGAGATGATCGTCGCCGAAGCGATGGTGATCGCGAACTGCTGGTAGAAGGCGCCGGAAATGCCCGGGATGAACATGGTCGGGATGAACACACCGACCAGCACCAAGCTGATCGCAATGATCGCGCCGGACACTTCGTCCATCGTCTCATGCGCCGCCTCGCGCGGAGACAGGCCCTTCTCTTCCATCAGTCGTTCGACATTCTCGACCACGACGATCGCGTCGTCGACGACGATACCGATGGCGAGAACCAGGCCGAACAAGGACAGCGTGTTGAGCGAGTAGCCAAAGATGAGCAGCACCGCGAAGGCGCCCACCAGCGACACCGGGATCGCGATGATCGGGATGATCGCCGCGCGCCAGCTCTGAAGGAACACGATGACCACCAGCACCACCAGGATCAGCGCTTCGACCAGCGTCCTCTCCACCGCGGTGATCGACTCGTCGATATACTCGGTCGGATTGTAGTCGATCGAGTATTTCATCCCCTGCGGGAAGTCCTTGGACAGAGCTTCCAGCTCGGCCTTCACCGCATCGGCGGTCGCCAGCGCGTTGGATCCGGGCAGCTGGAACACGCCCACGCCAACCGCGCGCTTGTCGTTCAGATAGCCGTTGAAGCTATAGTCCTGCGCGCCCAGTTCGATCCGCGCGACGTCGCGCAGATGAGTCAGCTTGCCCGCGGCGTCACGCTTGATGACGACGCTGCCGAACTCTTCGGGGGTGGTCAGGCGGCCCTTGGCCTGCACGCCCAGCTCGAACGCCGGGCTGGCCTTGCCATAAGGCGGTTGTCCGACCGAACCGGCGGCGACCTGCACGTTCTGCGCACGGACGGCGTTGACCACTTCGTCCACGGTCATGTCGCGCGCAGCGGCAAGGCCGGGATCGATCCACAGACGCATATTATAGTCGCGGCCACCGAATGCCTGCGCCTGACCGACGCCCGGAATACGCGCGATACGGTCCTGCACCTGCAGGGTCACGTAGTTCGAGATATACTGGATATCGAGGCTGTTGTCGGGCGAGGTGAAGAACGCGACCATCAGGAAGTCGGGCGAATTCTTGTTCACCGTCACGCCCAGGCGCCGGACGTCCTCGGGCAGGCGCGGCTCAGCCGTCTGGACGCGGTTCTGCACCAGAACCTGCGCCTGATCGACGTCGGTCCCCTGCTTGAACGAGACCGTGATCTGCGTCTGGCCGTTACCCGTCGACGATGATGTCATGTACATCATGTTCTCGACGCCGTTGATCGCCTGTTCGATCGGCGCGGCAACGGTCTCCGCCAGCGTCTCCGCGCTCGCGCCCGGATAGGTGGCGGTCACCACCACCGTCGGCGGGGCGATGTTCGGATATTGGGCGATCGGCAGCGACGGATAGGCGATGGCGCCGACGATCACGATCAGGATCGAGAGTACCGCCGCAAAGATCGGCCGCTCGATGAAGAAATGCGGAAATTTCATCGCTTCGGTCCCTTAGCGGACGGTGGCTTGGCCGGATTCCGGTTCGGCGGTCGGGGCGGTGGGCGCAGCTTGCTTGGTCGCATCCGGCTTGATCTCGCCCTTCTTGGGTGAGACCGGCATACCCGGCTGCAGCATGCCCATGCCGGCGATGATCACCCGGTCAGTCGGGGCAAGCCCGTCGCGGACGATGCGCAGGCCTTCGACCTTGGCACCAACCTCGACCGGACGCGGGGTCGCCTTGTTGTCCTTGCTGACGACATAGACGAGGCGGCGGGTCTGGTCGGTGACGATCGCCTCATCGGGGATCAGCATCGCCTTATAGGTACCCGATCCCAGCAGTCGCGCGCGGCCGAACATACCCGGCGTCAGGAACCGCGTCGGATTCGGCACCACCGCATAGGCGCGGATCGTGCCCGAATTCGGATCGACGGCGCTGTCCAGGAACTCCATCTTGCCGTTCCAGCGATACTCGTTCTCGTCGGCGAGCTGGATCTGAACCGGATTGGCGGTGTTGCGCGACGAACCGCGCTCACCGCGCTGATCCTGGCGCAGGTTCTTGAGGTAGAAGCTCTCGGCGCCTTCGAACTCGAAGCGGATCGGATCGATCGAGACGATACGGGTCAGGATCGTCTGGCCGTCGGCGACCGAGTCACCGATGCTGACCTTGCGATCCGACATGCGGCCGCTGAACGGCGCACGCACAGTGGTGAAGCCCAGGTTGAGCTGCGCGGCATTCGCCGCGGCGCGGCCCGCCGCCAGATCGGCGGCCGCGGCGCGTTCGGCCGCGACGTTGGTCTCGAGCTCTTCCTTGCTCACCGCCTGCGCGCTGGCGAGCGCACGGCTGCGCGCAGTCACCTGGCGGGCATTGGTCAGCGCCGCCTGTGCGCGGGCGATCTGTGCCTGCGCCTGGGCGAGCTGCGCCTCATAGGGGCGCCGATCGATCGTGAAGAGCGGCTGACCCTGGGCCACGTCCTGACCGTCGCGGAAATGGATCGCGGTGATGACACCGTTGACCCGCGCGCGGATCTCGACGTCCTGCGGCGCGACGAAGCGGCCGGTATAATCGTCCCAGTCGACGACCTCACGCTGCAAGGGGGTGGCAACCGTCACTTCCGCGGGAGGCGGCGCAGCCGGCGGCGCCGCGCCTCCGCAAGCCGAAAGCACAGTGAGAGCCAGGATGGCGATTGCAGATCGCATTATTTTTCTTCCCCTTTGCTGCGTCGCGGCAATTGGGGGGACGAAGCGGAGGTTTCAACCCCGCAACGGATAATTTCTGAAATTTTCCGTTCAGTAATTCATCTGATGATTCAAGCTGCTGCCACAACGCTGGGCATAAGTGCCGCAGAATACTCGCTTTCCGCCAGCTTGATCAGGTTGCGATCGTCGTGATTCCACGGGTGGAATCCGGGCAGGAAGTAGCTCGACCAGGCCGGGAGCATGCGGCGCACGACACCCGGCGAGACGAGCAGGTATTTCGCCAGCGCCGCCTTGGCGCGCCAGCCGGTAAGGCCATCCTGCGCCATCAGGTCCAGCGTCCCCTCGATCCGGTGCTTCCAGAAGGTGCCGCTGATCAACAGCATCGTCAGCGTCTTGATCTTCCACCGCCGCCAGCGACTCATGTCGCGGGTCGCATGCAGGAAGGTGTCGTAGGCGACGCCCTTGTGCTCGATCTCTTCCAGCGCGTGCCAGCGCCACAGCTCGCCGCTCTCCGCATCCGCGCCCGCCAGATGCTTGGGGTTGCTCAGCAGTTCGGACGCGATGATCGCCGTATAATGCTCCAGCGCCATCGTCGCAGCGAGCTGGACGATCGCCGGCCGTGCCCGCGCGATCTCCAGCACTTGGTCGATCCGCGCCTCCAGCCGGCTGATGTCATAGCCATGGTCCAGCACGCGCTTGTTGAACGCGACATGCTCGCGGCTATGCACCACTTCCTGAATGGTGAACGCCTTGATCTCGCGCGCCAGCTTGTCGTCCACGCCGACGCGGAATGCCTTCACGCTCTCGATAAAGAATGCCTCGCCCTTGGGAAAGGTCACCGAGAGCGCATTGTAGAAGGCCGTGCCCACCACGTCGCCGCCGAGCCACAGCCGGTCCTGCGCCTGCCCGCGCCCGAAGCGGCGGTCGCGGGGGTTGATCGTCAGATCGGCGGGAGTCTTTGCGTTCGCCACCATTTTCCTCCAAGGCAATTGCTACCGAAACTATTTCTTACTTACATCGATGTCAATAACCTCTCTTCCCGAACGCAAACGCCTCACCCCGGAGGAATCACGCGACGCCGCGCTCGAGGCCGCGCGCGCGATCCTGATCGAGGCGGGGCCGCAGGCAGTGACGCTCAAGGCGGTCGCGGCGCGGATCGGCCGCACGCACGCCAATCTGCTCCACCATTTCGGATCGGCAGCCGGTCTGCAGCGCGCGCTCGCCCGCAGCCTCGCGGAGAATGTCTGCAATCGCATCGTCACGCTGATTCATGAGGCGCATGCCGACGAAAGCGCCCGCACCGAGGACAAGGCATGCCAAGTCGTCGACCTCGCCTTCGACGCGTTCGACCGGAGCGGTGCGGGTGCGCTCGCCAGCTGGATGATCCTGTCTGGCAACGAGGATGCGCTCGACCCGATCCTCGACGTCATCCACCAGCTGGTCGATCAGATCGCTCAGGTCGAGGGCGAGGAAAACAGCGTCGCGCTGCGCGAGGATACGCTCAGCCTCGTGCTGATGGCGATGGGCGACGCCCTGCTCGGCGAGCCACTCGCCAAGTCGCTAGACCTTCCGCGCGGGGCGGCGCGGCAAATCGCACTGCGGCAGCTCACCGCTTCGCCGCGTTTCCAGAAGATGTGGGGCTGAACCATGTTGCTTGCCGCGATGACCGCCGGCCTGTCCGTTGCTGCGCCCGCTTCCCCGCCCTGCGTCGCCGGCGTCTATGCCGGCCCGCAGAACCGCTACCGCGTCGTGATCGAGCGCACCGATACCGCACAGACTGGTGCATGGCGCTGGCACGCCGAGGATGGCCGCCTCGGCCTCACCAATGACGGCAACGTCACCTGCCGCGGCGACGCGGTCGAGGTGAAGGACGGCGCCGCCGTCGTCCGCTATTCGAAGGTCGCACTTCGCCTCACCCCTAGCAAGTTCAAGAGCGGCGACCTGACGCTCAACGGCCTGCTCATTGAGCCGCCCGCCGCCGCCGGCAGGAAACCGCCACTGACGGTGCTGGTCCACGGGTCGGAACGCTATTCGGCGGTCAAGAACGCCTCCTACCCCTGGATGCTCGCGGCTCAGGGCATCGCCGCCTTCGTCTATGACAAGCGCGGCACCGGCGAATCGGAAGGCACCTACAACCAGAATTTCCACGCGCTCGGCGCCGACGCCGCCGCCGCATCAAAGGAAGCCAAGCGCCTCGCCGCCGGCCGCTATTCGCGCTTCGGCCTGCTCGGCGGCAGCCAGGGCGGCTGGGTCGCCCCGCGGGCCGCCAATGATGCGGGCGCCGATTTCGTCGCCATCGGCTTCGGCCTGCTGATCGACCCGCTCGAGGAAGACGCCTCGCAGGTCGCGGCCGAGCTGACAGAAGCGGGCTATGGCGCCGACGTCCTCAAGCAGGCGCGCGAGATCACCGACGCCACCGGCAATGTCATGGCCGAGCATTTCAAGCAGGGCTATGAGCAGCTCGCAGTGGTCAAGGCCCGCTACGGCGCCCAGCCCTGGTTCGCGAAGATCAAGGGCGAGTTCACCGGCGATGTCCTCGCGCTCGACGAGGCGACGCTGCGCCGTGAGGGCGCTGCGAAGTTCGACAATCTCGAGCTCGACTGGCGCTATGATGCGATGGGCTGGCTCCGCAAGGTCAAGGTGCCCCAACTCTGGGTGATCGCCGCCGAGGACCGCGAGGCGCCGCCCCAGACTACGATCGACCGCCTCCAGACGCTGCGTCGCGAGGGGCATCGCATCGACATCGTCCGCTTCCCTGCCACCGACCACGGCATGGGCGAGTTCACACAGGCGGCCGACGGCGAGCGCACCACCACCCGCATCACCGACGGCTATTATCGGCTGCTCGGCGACTGGATCAAAGGCCAGACGCGCCCGCCCTATGGCCGCGGCGAATTTTTGACAAAGTAAGCGCGCATGCTCGCCGCATCGCTTCTCCTGACCCTCACCGCGCAGCAACCGGCGCGATGCCCCATTCCGGCACATTGGGGCATCGAGGCATCGCAGCCCGGCTTGGTGGCGAGCGGGAACCGCATCACCATCGAGAACAAGGGTATCCGCTGGAACGGCGCGCCGGTCGATGACGCGACGTTCAGGCTGTATCTTCGGAGCGCCGCCCGGATCAGCCCGCGGCCGAGGCTGATCATCCCCGCTCATGACATGCCGTGCGAGGCGATCCAGTCACTCGCTGCGGTGATCGAACAAGCCGCACCCTGCGACCCGGATGTCTGCGTCGTGTCCTGGGATCAGCCCCCGCCACCTCCCCCGCCGCCCCCGCACCGCCGCGCCGCTTCTAGTCGCCATGCCGAGATGCGGGGTGGCATTCCGCCCCACTCCCTCGTAAATCGCGCGACATGCATTTTCTCGACCAGGCAAAGATCTACGTGAAATCCGGCTGGGGCGGCGGCGGCGCCGTCGGCTTCCGGCGTGAGAAGTATATCGAATATGGCGGTCCCGACGGCGGCGACGGCGGCAAGGGCGGCGACATCATCTTCGAAGCCGTGCCCGGCCTCAACACGTTGATCGACTTTCGCTACACCCAGCATTTCCGG
>CAYOXO010000132.1:0-12276 GCA_964407945.1 uncultured Stakelama sp.
GAATTATTGTGTGGCATCGGTGAAAATGGGGGGAGTGACATGAAAGCGATCATCGTAGCAGTTGCAGCGGCTGGTTTGCTTTCGGGCTGTTCGAACATCCGGCGCGAGGAGCTTCCCGGAGGGGTAATGCTCTATGGCCCCGCGAAGGGTCAGCGTACATTTGTTGATCGCCGCGGTGTGCGGCACCCGATCGATCCTAGGAAACGGCTGTTCGAAAGCGATCTGCTCAAGCTGGGGACAACTCCCGCCGATCCGGAGGACGCTCGGGCCGTGAAGCATGAAGTGTGCGGGCGAGTAACCGACGCCAGCCAGCCCTCTGGATGCTGATCGCCGCCTCCTGCGGCCGCTGAACCACACGATTTTCTAGCTATCACGCTCCGGCCTCGTCCGGATCTCGCCGCGCGCCGCCAACAAGCGCTGCCCGGCGCGATGCGTGCTGTTTCACTAAGGAGAAAGCGCAAATGGCCTGGTACGCCGCCGGCACCATCGCCGTGACCAACGGATCCGCCGCAGTGGTCGGCACTGGCACGTCGTTCGTTGACAATGTGAAGGCTGGGGACGCGCTCCGCGGTCCCGATGAACGCCTCTATCAGATCGCTTCCGTCAATTCGGCCACGTCGTTGACGCTAACTCGTAACTACGCGGGCGCATCGGCGGCTGGGCAGACTTATGAAATCCTGTCGACACAGGACGCGCTCGCCGTTCTTGCGCGCGAAGCGGCAGCGCTGATCCAAGATTATCAGGATATCGCCGACAATGCCGGGCAGGGCATGTTCGGCGACGGCTCGGCGGCCACGCCGGGAGTGCGATTTGCGAATGACCTGGATACTGGAATGTGGCGGCCGAGCACCAACACCATCGCTTGGGCCACCGGCGGGCTGGAGCGATTGCGAGTGTCTGCGGGCGGACTGGTCGGAATAGGCACTGCGGTCCCGAGCCAGCGTCTTGAAGTCGATGGCCATATCGCTCTCACGCGGGGAACCTACGACAAGAAGCTCTTCCTCGGCTCGTCGACCAACTATTACTATACGGTTCGGGCTAGCGGGAACGATCTGCAAATCGCCGAGGCCGACGATAATGCGAAAGTACGCCTCCACATCGCCTATCCAAGCGGCAATGTTGGCATCAGCACAACGAACCCCTTGGCAAGGCACCACGTCAATCAGCAGAGCACGTCAGGGGTTCTTGCCCCCACATTAGGCCTTGTTCCGGCTGGCGGCGCCACTTCGGTTCAAGCAATCGGCAATGCCTACGGCCTAGTCACGGGCATACACAGCTCGGGGTCGGTATGGATGCAGTCGATGAGCGTGGCCGGCACATCCGCCGCCTACGATCTTGTGATGCAGCCCTCCGGCGGCAGCCTTCTAGTCGGTCGGACCGCTCCCGATTCGAATGCGTCCCGTGTGGCTATAAACAATGTGAATGACGCCGAATACTCCGCCGGAACGCTCGGGCTGTACAGTAACGATGGAACGTACTCAGCCGTCTTCTTCAACGCTCGCGGCACGCCAGCGGCCAACGCTGGCGTCGCATTGATTCTTCGCGCTCACTCGATCACGGGCCGCTCGATCAACGCGGGCGGCACGGTGAACGCGAGCGGCGCCGACTATGCCGAATACATGCCCAAGGCGGCGGGTTGCGGCACGATCGGGAAGGGAGACATCTGCGGCGTCGATGTTGATGGCAAGTTGACGCAGAGCTGGGCCGCGTCGCGCAGCTTCGTCATCAAATCGACCTACCCTTCGCTCGTGGGTGGGGATACGTGGGCGATCGATCTCGATCCCCGTCCTGAGTCCCCCGCCCCGCTGGGCCCTGCGCCCAGGGCCCCGATTGCGCCCGAACCATTCACCGAATCGATGCCGACGCAGCACGACGGCGAGGAGCAAGAGGCCTTCCTGCATCGTCTCGCGGAGTACTATGCGCGAGCCAATGCCGCAGCAGAGGCGGCGGTGACCTATCAGCAGCAGGCAGACGCCTTTGCCGATCAGTCCGCTGTGTGGGAGAGCTCCAGTGCGACCTATGCGGCCGATCTGGCAGCATATGAGGCTGCGCTTGCCGCGTGGCAGGCCGAGTTGGAGGCAGCGCGGGTGAAGGTCGATCGCATCGCCTTCAGCGGTCAGGTGCCTGCCAATCTGACCGGCGCATTCTCGGTCGGCGACTATGTCGTCGCCGCAGAGGGCGCGGATGACACGATCACCGCGATCGCCGTGTCGCGCGCCAGCTTCTTCGCTTCGCCGGACCATCAGGCCAACCGCATCGGCAAGGTCTGGGCGATTCGCGAAGGTCGCGCGTGGATCGACGTGCAGCACGGCTAATGCCTCAAAGGAGACGATCATGGACGATATTGAAGCGATGCGCGCCAAGGTCGCGGCGCATGATGAGAGAGTGCGCGCCGAGAAGATGACGCCCCTTACCGCTCTGGTCGCGTCAGCGGCGTTCGCCGAAGTTACCGCAGCCATCGCATCGCTCGGCACCGATCTCGACAGTGAGGTGCGGCTCGGGCCATTCGTGAAGGCATCGCGAAGCGGGTTGATCGGCCTCAAGCGCGCTGTTGAGCGCGAATCCGGCCGCGTGTGATGCCCGCGCGCTTCCCGCCGGTGTTCGAAGACAGCCCGATCGCATATGCTTTCGCGCTGTTCAGCCTCTCGCTGATCTCCGCGCTGTCACTGGCGATGCTCGTGAGTTTTGTGCTCGAGCACCGGCGCGCGCGGGATATCGAGGCGCTCGTCGACAATCGTGCCTATCGATCGCCGTCGCGACCCGGTCTGAGCCTGCTGCAGCTCAACCGGCTCATCGTTTCCGGCTTTCTCCTCACCATTCTATTCGGCGCGTTGCCGGACGTCATAGTCCTTCTCGCCTGGGGTGAGGCGTCAGATGTGACGATGATGACGCTATTTCAGCTCGATCGATTCTTCGACGGGATGACCGTCTTCCCCCTCGCCGTCTCGTTCGGACTGCAAAGTGTCGCCGCGCAGGCTGTGGAGCACCGGCTTTTCATTGAGCCCGCCCCAGTCCGGCTGACGATGCGCTGGAGCGCTCTCAAGGAAAAAGTGAAGATCGGGGGGCTGGTGCTGTGCATAGCAGTTGGAGTGACGCTCTACAAAGCGGGCTGGGCATGAAGACTGCGGCGGTCGCGGTCGCGGCGCCCGCCATTGGCCCCGCCATCATCACTGTATTCGGCGTGCATGTGCCCGTGCTCGCTCTGGCCCTTTCCGTAGCTGGCCTTCTGCTCGCCAGATACATAGCGCCGCCACCGCTGCGCAAGCTCACGCTATGGCAGGAACGCGCTCTGACCGCGCTACTCATCATCCTCCTGTTCATGGTCGTGACCGGCCAGTTTGGGAACGGCGAGCCGCTGGGTGCCGGCATGGCCGTCATGCTCGGCATCGGCCTCGGTTTCTCCGGGCTGCTGATCATCGAGTTCTTCGGGGAGCGTGGCATCGCCGCGTTCAAGGCCCTCTTCAACATCCGCGATCGGCAATAGCCGCCCGCACCAATCGAAAGGACGAACGATGGACGTAGCGACGCTGCAGCGGCGCCTGAAGGCGCTTGGCCTCGATCCGGGTCCGGTGGACGGGATTGCGGGGGCGAAGACGCGCGGCGCGATCCTTCGGGCATTGACCAATCGCGGCGCCCAGGCCCTGACGGCTAGCCAGATTGCCGCGGTCGCCGCCAATCTAGGCGTGCCCATCGGTCATGTTCGCGGCGTGCGGACGGTAGAGGCACCGAACGGCGCGTTCGACGATCAGGGGCGGCCGCGGACGCTGTACGAGCCGCACGTCTTCTCCCGCCAGAGCGGACATCGCTTCGATCGGTCACACCCGAAACTGTCCTACAGGCAGTGGAAGGCGGGCGCCTACGGCCCATTCAGCGTTCAGTACATCAAGCTGCTCGATGCTTGCGCGCTCGACCCCGGCGCGGCCTTTCAGGCGTGCAGTTGGGGTGCGTTTCAGGTGCTCGGCGAGAATGCGGTCGACCTCGGCTATACGGACGCGTTTGCCATGGCAGTCGCGTTGGCGGTGAACGAGGCGGCGCATCTCGACAGCTTCGTTCGGTTCGTCCGGTTCAAGAAGCTTGAGGACGAGCTGCGCGCGTGCCGCCCCGGAGATCCGAAGAGCTGCGAACCATTCGTCGCGGTCTATAACGGCACGGGGCAGGTGAAGAAGTATTCCGCCTGGATGGCCGAGGCGATCCGATGAGCGCGCCATGGTGGCGGCGGGTGTCGCCGCGCGGCGATCTGGGGCGCCCTCCTTGGGAGGTTCGCGCGCTCCGCGTTGTCATCGGCCTCGTGATGATCGGGGCAGCAATCTCGACACTCAACACAGTCCTGACCACCGAAAAGCCCATCCTTGAAGCGAACAAGCTTGAGGTGGGCATGATGATCGGCTGGATCATCGCGAAGACCGGCACGGTCATTGATTGGCTGTTCGGCGGTAGCGAGAGCGGCACACGCCGCGCCGATGCGCAAGCCCATAACGCGGGGCCGCAGTCGGTCCAGATCGACCAGCCTCCCGACGAACCTGTCCCGGTGAAACCCGAGGGCGAGTGACCCCGCCGGCGGGTCGCCGGCAAAACTCGAAAGCAAAGGTGAAACATGAGCTATTCGTTCAATGTGCGCGTGGCTTCGGCCGCGCTCGCGGCGGTTGCCGTCAGCCATGAGTTCGACAAAGTCGTGGAGGCCCAGCCGATCCACACTGGTGATCGGGAGCAGGCTGAAGGTGTCGTGGCCGCGCTCCTTCCTCTGGTCGCCGAGCCAGGCGAGGGGCAGGAACTTTCGATCTCCGTCAACGGCTACATCAGCAAGGCCGGCGACGAGGTCACCGGCATCAGCGTCGGCGCAACTATCCACGTCACCAGCAAGGCTGAGTGATCAAACGGCGGGGCCTCGGCCCCGCCCAACCCTCGGCCGCCATAATTATGAAAGGAGCGCGCCATGCGCCGTCTTCTGATTTGTGTCGCCGCGAGCCTCGCGGTGGCCTGTACCCCCCGGCTCGAACTCGAGCCGCCCGGCGCGGTCGTCGCCGAAGTCGTCAGTGTCACGCAGCACGGCGAGACCGTGGCAGTCGTGACCAAGATCGGTGAAACCGTCGAAATCACCGGCCTGCGCGCGCTGATCGTCGCTGAGGAATGGTATCAGTTCGCCAACCGGGCTGCGCTTCTCACTGTACGGACGGGCGTGCTGCCCGACCCGGTGCTGCGAGAGATTCGGAGCCTAAACTCCAAGATCATCGCCGCGCTTGAGCGGGGCAAGCGAGCGGCCGACGGCGCCGGAAAAGCGAGCGCGGCCGCTGAGGCCATGTCCGCGGTGCTCGACCTCCGCAAACTGATAGGTGCAAAATGAGCGTGCTCGAACAGCTCCTTGAGCGCGGCCTCGCCGCGCGGGCCGCGATCGCGACCGCCGCACAGGTGGTCGCCGAGTACAAGGACGCGGTCGCCGCGTCCGCCGCGGTGCTCACCGAATCCGACAAGGAACGCCTGCGCGCCCAGCTCGCCGAAGTCCATGCCGAAAGCGTGACCATGTCGGATGAGCTCAACACAGCTATCGACCAGCAGCTGGCGGACTGACCGCGGCACAACTGGCGTGAAGAAAGCCCGCACCGGTTGCCAGGTGCGGGCTTTTCATCCCGAGCCTTGCTCGGCCCCATCAAGACTACCCCTTGGAAGAGGGGGGCAGGCGCGTTGCAGCGCGCCGAGCCGCGGGCGGCAACCCGCACCTGACCGGTCGCGAGCCGGCTTCGATCCCCTCACCGGTGGCCCCGGCGCGGGGCGTTTAGGTGTCGAACAGTGAAGGAATTGATTAGGTGTGGTGGATGCGGCGCTCTCCTCATGAGGGCAGCGCCGGCCGCAATCTGCGGTGAGATCGAGATCAAATGCCGGCGATGCCGGTGCTTCAATTCAATAAGGCCCCTGAGCCTCCCTGACACGACCGCCAACGGAGCGGCCGAACGGAGCGCACATTGTGGACCTATGTACCAAGTTCAGCCCTGAGAATGACGACTTCCGGGGCATTTCCCTCTGCGCAGGGTACGGAGGCCTCGACCTCGGCCTGCACATTGCAGAACCACGTTATCGAACTGTGGCTTTCGTCGAGCGGGAAAGCCACGCCGCGGCCACTCTCGTGGCGAGGATGGCAGACAAGGCCTTGGCTGAGGCACTTGTCTGGGACGACCTTAGGTCATTCGACGGCAAACCATGGCGCGGCCGCGTTCATCTCGTCGCTGCAGGCTATCCCTGCCAGCCGTTCACCTATGCAGGTCGACGACGCGGCGAGGCCGATCCGCGACACCTCTGGCCAGTGGTTGCCCGGGTCGTCGGCGAAGTCCAGCCGGAGTGGGTCTTCTGCGAAAACGTCGAAGGCCATCTCGATCTGGGATTTGCCACCGTCATCGGAGACCTTCGCAAGCTGGGCTACACGACAAAGGCGGGCGTCTTCACGGCGCGAGAGGCTGGCGCCAGTCACCGCCGACGCAGGATCTTCCTGCTGGCCCACGCCGATCGCGTCCGACAGCGGACATCCACCGGATCTGGAACTGTCGTCAGCGGGTATCCGCTTTGTGCGCCAGCCGGAGCGCTTGGAGACGTCGCTGGCGCAGCCGAGCGCCGGATCCGCGGCAAAGATGTGGATGACATTGCGACATGCTCTGACGGCGCTTGGGTGGTCCCCGGCGATGCGCTCCCGCTCTTCGCCCCCGGTCCGAGTGAGCTTCAGGAATGGGAAGCACTGCTACTTCGACACCCTGGTGCCCAACCCGCAGTTCCTCGAGATGCTGATGGGCTGGCCGATAGGTTGGACCGCACCCGAGGCGTCGGTAACGGGGTTTGCAGCATGGCTGCAGCGCTCGCGTGGGCAGTTCTCAAAACTGCTCACCCAGACCGGTGCTAGAGGTCCGGAAGCGGGTTTCTAGCGGCTGGCGCGAGCGGCGCGGTACACTGCCACCTAGCACAGACGAAGGGCGCGCTCGGAGGGCTGAGCGCGCCCTTTTGTGTTTCGAGTCCTCTATGCCGTTTGCGCGAGAGGAGGCACGCGCTCGATCGTCGCCTTATACGATTCGCGCTTCTCGCGCTCTTTGGCCAAATCGTAGGCGTGCTGGTAAGCAATCAAGAGATCGGCGACGGCATCATTCATCAGCGCGCCGAGCTTATAGGCGAGGTCTCGGCTGACATCGTGCTTGCCATCCAAGACCCGAATGAATCCCGCCCGGTTGACACCGAGACGGCGGGCCGCGGGGCTGACCTTCAAGCCGTACTCTGGAAGCAGAACGTCGCGGATGAAATTGCCGGGGTGCTGATCAAGCGGTGGCAGTGCGCTCACGATCATGTCCTCGCCGGCGGCGATCTTGTACTGGCTGGAGCTGTCCTTCATGGCGACACCTATGATGAATATACCGCCGATATACACAGCGCGGTAGATTTGTCTAGCACCACTATACACAAAAGGTGTTGGCGGGGGTTCCCCCCCGCCCCCGCCCCTCAGTGATAATCCTCATAGTCGAGGACGCTCACCTCCTGCAGGTCGATATCGACCATGAAGGTCAGGCGATAATTGAGATTGACGAACAGGCTCCACTTGCCGGGCTGGCCGGGCGTCAGCTCGTGCGCTTTCCACGAGGGGACGGCGAGCAGCTGGAGCGGGTGGCTCATCACGCGGATCGCGACAATCATTTCCACGATCTTGCGGATTTCGAGCTTGTCGAGCCCCTTCACGCTGGTGAGCTGCGGGTCTTCCACCAGAGCCTTCACCCGCTTGTCCCGAACCGAAACGATCAGCATTGCACTTCCTCCGTTGTGTATATCGCTACTATACATACGTGCATCGGCAACGCAAGAGAAATGTATATCATTGATATACATTTTTACACGCGAGCGGCGTCAAGTTTGGCGTAGTTCTTGCGAAGGTCGTGCCCGCCATACTCTCTCGAAATATCCTGTTTGTTCACCTATTGTTCGCCAATGCGAGTCGCGCGAGAACGCTTGATCTTCCATGCCCTTTGCTTCCTTGAGGATGAGGCCCGTCGAGCCGTGGAAGAGGGGCAACTGCAACCAAGCGCCGCGCTGCGGCTTGCCATTGGTTTCCTCTTCGCCGTGAGCCGTGACGATCTCGACGCGAACCCGGAGCATGCGTGCAGGCTGATCTGGGATGAACTGACACAGCGGAGCGAGGTCAACACCCGCACCGCGGCTGGCTTCGGCCGGTGGCAGACGCTCAATTCGTGCCTGAACGCGATCGCCCAGGCCGCGGGCATGCCGCGCGATCACGAATATGACGAAGCTCGGTCGCGATATCGCAAACGGATCGAGGCGCGACGGCCAGCGAAACGCTGAACCGGCTACCCTTCCGGCCAGCCTATTTCGGCTTCACCGATCCCTAGATAGCGCTCCAGCTTGCGACGGTCGCCGGGCTCCAGCCAATCCGGGCGACCTCTCCGGACCCAATCCGAGAGGTAGCGCGACGGCCTCCCTATGATCCGCGACAGAGCCGCCAACGATTCGCCGCGCTCGTCCGCGCGCTCGCGCAGACGCTCGCGTGCCTGCAACTGTGTCGGCCAAGGCTTCATGCGCGGAGCCTAGCCCGGCCGGCCTCCTTCACCAAATCCGAACACGTCCGCCGGTCGCCAGGCCGAGCGGGGGTGCCGTGCGCCAACACGGCAACCGACGGGCAACTGCACGCTCCCCGTCACGCGCGGCTGGCCAGCCGCAACGCCCCGCGCCCGTGCACCGGGCGGGGCCTATGTGAGCACATCCCCCTATGGAGTCCTTAACCACCGAAAATCAGCCGCTCGAATTCACGGGTGGTGTCGCCGGCGAATGTGCCGGCTATCTGTTCGACCCGGCCGCCAACCTGCTCGGCCGGCGAGAAGCAATCGGGTTCGGTGAGGCGAGCTTCTTCGTCCGCACGATCGATCGCGCGCTCGCGAACGGCATCATCATCGCCAACCACTACAGCCGCCGCGTCTACAGCGCGTCCACGCTCCACCTGGGCGTCTTCATCGGCGGCGAGTTGCTGGGCGTGCTTCAGTACGGCTTTGCCATGAACCCCGCATCGGCAGACAGCGTCGTGGCGGGCACAGGCATCCGCGAATACCTTGAGCTCAACCGGATGTGGCTCGACGATCGAGCGCCGCGGAACAGCGAAAGTCGCGCCCTCGCCTGCTCGATTCGGCTGATCCGCCGCGTGCGGCCCGAGGTGAAATGGATCCAGTCGTTCGCCGACGAGCGCTGCGGCCTTTTTGGCACCGTCTACCAGGCGGCCGGGTTCACCTATCACGGTGAGCACAAGGGCATCTTCTGGGAGCTGGACGGCGAGTTCTATCACAACTCCCTCGCCACGAACTCGAAGACGGCGAAATCCCCGCGCGCAGCGCACCTGCTGGCCAACATCGATCGCGCCACGCGGCACCAGCTGCGCCAGTTCCGATACTTGCGCTTCCTGAAGCCGCGGTTCGCCAAGGGGTGCCGCCATCCGGCCCGGCCTTATCCCAAGCCGACCTATTCGGAACGCTGACCGATGCGCCGAGCCCGCGTTGACCCGCGTGGGCTCGGACCCTATTTCTCAAGACGTAGGGAGATGCGGGTTCGAATCCCGTTCGGTGTTGATCCGCGGTGCACAGCGGGGAGTCGGTAGCTTAACGGTAGAGCGCCCGCCTCTGGCGGTCAGGCACTGATTCTGTGGCAGCGGCAGGACTCAAACCTGCAATAAGCTAGTTCTCCGCCCTATCCCCGTCGCGTCTGGCTCGCCGGTTGGGCCGACTTTCGTGTCTGTCAGTTAGGGGCGTGTTCCACCACGCCACCACAGCCCGATTCCATTATCAGCAGTTGCAGTTTGGACCAAGCAGCGGCACCAGCTGCTTCGCGGCCCGTCCATTGGACGAGCGCCCTTCCCGGGCGTGAGAGGACGGCGCGACCCCGTCGGGCCGCTCCACCGATATCGACACGCCGCCGCCGCGCCTGCAGAATGGCGAGATGAGCCTTGCCGAAATCAGCATCTTCGTCGTCGGGATCAACTATTCGAACGAGGATGGGAGCGATCGCCGGGCCGAGCTGAGCAGGCTCGCGCTTGGTGACCACGTCGAGCTGCGCTGCGAGCCGGAGAATATCCACGATTCTGACGCAGTCGCCGTGTTCAGTGCGCGCGGTGTTCAGCTAGGCTACCTCCCGGCCGCATTCTGTAGAGAGATCGGGCAGCGGATGCTGGCAGAGCCCTATGCGGCCGCTTTCCACTGGCTGGGCGAACAGGTAGCGGCGATCCGCATCAGGTTTGGAGGCGGAGAGCCCACACTTCCCCATGGCCACGAGCCGCAGGAGCCAGGCGACTTCTTTCCGGACGCCGACGGACCAGTGTGGGGAGCGTAGGGGCGATTAACGGCCGACGTCTTCGAGCTTCGAAACGGCCCACTCTGCATTGGCGACGAACTGTTTCAACGCCGCCCGGCTGACTGGCTCCTCAGGGTTATGGATCGCTTGGTTGCGGATCTTTGCCAGATCGCCAATCAACGGACGCAGCTCGGGTTGGATCAGCGCCGCGCGCTGCAGTGCGTCAACGTTGCGCAAGACCGTCGAGTAGGGCGCACCAATCTCGCTGCCATGCCGCAGGTTCGCACGGATAACAGCGTCTCTTGCGGCCTTTTCCACCTTCACCCATGCCACAATGATCGTCTCGATTGGCGAGCTGTAGGGATCTATGTCCGGCGCTCCCGCCGGCGGCTCGCGAGCGGGAAGCTCGTCCTCGATCATCGCCTCAGTCGTGGCTTCCATGCCCGCTCCCTTGAAGCTGCGGAGCCGCGAAATGAAGCCGGAGATGGGCACGCGAAACAGGTACAACACCAAGACGATGGTGATCGGCCAAGCAAGCGAGCCGGCGATCGACGATGTTGCATCGCTCCACCCCTTGCCCTCGGACGGCGTTGCCGAGCCCGGCACGTTGATCACGATCGTTCGGTCGGTCGGTTCGCCTTTCGCCGGGGGCACGGTGGCCGGCAGATTGGCTGTCTGAGGCAATGCTGCCTGGGTGGTATTGGTGGGCATTGAGACAGGCTAGCCCCGCCGGGCGCGTACGAAAAGAGCGCCCGCGCCGCTACTCGATCCGAATCTCGTTGCCGTGCAGGCGAACGTGTCGCGGCTCCAGATATGGGTGATAATTCGAGAAGATCACGACGCGAGGATCACGCTCCCCGCGGCTGGCACATTCGTGCGCCATCTTCTCGAGCGTCGCAATCAGCTCCCGCAACCGGATACCGTCGGTCGATGCTTGATGGACCATAGAAGCGTGACCAGGACCGAATGGATGAAGGAGCGGTGAGCTTTGCCAGCAACCTTCGCATCCGGAAACCCCATTCTTCCCGATCAGCGCGCCGATGATCGTCCGAATCCGTTGGGCATAGTGGCGCGGCTGACGCGAAAATCAGCAGGCTCCATATTCCGACAAAATTCAATTGCCCAGAGAGGAGCAACGCGGTACAGAATGAGAAAATGTCGGAACGGGCATTGAAAAGCTTAGAAATCCGCTGACTCTTAATCAGCGGGTCCTTGGTTCGAGCCCAAGTGCGTCCACCAAAATCCCCCATAAAATCAAAGACTTAGGGCAGGCCCGCAGCAGCGGACTTTGGCAATTCTCCAAAGTGTGCAGCAAACTGTGCAGCAGATTTCAGGTGATGCGAGGTTGCCGGATGTTCCCTATTGCACCTCGGTGCGCGTGCATTGCCCGCCCCTAGGGTAAAGCGGCACGAAATCGAGTCGGCGGGTTGCGCGGGCGGAAGCGATTTCGGGAGTTGCTTTGCTACCGGCGCGGAGGCTGCGAACAACACGCGTCAGTGGTGGCGAGAACCACTAGCGATCTCGACGCTGAACTTCCAACGCGGCATCGCGTTCGGCCTTGCGCTCAGAAAGCCAATTGGCGACCTCGGCAGCGATCCAGCGGTTTGTGCCGGTGCCGAGCTTTATTGGCGCGGGGAACCGTCCGCACTTGATGAGGCGAGCTATGTGCTGCCGCGAAAACGGGACGCCTTTCTCGGCAAGGTCGGAGAAGGCGAGCAATTCGAGACCGGCTTCGCGATCAACCGACCGCCCGGGGTTCGCGGGTCGATCGACCTTTGGGGAACGACTTTCCGACATTTCAACTCGCGTCCCACCAGGCTGGCTTCATTTCATCCGTCACCAACCTGATCGCAGACTCCGCCACCAGATCGACGCAAGCACGCTCCACTGCTTCAAGATCAGTATGAAGGAGCAACCGTGGAACCGGCATGCGCTGCGCCATGAACAGGACGGGCAGCACGATGT
>CAYOXO010000133.1:0-12216 GCA_964407945.1 uncultured Stakelama sp.
CGGTTGCGCCTCAACTATCTGTTGCTCACCCTTGCCAGCGCTTCGGCGCTGCTCTTTGCGCGCGCCTTTTTCGAGGAGCATGTGTTCGGCCCGCGGCTGCGGCTGCTGATCCGGACGACCGTCGCAGTGCTGATCGGCGCCGGGATCTTCTTCGTGGCCTTTGCGCCGCTGGGGGTTCAGTTCGTCGATCGCGTCTATTCCTGGGTTTTCTTCGGCGTCCTGATCTGCGTCGCGGCGACGCTGTGGAGTGCGTGGCGCGGCCGATCCAATTTCCTGTGGGTGTTCGCGTTGGCCTGGGCACTGCCGATCTTCGCGGCAAGCCTGCGCACCTTCGCCAATCTCGGCCTGATCCGCTGGAACTTCTGGCTCGACAATTCCACGATCCTGTCGATGGCGGCAGAGGCGCTGATCTCCTCGGTCGCGATCGCCTATCGCATCCGTCTGCTCAGCCATGAGCGCGACGCAGCGGTCGCCGCTGAGACGGTCGCCCGCCGCCTCGCCGACACCGATCCGCTCACCGGCCTGCTCAACCGCCGGTCGTTCCTCGCCCAGGCGATCGGCCGACCGGGCGCGCAGACCTTGCTGGTTCTCGACCTCGATCATTTCAAGCAGGTCAACGACACGCTCGGCCATGATGGCGGGGACGAAGTGCTGCGCGTTGTCGCACGTACGCTGCGGACGATCGCCCCGACCGGCGCATTGATCGCCCGCTTCGGCGGGGAGGAGTTCGCGATCGTCACTGAAATGGCCGAGCCGGTCGATCCGAACACCATCCTCAACCGCCTGCGCGCGACGCGGATGCCGTTCGACCTGCGCGTCACCGCCAGCATCGGCACCGCCACCGGATCGCTTGCCTCCGAGTCCGACTGGAAGGCACTCTATCGCGCCGCCGACACCGCGCTGTTCGCCGCCAAATCGGCCGGCCGCGATCGTGTTCGCACTGCAACAAAAGCAGCCTGACCGGCACGCAATTCAGTTGCCGTTCAGCCGGCCGGTGCGTAATGGCCCGCGACGCAGGAGGCCGCGCAGCATGGACAGTTTGAGCAAGCGCAGGATCGCGCTCGCCGGTGGCGCCGCCGCGTTGCTGGCCCTTTCCGCAGCGCACCATCCTTCCGCGAATATCCGCATTCTCACGCATGACGTGACCGACGTCGCTCCGCGGAAGATTCAGGCCGCGATCGATGTCGGCATCCTGGCCGTATCGGTGCTGTATACCTGGACCGCAAAAGGTACAGAGCGCTGAGTTTCGCCGCGTTGACACGCCCGGTGAGTTGCTTACACCTATGTAAATGAGCGATCCCGAACAGGCTTGGCGTACCGCCTATCGTCACCCCGGTCCCTGGGATCAGTCACTGCCGCCACTATCGATGGCCACCGCCTTTGATGACTCCGCACGACGGATGGGCAATGCCCCGCTGCTGGATTTCATGGGCCGCCACTACAGCTATGCCGAGACGCTCGACGGCGCCAACCGCGTCGCCTGCGGTCTGAAGGCGCTGGGCTATGGCCCGGGCGACCGCATCGGCCTGTTCCTGCCCAATGTCCCGCACTATGTCGCGGCCTATTACGGCATCCTCAAGCTCGGCGCGACGGTGGTAAACTTCTCACCGCTCTACTCGGTCGAGGAACTCGAAGCCCAGGTCGAGGATTCGGGCACTCGCCTGCTGTTCACGATCAGCGCCACCGCCCTGCTTCCCACCGCGCTCAAGGTGCTGGAGGCGAGCAGCCTCGAACGGCTCGTCGTCGGATCGGTCGCCGGCGCGCTGCCCCCGGCCAAGTCGCTGCTCTACCGCTGGTTCAAGGCGAAAGAAGTCGCGGAAAAGCCCAATGATCCGCGCATCATCGCCTTCTCGAAACTGATCGCGAACGATGGCGCGTGCGAGACCGCAGCGATCGATCCAGAAACGCATCTCGCGCTGATCCAGTATACCGGCGGCACCACCGGCGTGCCCAAGGGCGCCATGCTCACGCATCAGAATCTCAGCGCCAATGCGCGCCAGGTGGCCAGGCTCGATCCCGAGCTCGGCACGACCAAGGACAAGGTACTGGGCGTACTGCCCTTCTTCCATGTCTTCGCCAATACCTGTGTGCTCAACCGCACCGTCATCACCGGGGGCGAGATCGTGATGCTCCCGCGGTTCGACACCGCACAGGCGCTCGCCGCGATCACGCGCACCCGCCCGCTCGCACTGCCCGGCGTGCCGACGATGTTCCAGGCGCTGCTCGACCACCCCAACGCTTCAAAGACCGACTGGTCGAGCCTCCAATATTGCATCTCGGGCGGCGCGCCCCTGCCCGCCGAACTCAAGACCCGGTTCGAGGCAGCGACCGGCGCCAAGCTGATCGAGGGCTATGGCCTGTCCGAAAGCTCGGGCGTGGTCTCTGCCAACCCCTATCTCGCCGAAGGCAAGTCGGGGACGATCGGCCAGCCGATCATCGCGACGCACGTGCGGCTGGTCGACAAGGAGGATCCGTCCAAGCCCGCCCCCGAGGGTGAGCCGGGCGAGATCGTCCTTGCCGGGCCGCAGATGATGCAGGGCTATTGGGAACGCCCCGAAACCGACGACAGCACCTTCACCGTCGATGCCAGCGGACAGAAATGGCTGCGCACCGGCGATGTCGGCCAGATCGACGAAGACGGCTTCATCAAGATCGTCGATCGCCTGAAGGACATGATCGCCGTCGGCGGCTTCAAGGTCTTCCCCAAGCATATCGAGGACGTGCTCTATCGTCACCCGGCGGTGAAGGAGGCTCTGGTGGTCGGCATGCCCGATTCCTATCGCGGTGAGACCCCGCGCGCCTATGTCGCGCTCAACGAGGATGCCGATCCGGTGACGGGCAATGCGCTGCGCGACTGGCTCAACCCGCAGCTCGGCAAGCATGAGCGCGTCGATGCCGTAGTGATCCGCGACAAGCTGCCCAAGACGATGATCGGCAAGCTCAGTCGCAAGGATCTGCTGATCGAGATCGCTGCAGAGGCCAGCGTCTAGGCACCGTCGTAGCTTCGCTCCATCAGCGGCTTGGCCTTGTCCAGCGTCGCCTTATCGGTGACGATGATCTCGAGATCGCCGGTACCGAAGTGACCGATCTTGCGAACATCGCGGGTAAAGCCCGGCTCAAGCGTGATACTGTCCGGATTGACCTTTACGAACACCTTCACATGACGTGCCCGCGGCTTCACCTCTACGCAGGCGAAATTCTTGAGCCTCCGGAACGCGATATAATTGTCGAGCGTCTTCTCCTGGACATCGTCGCCAAGCGCGATCAGGTGCGATTTCACTGCATCGAATAGATCGACCAGCCCTGCATCCGCATCCGCCAGCAGTTCAGTCACTGTCTTGTCCTTGGTCCGCGGTCCGACGACCTTCACCTCCCCTTGCGCCCTACCCGCGCCCCCTGCCGACGATCGGCTGGAGGTCGATGTCAGCAATTCGAACAGCAGGAGCTCGTCGGTGAAGCGGCGATAGCGGACCAGCTCGATGTTGCGGTTCATCTGGTTGACCGCATGAATATCGTATTTCGTGAAGTCGCCGGCGATACAGATCAGGCGCGGCGTATCCCAATCCACCGCCTCCGCAACGTCACGACCGAACCGGTTCAGCACCAGCCATTCGAAATCGCGCTGATGGTCCATCAACCAATCCAGATAGAATAGTCCCTGATTGATCACGTTCTCATTACTGGCGCGCTTGTACTCGATGATCACAGGTGAGCCATTCTCGTCGATGCCGAGCGAATCCATGCGCCCACCGTTCGAGGTTGCAAATTCCGACGCCAGGAAACGAACGCCAAGGAACGCTTCCATGTTGCGCTCGATCAGTACCTGTAAGGAACGCTCAAGAAGGACGGCGCCCCCTTCGATCTCCTGAACCCGATTATCGGTGGTGCGGAACAGCTTGATATCGCTCATGACAGACACGTAGCCTGCCAATCGACGCGGCGGCAATCGCCGCGATCATTCCGCCAGCATCACCGCCTTCAGGTTCATGAACTCGTGCAAGCCCCATGGCCCGAGCTCGCGGCCATGGCCCGACAGCTTGACGCCGCCGAACGGGGCTTCGGGCGTTGAGGCGAGCAGCTGGTTCACCGCGGTCATCCCGCTTTCGATGTCGCGGATGAAGCGGTCGATTTCCGCCCGATCGCTGGTCCACACGCTCGATCCGAGGCCGAACGGAACGTCGTTCGCCAGCGCGATCGCCGCATCGATATCGTCCGCGCGGAACACCATCGCGACCGGTCCGAAAATCTCCTCCTGCGCGAAGTCCGCATCGGGATCGACATGGGTGAGCACGCCCGCGCCCATCCACGCCCCATCGCGGTCGATCTTCTCGCCGCCCGTCAGCATCGCGCCGTCCGCAACGGCGCGTCCGATCTGCGCCAGCACCGTGTCGCGCTGCTCGACGCTGGATAGTGGTCCCATCTCGACCCCGTCTTCCATCGGGTCGCCGATCTTCACCGTCAGCATCGCGGCGGTGAACTTCTCCAGGAACGCATCATAGACGTCCGTATGCACGATCATCCGCTTGGCGCAGATGCAGCTTTGCCCGGCATTCTGGACGCGCGCCTTGACCGCCGTCTTCACCGCGACATCGAGATCGGCCGAAGGCATGACGATGAACGGGTCCGACCCGCCCAGTTCCAGCACCACCTTCTTGAGCGCCCGTCCCGCCGCTTCCGCGACCTTGGCGCCTGCGCCCTCGCTCCCGGTCAGCGTCACCGCTGCCACACGCTTGTCGGCGATGATCCGCGAGACCTTGTCCGACTTGATAGCGAGGTTCTGGAACACTCCATCGGGCGCGCCCGCCGCGCTCACCATCTGCTGGATCAGCGCCGCGCACCCTTGCGTCAGCGAAGCGTGCTTGAGCAGCCCGACATTACCCGCCAGGATCGTCGGAGCCAGCCAGCGCACCACCTGCCAATAGGGAAAGTTCCACGGCATCACCGCGAGGATCGGCCCGAGCGGCAGCCAATGCCCGATCGCACGCCCGCTCGCGGTCTTGGTCTCGACCGGCGCGAGATACCCCGCTCCCTTGGCGGCATAATGCCGGAAGCCTGCGATACATTTCTCGACCTCGGCGATCGCCGAGGTCAGCGTCTTGCCCATCTCCCGCGTCGCAGTCTCCGCCAGATGCTGCTTGTTCGCCTCGAACTGGTCGGCGATTGCTGTCAGCAATGCAGTCCGCTGGTCGATGTCGCTCACGCGCCATGCACGGAACGCCCGCTCGGCGCGAGCCAGCGCCGCCTCGATCCCGTCATCGTCCAGCGCGTCGAACCGTGCGCCCTCCTCACCGGTCGCCGGGTTGATGCTGATGAACATGGCAGATCTCCTTCGCGGCCAATGTAGGGGCGCCAAGGCGATAGCGGGAGGTTGAATTGGTTCGGCCCACAGCGCATAGCGGCGCCATGACCGAGGGGACCGACATCGCCGCGCTTTCGTTCGAGGATGCGCTGAAAGAACTCGAACGCATCGTCTCCCGCCTCGAAAGCGGCGACGCCCTGCTGGACGAGGCGATCGCGCTCTACGAACGCGGCGACGCGCTGCGCAAGCAATGCGCCGCCCGGCTCGACGCGGCACAGGCCCGGATCGAGGCGATCCGCGCCGATGCCGACGGCGGTGTCGCCGGCACCACCCCCTTCGCGGCCGGATGACCCAGGCGGTGGTCCACGCCAGCCTCGCGCTCGAATCGGCGATGCGGGACGTGGCGGAAGAGATCGACCGCCAGTTCGATCTGCTGCTCCCGATTCCCGCCGATTCGCGCGCTCAGCTCTATGCGGCGATGCGCTACGCCGCGATCGGCGGCGGCAAGCGGCTCCGCCCGCTGCTCGCCTTCGCCAGTGCCAGCCTGTTCGCGGTCAGCCCCGCCTGTGCCGCCCGCGCCGCCACTGCGGTCGAGTGCATCCATGTCTATTCGCTGATCCATGACGATCTGCCCGCGATGGACAATGACGATCTGCGCCGCGGCAAGCCGACCGTTCATCGCGCCTATGACGAGGCGACCGCGATCCTCGCCGGCGATTGCCTCCACGCGCTCGCGTTCGAGGTGCTGGCAGATCCCGCCACGCATGCCGATCCCTTTGTCCGTGCCGAACTGATCGCCGAGCTGGCCCGCGCCGCGGGGCCCGCGGGCATGGCGGGCGGGCAGATGATGGATCTGATGGCAGAGCGATCGAGCTTCGATCTCGCCACCGTCACCCGCTGCCAGGCGCTCAAGACCGGCGCGCTGATCGCCTGGTCGGTCGAAGCCGGCGCGATTCTCGGCCGGGTTCCGCCCGAAGGGCGCACGGGGCTTCGCGGCTATGCCCGCGATATCGGCCTCGCCTTCCAGATCGCCGACGACCTGCTCGACGTCGAGGGTGACGAGGAAGCCGCGGGCAAGAAGCTGCGCAAGGATGCCGACGCGGGCAAGGAAACCTTCCTGTCGTTGCTCGGCCCCGACCGCGCACGCGAACAGGCCCGGTTGCTCGTCGATCAGGCGATCGAACACCTCCACGCCTTTGGCGCGGAGGCCGACCTGCTTCGCGACATCGCCCGCTACGTGCTCGAGCGCGACCGCTGAATTCCCTAGGGAGTCCATGACATGACCATCCGCACCGGCGTCTATCCCGGCACCTTCGATCCGATCACACTTGGCCATATGGACATCATCCGCCGTGGCGCGAAGCTGGTCGATCGCCTCGTCATCGGCGTCACCACGAACCCGTCCAAGAACCCGATGTTCACCGTCGAGGAACGGATGGAAATGGTGAAGCGCGAAGTCGCCGGGATCAGCGGCGAGATCCATGTCGTCAGCTTCGATTCGCTGCTGATGGATTTCGCTGAGCGCGAAGGGGCCAGCATGATCGTCCGCGGACTGCGCGCGGTCGCCGACTTCGAGTATGAATACCAGATGGCCGGCATGAACCAGCAGCTGAACAGCCGGATCGAGACCGTGTTCCTGATGGCCGATGTCTCGCTGCAGCCGATCGCCAGCCGTCTGGTCAAGGAAATCGCGATGTTCGGCGGCCAGATCGGGAAATTCGTCAGCCCCGCCGTGCGCAACGAGGTGGCGGCGCGCGTCGAGGTGATCGGACGAAAGGGATCGTAGCGGCCTCAAACGGCGTGCCGGGGCATGCCGTGCCGCGAAGATCGGCTGCGGACAGCAGCCGTCGGAAGCCCTATTTCCGCCAAGCGGCGCAATCATTTTGCCGACACGCGCGAATTGCTCTAAGCCGCTGCAACTTCCTGTCCCGTGAGGATATCGATGCGTTTTGTTGCCCTGATGCTTGCCTTTGTGGCGTCGCTCTTCGCCCTTCCGGCGAGCGCGCAATATGTGCCCGGCCCCTTGGGGCGCGCCACGCCGCCCGCCACGACCGACAAGGAGAATCTGTGGATTCTCGACCTGTCCACCGGTGGCCGCGTCACCATCTGGCTGCGCCCCGATGTGGCGCCCAAGATGGTCGAGCGAGTGAAGGAGCTGACCCGCAAGAAATTCTATGACGGACTCGTCTTCCATCGCGTGATCGAAGGATTCATGGCGCAGGGCGGCGATCCCAAGGGCAATGGCACGGGCGGCTCCGACCAGCCCGACATCGTCAAGGAATTCAACTATCTGCCCCACGTCCGCGGTGCCGTCTCGGCTGCCCGCGCAGAGAGTGAGGACAGCGCCAACAGCCAGTTCTTCATCATGTTCGTGCCGCGGCTCGCGCTCGACCAGAAGTACACGGTGTTCGGCCGCGTGCTCGACGGCATGCAATATGTCGATGCGATTCCGCGCGGCGAGCCGCCTGCGGACCCGGCAAAGATCGTTCATGCCTATATCGCTGCGGACAACCCGCCGGCCTATGCCCCTCCTCCGCCGCCCGCGCCGGCGCAGGAGCCCGCGGCGCTTCCGCCCGGCCCCGGCAAGAAGTGATTGAACGCCCGGTGCTACCGGGCGCAGATGCACGATGAACGTCGATCTGTTCGATTTCGAGCTGCCGCCGGAGCGGATCGCGCTCCGGCCGGCCTCGCCCCGCGATTCGGCGCGGCTGCTTCTGCTCGACAGCGTTGGCGATCGGGCGCGGACTGCGGACCGCACCGTCGGCGACCTTCCCGCGCTGCTGGCGCCCGGTGACCTGCTCGTCTTCAACGACACCCGCGTCATCCCCGCCCAGCTCGAGGGGGTCCGCGGCGAGGCTAGGATCGGCGCCACGCTCCACAAGCGTGAGGGGCCGCGCCACTGGACCGCCTTCATCCGCAACGCGAAACGACTGCGCGTCGGCGAGACGATCGACTTCGGCAACAACGTCACTGCGATCGCTGAAGCCCGCCACGACGACGGCAGCTTCACCTTGTTCTTCCCCGGTGACGAGCCGGTCGAGCTGCTGCTCGAGCGTGCCGGGCGGATGCCGCTCCCGCCCTATATCGCCGCCAAACGCCCCACCGATGCCCGCGACGCGGACGATTACCAGACGATGTTCGCGAACGAGCCCGGCGCCGTCGCTGCCCCCACCGCTGCGCTGCACTTCACACCCGATCTCATGTCAGCGCTCGAAGCCGCAGGAATCGGACACACCACCCTCACCCTCCATGTCGGTGCAGGCACCTTCCTGCCGGTCAAGGCGGACGATACCGACGACCATCGCATGCATGCCGAATGGGGCCGGATCGACGCCGCAACCGCGGACAGGCTCAACGCGGTTCGCGCCGCAGGTGGCCGCGTGATCGCGGTCGGCACCACCAGCCTGCGCCTGATCGAGAGCGCCGCCGGCGAGGATGGCGTGATCCGCCCGTTCGAGGGCGATACCGCGATCTTCATCACGCCAGGCTATCGTTTCCGCGGGATCGACGGCCTGGTCACCAACTTCCACCTGCCCCGCTCGACCCTGTTCATGCTGGTTTCGGCACTGATGGGGCTGGACCGGATGCAAGCCGCCTATGCCCACGCCATCGCGCAGGGCTACCGCTTCTACAGCTATGGCGATGCCAGCCTGCTGTTACCCGGCACGCGTCCCTACGCTACGGGCACGTGGTGAAGTAGACGATCGTGGAATGCACGGTCTGCTGCCCGTGTTCCTCGTAACGCCCTTCGCAATATCCGTCGGCATAGCCGACGACCTGCGTCTTGCTGGCGTCGGAGAACCAGGTGATGCGATACCAGTAGATATCGAAGAGACCACCGGCCTGAGCTGGAACCACCACGGCACTCGTCATGATCAACGGCGCTGCCATTGCCGCGAGAACCGTCTTACGAACCTGCGAAGAGACCTTGCCGAACATACGCATCTCCTTGGGTAAATCCGCAACGAGTCGATAGAAGCCGACATCTGGAGGATGTCATCTCGTCTCAGTTGAAACAAGTGAGCGCGTTGCCGCGCCACCGGCTCTGGCGACGCAAGCCCGCTTCTGCCAAGAACGACGCGATGACCTTCTTTCTCGCCCTCGCCGCCGCCCTCGCCGCGCAGCAGCAGCCCCCGGCGCCCGGCGTGCCGCTTCAGGCCCCGCAGCCCGGTTCCGAACCGATCCCGCTGATGATCGCCGAACCGGTCGCGATGGCGATCGCCGCGTTCGATACGGACGGCGACGGCATCGTCACCCGCGCCGAATTTGACGCGGGCGTGGGCAAGAGCTTCGATGCGGTGGCCAAGGGCCAGGCTTCGATCGGCTATATCCAGTTCGGGGACTGGTCGGAACGCTGGCTGGGCAACCGCAACGCGTTGCCCAGCCCGTTCGAGGTCGATCAGGATGGCGACAACCGCATCAGCCTGGGCGAACTGCGAGCGCGCTTCGCTCTGTTCTTCACACGGTTCGATCGCGACAAGAACGGCTCGATCACCCGCAGCGAGTTGCTCACCACGCGCCCGGTGCCTCAGCCCGGCGGACGTCCGGGCGACGAGGATCGCCGCCCGAAACGCCGCTAGACGCTAAAGCGAACGATCGGCGTAGATCGCCATCGCCTCGGCGATGAATTCCGCCGTTCCCGGCAGCGCGCCATCGTCATATGTCCCGCGAAACTCGGGATTGTCGACATAGACACGCCCCAGGCCCTTGAATGCCGCCGCATCCGGGGTCCAGCTGTGACAGACCCAGGCATAGTGCCGCGCCGTCACCGCCTGCGCAGCATCCGATCCCGGCTCGGCGCCCTCGGCGAACAGCCGCTGGAAATCGCCGCGAATCGCCTCCATCTCGACCTGGATCTGTGCGACCTGCTCCTTGGAGAGGCTCCGTGCCTTGGCCTGCGCCGCGTACACCTTGTCCTCACCCCAGAAGTTCTTGGCTTCGCTTTCCCAGCGTTCACGCGTCTCCGGTGCGATGCCGGCGTAATAGTCATTGTCTTCCATCGTCTCATCCTTTTCGAGCGACGCGATCGTGCGGTCGATCGTGCGGATGAGGTCGCGATACTGGTCGATCCGTGCGCCCAGCGCTTCCCGGTGGCTCCTCAGCGCCACCAACGGATCGAAACCGGGATCGTCGAGGATCGAACCGATCTCGCCGAGCGCCAGCCCCAGTTCGCGATAGAACAGGATCTGCTGCAGCCGCAGCAATTCCGTCCGGCCATAATAGCGATAGCCATTGGCCCCGACATGCGCCGGCCTGAGCAGTCCGATCGCATCATAATGGTGGAGCGTCCGCACGCTGATTCGCGCTGCTTTCGCCACCTGCCTTACCGTTCGCATGCCGTTCCTCATCTTCACGCGAATCACCTATCGGGGATGACGCTGCGTGAGGGTCAAGCGCCCCTGAAATTGTCTGTTCCGTGTCCTAGCATCACATGGCACCAAAGGGGTAAGGCAGCGCCATGCACGGTTCGCACAGTCATTCCGGCCACTCGCATGCCGGCCACAGCCACGCTCCCGCGGACTTCGGCCGCGCCTTTGCGATCGGCACCGCGCTCAACCTTGCCTTCGTGCTGGTCGAGGGGCTGGCCGGCATCCTCACCGGGTCGATGGCGCTGCTCGCCGATGCGGGGCACAATCTCTCCGATGTCCTCGGGCTGTTGATCGCCTGGGGCGGCGCCTCGCTCGCCAAGCGTCCAGCATCGCGCCGTTTCACCTACGGCCTCTCCAGCTCGACCATCCTCGCCGCGCTCGCCAATGCCGTGCTGCTGCTGGTGGCGGTCGGCGCGATCGCGCTCGAGGCCGTCCAGCGCTTCCAGGATCCGCCGCCGGTCGCCGGGTTGACGGTGATGATCGTTGCCGGCGTCGGCATCCTCATCAACGGCGCGACGGCCTTCATGTTCATGCGCGGTCGTGCCGGCGACATCAACATCCGCGGCGCCTATCTCCACATGGTCGCCGATGCCGTCGTCTCGGCGGGCGTGGTGGTCGGCGGCGGACTGATCCTGCTCACCAACGCATCGTGGATCGATCCGGCGATCAGCCTGATCATCGTCGCGGTAATCCTGTGGAGCACCTGGGGATTGCTGCGCGATTCGGTAACGATGGCGCTCCACGCGGTCCCCGACGGCATCGATCCGGAAAAGGTCGAGGAAACGCTTGCTGCACTCCCCGGCGTCACCCGCGTCCACGATCTCCATATCTGGCCGATGAGCACGACCGAATCGGCGCTAACCGCGCATCTGCTGATCCCCGAAGGCCATCCGGGTGACGCGTTCCTCCACGATGCCCAGCATAAGCTCGAACATGATTTCGGCATCGGCCATGCGACGCTCCAGATCGAGGTCGGCGACGGGGATCCGTGCCGCATGCACAATGGTCATGGCCAGGCGCGCGATACCCATAGTCACGACGGCCACGACCATGACGGCCACAGCCATGGCTGAACCGAGCCCAGGGCTCGTGATCTTCGACTTCGACGGTACTCTTTCCGATAGCGGCGGCTGGTTCCTCTCCATCGTGGACCATCTCTCCGACCGCTACGGATTCCGCCGCGTCGGCAAGCACGAGGTCGAACCGCTACGCCGCATGCCGACGCGCGACGTGATCCGCCACTTGCGTGTCCCGCGTTGGCGATTGCCCTTCATCGCGCGCTATGTCCGCCGGCTGTTCGGCCGCCATACCCATCAGGTGCATTTGTTCGACGGCGTGCCCGAGATGCTCGCCGCGATCGAGGCCGCCGGCATCGCTATCGCCGTCGTCACTTCGAACAGCGAGGCCAATGCCCGCGCCGTGCTTGGCGCTGAGAACGCCGCCCGCGTCAACTGGTGGGCATGCGGCGCCTCACTGTTCGGCAAGGCGCCCAAATTCCGCAAGGTGCTCAAGGCCAGCGGCGTTGCGCCGCACCGGGTGCTGTCGATC
>CAYOXO010000134.1:0-12159 GCA_964407945.1 uncultured Stakelama sp.
GAAGGGCTGATCCGGCGCCACGCCCCGCTGATCGTCAAGCTGCTGGTGCTTGCCGGCACGCTGGCGATGATGATCGCGATCTGGGCCGGCGTGCCCTGGGCGGCGACAGCATTGGGCGCGCATGTCGGGATCGGCATGGCATTGGGAGTGGCGACAGCGCTGGCCGGGATGCGCGGGCTCGATCGGGCGGAGATGCGGACCGTGGTCGCACTCGCCCTATGCCAGATCGCCCTCATTCCCGCCGCGCTTTCGGACTTTCGCGACTGGTTGCCGGAGATGCCCGCGCGCCTCTCACCGCTGGCGGTGATGCTGTTCGGCTGGGTCGGGCTGACCATCGGGGCATGGAGTATCGGCCAGCGCCTTGCCTGGCTCAGCTTCCTGGCCGGGGTCGCCTTACTGGCCGGTGCGGGGTTGAACGCCGTCGGGACGGATGCCGGCACGCTGCAGATCGCCGTCGTGATGATGTCCGCGCTGATGCTGGTGTCGATCTGCACTGAGGCACTGGCCCGTCCCGATGCGGGGCTGAAGCTGCGGCGGAAGCTGGTCTCCATTCCCGCGGGCGACCGCGATGCGCTGGTGCAGGCGCTGACCGCGAGCCAGGTGTTCGGGAGCGGCGTGACCCTGTCCGAAGCCGATTTCGAAGGCCTCGATCCGGGTGCGGTGCACGCGCTCTTCGCCCGGTATCCGATGCTCAGCCGCCGCGATGCGCCCTGGGGGCTGGCGCGGAACGACATCGTCGCCGATGCGATGGTTGCGACGCTGCAGGCGAACGCCGCGACCCACCTGTTGCTGGTGAATTCCGCGCCACTGGCACTGCTGGCGGTCAACCTGCCGGCGCTCTCCGCCAGCGAGGGGATGGAGACCGATCTCGCCTTCGTCCAACGGCTGCTGAGCGCCGCGCATGGAGGGGAACGGCATTGATCACGCTGCGCAATGGCGATCGCGCCGCCGCCTTCGCGGTGCCCGGCAATGTCTATCCGGCGGACAGCCCCTATGTCTCGCCAATGCGGGGCGATCTCGACCGCATCCTCGATCCCGCGCGCAATCCGCTGGTCACGCAGGGGCATGGCCGGTTCGAGCTGTTCACCGCGCATCGCGGCGATGTGCCGGTCGGGCGGATCGTCGCCGCGATCCATGACGCCTCGAACGCGCGCCACGGTACAAACCGCGCGCAGTTCGGCTTCTTCGATTGCGGCGATGATGGGGAGGTCGCCAGCGCCTTGTTGGGGGCGGCCGAAGCCTGGGCCCGGGCGCGCGGGGCCAGCGAGATCGCGGGGAACTTCAACCTGACCGCGATGCAGATGACCGGTGTGGTGACCGCCGGCTTCGACGCAACACCTTATACCGACATGATGTGGACCCCGCCGCACATTGCGCGGCTGCTGGGCGAGCATGGCTATCGCCCGATCTTCGAGATGACGACCTTCGACTATGATCTCGACCGGCTCGACCCGGCGATGCTGCTGGGGCCGAAGCAGCGCGAGATCCTAGCCGATCCGGACTATGACTGGCTTTCGGTGACGCGCCGGACCTTCGCCGCGCGGATGGAGGATGCACGGGTCGTGCTCAACGCGGGGTTCGATCGCAATCCGATGTTCGTGCCGTTGACGCCTGAAGAGTTCAATTTCCAGGCCGGCGAGATGATGTGGATCATGGATTTCCGCCTGCCGGTGATCGTGCATCACCGCGGGAAACCGGTCGGCGCATTGCTGTGCGTACCGGACATGAACCCGTTCATTCGCGATACGAAGGCGCGGATCGGCATCTCGACGCCATTCCATTTCCTGCGTCACCGGCTGAAGCGGACACGCGCGGTGATCCTGCTCTATTCGGTCGATCCGGAGCATCAGAATCGCGGACTGAACGGCGCGATGCTCTTTCGACTTGCCACCGCGCTGAAGCAGTCGGGCTACAAGAGCGTGGGGGGAACCTGGATCGCCGACGTCAACGGCGCGAGCCTGCGCCAGGCGGAGAAGATCGGCGCCCGCCCGCTGCACGAGCTCGGCATCTTCGGGAAACGGATCGATGATTGACCGCGCGCTGCTCGAACGCATCGTCGATCGCGCCCGGCTGGCGCCAAGCGTCCACAATGTCCAGCCAACGCGCTGGTCACTCGATGGTGCGGGACGGATCCTGTTGCTCGACAGCCCGTCGATCCGCCTGCCGGTCGCTGATCCCAGCGGCCGGGACATCCTGATTTCGCACGGTGCGGCGCTTGAGGGGACGCTGATCGCGCTCGCCGAAGCGGGATGGGCAGGAGAGGTTGAAGCCGACAGCGGCGCACTCGCCGCGATCCGCGTGACGCGCGCCACGGCTGCGGATGCGATGCCCGAGGTAGATCGCAGGGCAAGCTGGCGCGGCGCCCTTGTACGACCGTCCGATCCTTCCGCACTCGACAGGCTGGAGCGAGCGAGCCCCGACCTGGTGCTGGTTCGCGGGGAGCCAGCGATTAGGCGTATCGCGGCGCTTGGCGACGATGCATCCATGCATTTCCTGCGAGATGCGCGGCACCGGCGCGAGCTTCTCCAGTGGATGCGGCTGACCCGCGCTCATCCGCAATGGGACAGCGATGGTCTGAATGCCGAGGCGATGGCATTGAGACCGATCGAAGCAAGGGCTGCGGGACTGGTGCTCGGCCCCTTATTCGGCGTGCTGGACCGCGTAGGGTTGGCGCGGACGCTGCTGTCGGAAAAGGCGAAGACCGCGGCGGCTTCGGCGATCGCCCTGTTCTTCCGGCCCAGGGGCGAGAGTGCGCTTGTGAGCGGGCGCGCATTCTACCGGGCTTGGCTGACGCTGGAGCGTCATGGCTTTGCTGCCTGCCCGATTTCGGTGCTGGCAGATTGGGACGAGACGAACCGGTTGCTATACGCGCAACACAATCCTTCGGCCGACCTTGCGCTCCTGTCCGTATTCCGGATCGGAGAGCGACCAGCCGGTTCGCGGATCGTGCGCAGCCGGAAGCCGAGGGAAGCGTTGACGGTGTTTACCGAACAAACTTCGTAGATCGGAGCGGCGCGCATAACGACCTCAAAGCGCCCTCATTCCGGCCGTTCGAGAGTCGCAGATCAGATCCTGAAAGCTGCCATTAGGCCATCCGCCAAGCCGTCCCGTGTGAGCGGCTGACATCACGTCCTTGCCTAACGATCTTATACCGCAAAGAGCTCTGGAGGTTGGCCACAAGGCTCCTCCTTTCGTGGCATAGCCTGGGTTCGAAGGAGGCCCGCATGTCTAGTCACCTCGCACTTGCTAGAAAGACGCGCTGTGCCATCTACACGCGAAAGAGCGTCACGGAGGGGTTGGGACGCGACTACAATACGCTCGAAAGCCAACGTGACGTCTGTTCTGCATATGTGAGGACCAGACGCCATCAGGGGTGGATGGAGATCGCCGAGCGCTATGACGATGGTGGATTTTCCGGCAGCAGCCTAGTCCGGCCGGCGCTGCAACGCCTGATTGCCGACGTCGAGCGGGGCATGATCGATGTCGTCGTCATCTACAAGCTCGATCGGCTGACCCGATCGCTCGCGGACTTTATTCGGCTGATCGATCTGCTCGAGCGCTATGATGTGACCTTTGTCAGCGTCACTCAGTCCTTCGATACGCAGGATAGCATGGGCAGGCTTGTCTTGAACATCCTGCTGACATTCGCGCAGTTCGAGCGTGAAATGCTGATCGACCGGATACGCGACAAGATTGCGGCCATGAAGCGAGCGGGACGCTGGACGGGTGGGCCTCCCCCTCTCGGCTATGACGTTGTTGAAGGCAAGCTGGTCGTCAACGAATCCGAGGCGATGGTCGTTCGCGACATCTTTTCCCGATATCTGGAAATCGGCAGCTATAAGGCACTAGCAGACCTGTTGCAGGCCGAAGGCCTGCGATCGAAGGCGTGGATCAACAGGAACGGAGCGAGCGTCGGCGGCGGCCTAGCCAGCCGCGGCATGGTCTGGAGCATCCTAGGCAACCCGCTTTACGTGGGTGAGATCAGACATGAGCATGAGACCTATCAGGGCATTCATGAGCCGATCGTCGATCGCCAAATCTGGACGCTAGTCCAATCCTTGCGCGCGAAGCGCAAGACTGTTCAGCCGCCTGCGCGAACCGGTGAGAATCCGCTGGTCGGTCTGTTGTTCGACGGCTGGGGGCGCAAGATGGTCTGTCAGAGCGGTCGCAATGCCGGCGGCTTCTATCGCTATTACGTCTCGGATCAGAACCGAGCGCTGGTGCGGCAAGGACAGAAGCGCCTGCGCGCACGGGCCGATGATCTGGAAGATCTCGTCAAGGTTGGCCTGTGCAGCCTGCTACGCAACCGGCCTCAATTGTCGCCCTTGATTGCCTCGCTTGGTATTTACGACAACGCGACCGAGAAGCTCATTGGCAACGGTCCAGTCGCCGCCCGGCGGATCGAAACGCTTAATCGGCCGCGCACGCGGCTGGTCTACGAGGCATTGATCTTTCGCATTGAATGCGACCGAGCGCAGGTCACGATCATGGTCCGCCTTACGGAGCTACTCCGCTTTCTCCAGTGGGATGGCGTTGGACTATTCCGGCCGCAAACTAAACCTGACCGTAGCCGCGAAGCGCGTATCCACTGCATTCAGGTTCCGGCGACCGCCGTCCGGTCCGAGCGAACCCTCACCTTGCCCATCGCCGCGCGAACGCCGGGTCCGCTCGCTCGCCCGAACCGCGGACTGGTCGACCTGTTGACCATGGCACGCCTGGCATCAGCGACGGTCTATCGGGAACGCGAGCGGTCGATCGCCGACATTGCAAGTGACTTTGGCCGGACGCCTGCATTTCTCAATCGGGTGATCAGGCTTAACTATCTGGCGCCAGACATCATCACCGCCATTCTTGATGGGCGGCAACCCGCAAATCTCACGCGCAAGCGCTTGCTCTACGCGAGTCTGCCAATGGATTGGGGTCAACAACGCGCACTACTGGGTTTCCCCGCCTTTGTGGACGGATCGGCGTAGGCTGGATGGCGCATCGCAAGACCGCGTTGAGACTCGAAAGTCTCCCAAGGTCGCAACTTCAGGGCTGCGGCCATAGGTCAATCCAAGCTATCGGTCATGCGATGCGCTCAATTATTGGCCGCTCACTGCTTGCGCCGGAACGACCAGACCAACGTCGCAAGGCTGCTGATCACCGCAGCCACTCCGATCAGGAAGTAGGTGGTTGTCATGCTTGCTCCTTCTTGGGAGCTATTGCATGTTCACTTTTAGTTCCAACATTGCAAGTGGAATCTCGCGTTCGCAGTGCCGGCGGCTACGCGCCCTAATAGCGGTCGTCCTGCCGTTCCGTCGACGATCCTAGAAGCCGTCATTCGCCAAATGGTGAAAGGACACGCTCAGGTGGGTGTAGAGGTCGGTCCTCACCCCGAAACTGGCGGTCTGGGCCTCGGTCGGTGATGAACGGCATCATTTCCCGCATGCGATCGGGTGTGGAAAGCGAACGTGCAGTGGAAAGCGAACGTGCATGCGCCCTGCTTGCGCAAAGCGGGTCGAGGATGTGATGGCCCGCAGGGCAGGGCGGTGTCCGTCTTGTCGATCAGAAGGCCGCGATCACCGCGCCCGCATATTTGTCCTCGATGAAGGCCTTGGTCTCGGGGCTGCGTAGCGTTGCGATCAGCTTCTGCACCTTGGGATCCTTCCGCGCTTTCTCCGGTCCGACGACAAAGTTCACATAGGGGCTGTCCTTGCCCTCGATCGCGAGCGCGTCGCGTGTCGGGTTGAGCTTGGCATCGAGTGCGTAGTTGGTGTTGATCATCGCAAGATCGACCTGATCGAGCACGCGCGGCAGCGTCGCCGCCTCGAGCTCGCGGAATTGCAGGTTCTTCCGGTTCTCGACAATGTCCTTCGGCGTCGCGCTGGTGCTCCTGGGATCGAGCAGGGTGATCAGGCCGGCCTTCGCGAGCAGCTGGAGTGCCCGGCCGCTGTTGCTCGGTTCGTTGGGAATCGCCACCGTCGCGCCGGCCGGCAACTGATCGAGCGATTTCCAGCGCCGCGAATAGGCGCCAAACGGCTCGACATGAACCCCCGCGATGGTCACGAGATGCGTGCCCTGGGCCTTGTTGAACTCGGCAAGATAGGGCTCGGTCTGGAAATAACTGACTGCGATCCGGCCTTCCTCGACCTGAATGTTGGGCTGCACATAATCGTTGAACACGCGGATATCGAGCTTCAGCCCCTGTTTCGCGAGTATCGGCTTCACGAATTCGAGGATCTCGGCATGCGGCACGGCGGTCGCGGCGACGCTGAGCGTGTCGGCGGCGTCGCCGGTCGGCTTGCCGCCGCAAGAGGAGAGGATAAGCGCGCCAATCGTCGCGAGTAGGATGCGTCGGTTCATGGCTGTGCCTTTCTAGCGATGGCTGAAATGCCGGACGAGGCGATCGCCGGCCATCTGGAGAAACTGGACGAGGAGCAGGAGCAGCGCGACCGTGACCAGCATCACGTCGGTCTGGAAGCGCTGATATCCGAAACGGATCGCGAGATCGCCGAGGCCGCCGGCGCCGACCACGCCGGCCATGGCCGTGAACGAGACCAGGGCGATCGCAGTAACGGTCGCGCCGGCGACGATACCGGGAAGCGCCTCGGGCAGCAGCGCGCGGAATACGAGATCGCGGGTCGTGGCGCCCATCGCTTGTACCGCCTCGATCGTATTGCGGTCGACTTCGCGTAGGGCGGTCTCGACCAGCCGCGCGAAGAATGGAGCTGCGCCCAGCACCAGCGGCGGGATCGCGCCGGCGACGCCGAGCGACGTGCCCACCAGTAGTACGGTCAACGGGATCATCACGATCAGCAGGATGATGAACGGCACAGAGCGGAGCAGATTGACCGCGAGCGCGAGCGCGCCATTGGCTACGCGGCTCGCCCAGGGCTGGCCGGGACCGGTGAGGAACAGCAAAATGCCGAGCGGCAGTCCGAGCAGGGTCGTCAGAACCAGCGAGCCGCCGAGCATCGCTAGGGTGTCCAGGCATGCCTGGCCGATCTCGGCCCAATAGACATTCGCGAATGCGCCGCTCATGCCGCCACCTCGCCATGCTGGCGCAGTGCTGCGACCGCCGCGTCGGTGTCGCCGCCGGACAGGCCAAGCACGAGCTGGCCGAAGCTCACATCCTTCAATTGGCCGATACGCCCGTCGAGGATGGTGAAGTCGGTTCCCGTCTCGCGCGCGATCCGCGTGAGGATCGGTTCGTGTACGGCAGCGCCGTGCAGCGTCAGTCGGATCATGCGTCCCTCGAACGCGATCTCCGTCCAGCCGTCATGGTCTTCTGCTATCAATGCGCGCGTCTCCGGTGCCTGCGGGTTCAGGAAAACCTGTGCGACGCTGCCGGCTTCGATCACGCGACCGGCATGGAGCACGGCGACGCGATCGCAGATCTGCCGCACTACTTCCATCTCGTGCGTGATCAGCACGATGGTGAGGCCGAGCTCGCGATTGAGATCAGCGATCAGCGCAAGGATGCTGCGCGTGGTCTCGGGATCGAGCGCGCTCGTCGCTTCGTCGCAGAGCAGGATATCCGGGCCAGTCGCCAGCGCCCGGGCGATTCCCACGCGCTGCTTCTGGCCACCCGAGAGCTGCGCGGGATATTTGGCGCCTTGATCGGCCAACCCGACCCGGGCGAGCAGCTCGGGAACGCGCGTGGCGATCGTCGCCTGATGGGCGCCTGCGATCCGCAGCGGAAGCGCGACATTGTCGAAAACCGTCTGCGAACCGAGCAGCCCGAAATTCTGGAAGATCATGCCGACGCGGCGCCGCAACTTCCGCAATGCCTCGCCGCTGAGGCTTGCCACATCGACCGCGTCGATCGCGACGCTGCCAGAGGAGGGGCGCTCCAGCCCGTTGAGCAGCCGCACCAGAGTCGACTTGCCCGCGCCCGAGCGGCCGATGATTCCAAACACCTCGCCGCTAGCGATCTCGAGGTCGACGCTTGCCAGCGCGGCGTGCACGCCGCCGAATTCCTTGCGGACACCTTCGAGCCGGATCATGGCGCGATCACCTGCGCCGTGAAACGCTCCATCTCTTCCTTTTGCCGGCTCGTCTGGAGCAGCAGCAGGTCGAGCCCGGTCGCCTGATACGCCGCAATCCGCTCTTTCAGTTGCTCGGGAGTGCCGACCAGATTGGGGCGTAGTCTGCGGTTCGACACTGAATATTCCTGAATCTTGAGCTCGCGCTCGAGCTTGGTGCCAGAGAGCCACTGGTCGAAATTGGCATAGCCGGCGGGCAGTTCCTGCACGTCTGTGATCCGTGCCAGCTCGCGCTTCGCCTCGGCCTCGCTATCGCGGACGATGGCATAGGCAGCCATGCCGAAGGTCATCGGCTTGCCCCCTGCGTCGGCGCGTCGCGCACGCATGTCGGCGAGCTTGAGCGGCTCGAACCAGGCAGGGTGTTCAAACAAGATGGCGAGATCGATCATGCGGTCCGTTGATCGGAAGGGGAGGCGCGGACAGAGCCGCTCATATAGCCGATTAGCGAAGGCAGGGGCATGAGATGAGCTTTGGCATGGGTAAAGTCGAACTAGGTTTGCAAAACCTACTATCATGATAGGAGTTATTGGATCTCCGATGCAAGCCGAGTTTCATCCGCCTTCATCGTGGGACGAGTTGCGGAGTCCCCTTTCCGTTCCCCAGCTCAGACTCGGTCGTGCTCTCGGGCGCGGCTATTTTCCAGTCGGGAAAGTCGTAGACTGGCCAGTCCCTGACGGCGGCGAGTGCCCTCGGGGCGGTCAGGAATGTCTTAACCGGGCGCCTTGCGGCCAATTGGATCGATTGACAATGTCCGCGATGGGATCGTGAGTTGCCGTTTTCCGGATCTGATCGGGCCGGCGTCTATGCGCCCTCATAGCGGTCATTCAGCCGGTCCTGGATGACCCCGAAAGCGGCCGTCCGCGAGAAGGATTCTGGTTCGGTCAGTCGATGGCAATTGCTCTCAACGGCGTCGCAAAATCGAATTGACGAGGGCAACGACCAAGATGGCGCAAACCGCCACGCCAGGTAGTATTCCGCCTAGGAGTATGGCCATCACGCTTCGCATTTCATAGTCAGGACGAGGCGCGGTGACATACTCGTAGATCCAGTAGCTCTCCCATATGGCCGCCATCGTAAAGATAATCGTGAGTGTTAACCTGCGGGCTGGTGAGGTTACATATGCCATTGCGGGCTTAGGTTGATACAATAGCGGGATGTACGCAAGGCGGTCGTCTGATCCGTTGCATTAGGCTATCAGCCAATCCGAAACACCAGAAGCGCGCCGTTCACCGGAGTCGTCGGATGAGCGCCTAGTCAGTGGCGCCGGATTTGTTGACCCAAAGCAATGGTCACGAAGGTTGACGGGAATGGAGCGAACCATGCTCATCGAAATGATGTCAGTGATCTTCGTGATGACTTACGGAGGTGACGCTCCTCCACATGCTCCAAATTTCTGCGAGAGAACATTCTGTCTTGAGCTACAGCCAATGCTGCACCTCCTTAAAAAGGGATTCGTGAAAATCGAGAAGCTTTCCGGTTCAAAAGGGCAGCCATTGACGGTGTTCGGATATGGCGACCTCGGATCGATTTCTGTTCATGTCCCTTCCTCAAGTGCAGCAAAGGAGAACTCGGTCTATCACGATAAGAAATCAGAGGAAGTAACCGTCACCTCATGCACGGGGGCGGGAAAGGCGCTGCAACGCTGCCAAGAGTTTCTAATCTCAGTGCTGGACAACAAGCTTTCTACGAAGCCGCTTGTTTGTAGCATTATCAGTTTCTGGCCGGCTGAAGGAAAGGGCAAGCGCATAGACATCTCGGAAAAGTTGACTCAGCGCTGCCTCTGATTCTTTGAAAAGGATGTAATTCTGGCATCATCAGCCGCTGATTGGGCGGCCGGCGCTATCATGGCGGCCATCCAACCAGCCTGCTGGCGGTCATAGAAGCGGTCATTTGGTCGGCGATGTGCCGGACGACTGCAATTGGGTGGCGAGCCACCAGATTGTTACGTAGCCGCTGGCTCAATACGGACCGCTAGATGTCGGGCACTTACCTCCCCGTCCACACCGTAGATTTGCGGGAACACCAACTTGAAACCCGACGTCGTCCGCTGCACCGTCAGTTCGTCGATGACGTTCTGCCTGCTCCACCCGTCCAGCCGCAGTTCCTCGATCTCGCCTATTTCGAAGATGACTGTGGCGTGCCGATCTTGTCTGTAGACCCCGCTTGCGGTCACGTCCTTGTTCGTGCGCCAAAACGCCAGCTTGAGCGTGGACAAAGCAGGCTCGCGCTGGAGCTCCAAGGCGATGATCTCCGCGTCGTGGAACGTTGGGACGCATCCAAACCATTCTATCACCGAGGGCCAACCAACCGGTTCTGTCTCGTTTGCCATGGCGTAGCATAGCCGGCAGCCTGACGTCCGCCATAAGCTTGTCAGAAACCGTCGCGCCTCGCTCCCTGTGCCGTCAGCTACGCGCCCGCATTCCGGTCGTTCATCCCGTATTCCGGCGATCCCGAAAGCCGCCATCCGTTCAGGAACTGCCCGCGTATCCGCTATTGGGTGGAAAACTGCCATCCATCTTCATCGATTGGCAACGACCAAGCGTAAAAAAGAAGGCATGAACCTCCGCGCACGGATCATCTTCGCCACGTTACTCTCGGCCCCTATAAACGCGACGTATTGGGCGGTCGCGCAGAATGGGCCCAACGGCTACATGCAAACCCTGCCAGTGTTGCCTTTAGTCTGGTTTGGCTTCTGGCTTCGCTTACCATTCGATGCAGCGTTCTACGTCCTCGTCGCCAACCCCTTAGAAGCCCGCCTATATGGTTTTACAACGATTAGGCGGGTGTTTTTCCAGCTTGCTGCCGGGGCAATTTTTGGCGCCTTGATGTTCTTGATGGCGCGGCTATTCGGTTGGTCGGCGGCGGTAAGTCCGCTCTGGTTGGCCAGTTCTTTTGCTATCAGCGCGTTAGTTTGGTCATCGATCAATATACTGTCACCCCAGCACGACCATCGAAGCGGTTGGTCGGCGTCGGTTCAGGCGGGCGCAGCGTCTCTAAAGCCTGTGGCATCATCTTTAATCAATTCGTTGCCGTGGATCATACTCGGGTGGCTGGCACCGTTCATCGCCGTGCTGGCACTATTTGGGCTGGCGATGATCAAACTCTAAACGACCGCAATGGGGTCGTTTCCCGCCAGGCAGCTTTGGTGCCGCGTCGTCACCGCGGAACGACTCAAAATGCGTGGGAAGTGGTCATCGTGGCGCCTTGCTGGCGGCTAGGTTTCCAAATAGCTGCCTGCCGCAATGATTTCAGAATCAGCGCCCATGAAGCGGATGGCTCCCGTATGCCCACTCGGGAGCAAATTAGAGGCCTTTCCTTTTGGCCAATCTATCGCGGCTATCGTGAGCTCAACTTCTGCACAGTCGGTAGGGGCAGGCTGGAAAGCGCCTCTTAGCCACTCCTCATAAGCTTGGAGCGGAATCTTATAGTGTTTCTTGAAAACGTCGCTGACATAGACGTCTTGGTGGTTTTCTGAGGCGCATAGGATCATTCGTTGACCCGAATTGTCGGTGCGTACTTCGCGGACCCAGAGGACCTTTCGATTAGTCATGGTGCCCATGCGCAACCTTTGACCCAAAGTGTCCGAAGTCCGCAATGGGGGCGCTTGCCGCCCCATGGCTTCTAGCTGGCCAATGCGCATGTCGGCGTTTTGCTCGATGGCCAACAAGGCCGTGGAGATGAACGATGGGACACTCGCAATATGACCCTGCCGCGCAGCACCGACCGGCATGGAACGCCGGTAAGACGGTCGGCACAAAGCGGCCCCTGACGCAGAAGCAGATCTGGGCGGTACGCTTCTTCCTGGATCGAGAAGGCCGCCTTCGCGACAGGGCACTGTTCGATCTGGTGATCGACAGCAAGTTACGGGGCTGCGACCTGGTGAAGATCAAGATCGGCGATATCGTTTCCGGAGCTGACATCCGGACCAGAGCTATCGTGATCCAGCAGAAAACGGGGAAGCCGGTGCAGTTCGAGCTCACAGCTGATGTCAGGGCGAGCCTGCTCGTTTGGCTCGAGCGTCGAGGCGGGGCCGTCCACGACTATGCTTTTCCGAGCCGTGTGGATCATGCAGGCCATCTTAGCACGCGCCAGTATGCCAGACTCGTGGACGAGTGGGTCGATGCCGTCGGAC
>CAYOXO010000135.1:0-12116 GCA_964407945.1 uncultured Stakelama sp.
TCGCACTCGCCTGCGACGATGGCACCCGCGTGCCGATGGTGATGGTCGGCCCGGTCGCGGTCTCGCCCGCGCGCCAGAATGTCGGCATCGGCCGCGCGCTGATGTGGCGGGCGATCGAGGAGGCACAAGCGGCCGCCCAACCGCTGATGCTGATCGGTGACCCCGAATATTATGCCCAGTTCGGCTTCGACGCGGATGCGACCGGCCAGTGGCGCCTTCCCGGCCCGTTCGAGCAGCGTCGCCTGCTCGCGCGGGACAACGCGCCCGACCGCGCCGGCATCGTCGGACCGCGCTGACCCTTTACCCCCGCACGCAAAAGCGCCTAACGGCTAGGCAATGCCGATGCCCGCCCAACCCGATCTCGCCAGCCTCTCCCTCGCGGAGATCGCCCGGCTGGCGGACGAACAGAAGCTCCCCCCGGTCGCGAGCTGGAATCCCGAGCATTGCGGGCATAGCGACATGCGCATCGCGCGCGACGGCACCTGGTTCCACCAGGGCTCGCCGATCGGGCGCGCGGCGATGGTGCGGCTGTTCTCGACCATCCTGCGCCGCGAGCCGGACGGACAACATGTGCTGGTCACCCCGGTCGAAAAGCTCGACATCGATGTCGAGGATGCGCCCTTCGTCGCGGTCGAGATGAAGGTCGAGGGCGAAGGGCCGGAGGCCGAGATCGCCTTCCGCCTCAACACCGGTGACCTGATCCCCGCTGGCCCCGATCACGCGCTCCGGTTCACGGAGCATGACGACGGCCCCCATCCCTATCTGCACGTCCGCGCGGGGCTGGAAGCGCTGATCGCCCGCTCGCTTTATTACGAGATCGCCGCGCTCGCGCTCGACAATGGCTCGAACCCGCCCGGCGTCTGGAGCCGCGGCGCCTTCTTCCCGATCGAGCCGGCATGACGCTCCCCAGCCCTTCCCTGGCCGACCGCCTGCGCGCCGCGCTCGCCGCCGAGCACGAACACGCCCCCGTGCTGCTGTCCGGCGACCTGCGCGACGTCACCGCCGACAGCGACGGCGTCCCCACCCCCGCCGCGGTGCTGGTCGCGGTGACCGATCGCCCCGCCCCGGGCGTCATCCTCACCCAGCGCACCGATTCGCTGCGCCGCCACGCCGGACAGATCGCCTTTCCCGGCGGCCGCATCGATCCCGGCGACGCCGACGCCACCGCCGCCGCCTTGCGTGAGGCGTCAGAGGAGATCGGGCTTTCCCCTCAAGCGGTCGAGCTGGTCGGCGAAGCGGACACCTATCGCACGATCACCGGGTTCGAGGTGCAGCCCGTAGTCGGCGTGATCGCCCCCGACCTCGTCTTCACGCTCGAGCCCGCCGAAGTCGCCGCGGTGTTCGAGGTTCCGCTGGACTTCGTCCTCGACCCCGCAAACCATGTCGAAACCAGCGTCGAATGGCAGGGGCGGGACCGGCATTATTATGAGATCGCATGGCAGGGACATCGTATCTGGGGGGCAACCGCGGCGATGCTGGTCAATCTGTCGCGGCGGCTGAGGTGGACGCGATGATCCTTCCGGACGCTCCGTGGCGCCGTCAGCCGGGCGTGGATCGCCTCGCGGCGGCACTTGGCCCGGGCAATGCGCGCTTCGTCGGCGGCGCGGTGCGCGACACGCTGCTCGGCCTGCCCGTCACCGATATCGATCTCGCGACCCCGCACCCGCCCGCCTATGTCGTCGCGCTGCTCGAACAGTCAGGGATCAAGGCGGTGCCCACCGGCATCGCGCACGGCACGATCACCGCGGTGAGCAGCGGTACGGTGATCGAGGTGACGACGTTGCGCCGCGATGTATCGACCGACGGCCGGCACGCCACCATCGCCTTCACCAACGACTGGCGCGAGGACGCGGCGCGGCGCGACTTCACGATCAACGCGCTCTATGCCGATCCGCAGACGGGCGAGATCTTCGACTATTTCGGCGGCCTCGCCGATCTTGAGAAACGCCATATCCGCTTCATCGGCGATCCGCTGCAGCGCATCGCCGAGGATCATCTGCGCATCCTGCGCTTCTTCCGTTTCCTCGCCCGCTTCGGCGACGAACCCGATCAGGCCGGGCTGGAAGCCTGCACCGAGCGCGCCAATGATCTGATGGCACTCTCGCGCGAGCGCATCCGCGACGAGCTGCTCAAGCTGCTGGTCGCGCCCGATGCGGTGCGCGTGCTGCGGCTGATGGTCGAACGCGATATCCTGAAGCCGGTCGTGCCCGAGATCGTCATGGCCGGGGTCGAACGGCTTGCCGCACTCGCGGGCAATGAGGCGGCAGCGGGTATCGCGCCCGAACCCATCCGTCGTCTCGCCGCCGCGCTGCCGGCCGAAGAAGCGGCCAACGACGCGGTGGGCGCGCGGCTCAAGCTGTCCAATGCCGAGCGTCAGGCGCTCGCCAGCGCGATCCGGCCCGACTTCGCCGAAGGGCCCCAGGCACTTGCCTACCGGATCGGGTCCGATCGCGCGGTCGATCGTTTGCTGCTGGCCGGCGATGTGGCGGGTGTCACGGATGCGGCCGCATGGACTCCGCTACGCTTGCCGCTCAGCGGCGGTGCGCTGATCGGGCGCGGGCTGTCCAAGGGGCCTGATGTCGCCAGGGCGCTTCGCCGCATCGAGGATCGCTGGATCGCCGAGGGCTTCCCCGACGAGAGCCGCGCCGGTCAGATCGCCGATATGGTGGTCGCGGAATTGCTGTCGCGCGACAGCAGCGCATAGGCGTCCGCCGCCGGTAGCGGGCGGGCATAGAGATAGCCTTGCCCATAGGTACAGCCGAGCGCGGCGAGCGTCTGCTCCAGCTCGTTGGTCTCGACGCCCTCTGCCGTCGTCCGCATGCCCAGTGCCTGGGCGAGGCTCAGGATCGCGCGCACGATCGCGATCTTGTCGCGGTCGGCAAGCATCCCGGTCACGAAGCTGCGGTCGATCTTGAGCACGTCGATCGGCAGCTTCTGCAGATAGGCCAGGTTGGAGTAACCGGTGCCGAAATCGTCCATCGCCAGCGTCGTGCCGAGCGCCTTCAGCGCATGCATCGTGCGGGCAATGTGGTCGGGATCGGTGACCAATGCGCTCTCGGTCAGCTCGAGCGTGATCCGGCGGCCATCCACGCCGTTGGCGGCGAGCGCCGCTTCGACCATCGGGGCGATCTGGTCGCGCTGGAGCTGGATCGCCGACAGATTGACCGCGACATTGACCCCGCAATCCTCTCCGGCCGCGGCGTCCCATTGCGCGATGGTGCGCGCCGCCTCGTGCATCGCCCAGCGGCCAAGCGGGACGATCAGCCCCGATTCCTCCGCCACCGGGATGAAGTCGTTCGGCGGGATCACGATGCCGTTCTCGGTGGTCCAGCGCGCCAGCGCCTCGAACGAGGTGATACGCCCGGTGGCAAGGTCGCAGATCGGCTGGAAGCTCAGCGACAGGCCGCCATTGTCGATCGCACGGCGCAGTTCGGTCTCGATGCTGAACTGCTGACGGGCAAGGTCGAGCGCGAGCGTCTGATAGATTTCGGTGCGGCCACTCTTCTTGGCGCGCTTCATCGCAAACTGGGCGTGGCGGATCAGCTCTTCGGCATCCGAAACGGTGTCGTCACCCACCGCAATACCGATCGAGCAGTCGACCCGAATCTCGAAATCGGAAAGGCGGAACGGTGTGGTCAGCGCATTCTGGATGCGCTTGGCGACATGAAAGGCATCGCTGGTGCCCTCGTCCAACGCGAGTTGGATCGCGAACTCATCACCGCCGGTACGCGCCAGCACGTCATGCGCACGCAACGCGCCCTTCACGCGCCGCGCGACCGAGATCAGCAGTTCGTCGCCCGACAGGCCGCCCATGCAGGCGTTGACGCGGCTGAACCGGTCAAGATTGATGATGAGGACCGCGAACTCGCTCATCCCGCCGCGCTCGATGTCCTCCTCAAGCCGCTCGGCAAAGCCGGCGCGGTTGGGCAAACCGGTCAGGCTGTCGCTCAGCATCTCGCGGCGCAGGCTGCGTTCGGTACGCAGTTCGGAGGTCTGGTCGATCAGCGTCACCAGGCAGCGCCCGGCCGACTTCTGCGAGGGGCGTCGCGCCAGCTTCACGCGGAACCGGCGGCAATCCACCGCGTCGCCGAGTTCCCAGTTCATTTCCTGCTCGGTCGCGTCCGAATCGACAAAGGCGGCGATGCGCCCGCCCAGCAGCCGAATCAGCGGCGATTGATCGGCGATCGTACCCAGGCCGGCGAGGCGAAAGGGCCGGTTGACCGTCTCGAAGGCGAAGCTGCCGTCCTTCCACTCGACCACTGCAGCCGGAATGGGGAGCATGTTGAGAATCTGTGCTGCGCCGCTCGGGCCGAGCAGGCGCGCCTCGTCACCCTCAACCGGCATGGAGGGACGAATGGACTTGTCCTTGCGTCGGCGGGACAGCAGCATCACTGTGTAGCGCTACCGCGATTTGGTTAAGAGGCGCTAAAGGCCGCGGCCAAAAGCGTCCGATTCAGAAGCGGTTATCGCGGGGAAAGCCGTTCGGCGGCATTCGACCCGCAGCGCCGCGGGCCGCACGCCATGGCGCAAGGTCGGTTTCGCTGCGCGTGCGCCCCTGCTCGCCGCCCATGCGCCAGCTCAAACCGTCGGCGAAGCGGAAGGTGATCGCATCGCTCAGCCCGCCATCGCGATAGCGCTGGAGCTGCACGCCCTGCCCGCGTGCCAGCTCGGCCAGCTCGCTCATCGGGAACACCACCAATTTGCGGTTGTCGCCGATCGCCGCGACGTAATCGTCCTCGGGCTTCACCGGCTTGACCAGCTTGAGCACCGCGCCGGTGCGCGGCGTCACCACCTGCTTGCCCTTGCGCGTCTCGGCGATCACGTCTTCGATCTTGACCAGGAAGCCGCGCCCGTCGCTCGCCGCGACCATCAGCTTGGTCGCCGCGCTCGCGGGGAGCAGTCCGACGATGCCGGTGCTGCCGTCCAGATCGATCATCAGCCGCACCGGCTCGCCAAAGCCGCGGCCGCCGGGCAGCTTGTCCGCCGCCAACGTGTAGAATCGTCCATTCTCCGCCGCGAGCAACAGCTTGTCGGTCGTCTGCGCGTGGAAGGCGATGAACGGCCCGTCGCCTTCCTTGAACTTGGCGGTCTCGGCGCTCGCCAGTTCGGCATGGCCCTTCATCGCGCGGATCCAGCCGCGCTGCGACAGGATCACCGTGATCGGCTCCCGCTCGATCATCGCCTCGAGCGGGATTTCGCGCGCCGGCGCCGCTTCGGCCACCAATGTCCGGCGCGCGCCCAGCGCGGTCTCCGGGCCATAGCGGTCGCGGATCTTGGTCAGGTCGCGCTTCATCCGCGTGCGCTGGCGCGCATCGCTCGCCAGCAGCGCTTCCAGCTCGGCCTGCTCCTTGGCCAGTGCCTCGCGCTCCTTGCGCAGCTCCATTTCCTCGAGCTTGCGCAGCGCGCGCAGCCGCATGTTGAGGATCGCCTCGGCCTGGCGGTCGGTCAGCCCGAACTCCTCCATCATCACCGGCTTGGGCTCGTCCTCGGTGCGGATGATCTGGATCACCCGGTCGAGGTTCAAATAGGCGATGATATAGCCGTCGAGCAGCTCCATCCGGTCGGCGATCTTGTTCAGGCGATGCTCGGAGCGGCGGCGCAGCACGATGAACTGGTGATCGACCCAGGCCGACAGCGCCTGCTTCAGGCTCATCACCCGCGGCGTGCGCGTGTGATCGAGCACATTGAGGTTGAGCGGCACGCGCGTCTCGAGATCGGAGAGGCGGAACAGGCTTTCGATCAGCGTGTCGGGATCGACGGTGCGCGCGCGCGGTTCGAGCACGATGCGGATCTCGGCATCGGATTCGTCGCGGACGTCCGCCAGGATCGGCAGCTTCTTGTCGTTGATCAGGCTTGCGATCTGCTCGATCAGCTTGCCCTTCTGGACGCCGTACGGGATTTCGGTGACGACGATCTGCCAGGTGCCCCGGCCCTGATCCTCCAGCGCCCATTTGGCGCGGACGCGGAACCCGCCCCGACCCGTGACATAGGATTCGCGGATCGCGGCGGGGCTGTCGACGACAATGCCGCCGGTCGGGAAATCCGGCCCCTTCACCAGCTCCAGGATCTGCGCGTCGTCCGCGTCGGGTTGGGCGATCAGCAGGATCGCGGCGTCGATCAGCTCGGCGGCATTATGCGGCGGGATGCTCGTCGCCATGCCCACCGCGATGCCCGCGGCGCCGTTGGCGAGCAGATTGGGGAACAGCCCCGGGAACAGCTCGGGCTCGTTCTCTTCGCCATTATAGGTCGGCTTGAACTCGACCGCGTCCTCGTCGAGCCCGTCCATCAGATCGATCGCGACCTGGGTCAGCCGCGCCTCGGTATAGCGATAGGCGGCGGCATTATCGCCGTCGATGTTACCGAAATTGCCCTGCCCGTCGACCAGCGGGTAGCGCAGCGCGAAGGTCTGGGCGAGGCGAACCATCGCGTCATAGACCGACTGGTCGCCATGCGGATGGTACTTACCGATCACGTCGCCGACGACGCGCGCGCACTTCTTGTAGCCCTGGCTCGGATCGAGCCGCAGCAACCGCATCGCCCATAACAGGCGGCGATGCACCGGCTTCAGCCCGTCGCGCACATCGGGAAGCGAGCGCGCGGTGATCGTCGACATGGCGTAGACGAGGTAGCGCTCGCTCAGCGCACTATCGAACGGGGCATCGACGATCTGGTCAAACGGGTCGGAAAGGTCGGTGGACATCCAGGGTCGATAGCAGGGCCGCAAGCCGCATGCGAGGGGGCGTCACGCGCTGCCGTCACTCATCCGGCGGCACCAGCGCGCCATAGGGATCGTCGCCCAGCGACGCCCGTACATCGGCGAGCATCCAGTCGCGAAAGGCCCGGATCTTGGGCAGGTTGCGCTTGGTCTCGGGATAGACCAGCCAGAAGCTGTTCTTGTAATAGACCATGTCCGGCAGCACCTGCACCAGCCGCCCTTCGGCGATCGTCGACAGCCACATCGGCGGGGACAGCATCGCAAGGCCATGCCCGGCAACCGCGGCGTTGCCGATATGCACCTGCGACTGGAAGTCGACTCCCGGTTGCGACGCCACCACCGCGTCGCCGAACACCGATTCGAACCACAGCGGCCACCAAGTGTCGTCGGGCGACACGCGCGGCAGACCGAGCAGATCGGCAGGCGTGCGGATCGGCGGATGCGCTGCCAGAAACTCCGGGCTCGCCATCACCGTGAACGGCATCCGCATCAGGAAATGCGAGACCAGCCCCGGCCAGGGCCCGTGCGCGCCGCGGATCGCGACATCGGCATCGCTGTTGGCAAGATCGATGATCGCATCGGTGACGAGCACCCGCACCGCAAGGTCGGGCTGGGCGACCTGAAACCGGCCCAGCCGCCGCGCCAGCCAGTTGGTCGAGAAGGTTCCGGGCGCCGAGATCGTCATCACCGAATCGTCCTCGGCCCGGGCGGAGGCGAATGCTTCAGCGAGACCGTCCAGCGCCGCACTCACCTGCGGTGCGATACGTTCCCCCATCGGCGTCAGCACGACACCCCGGCCATGCTTGCGGAACAAGGCGATACCCAGCCGCTCTTCGAGCAGCTTCACCTGATTGCTGACCGCTGCCTGCGTCATGCCGAGCTCTTCGGCGGCGCGCGTGAAATTGCCGCGCCGGGCGGCCGCCTCGAAAACCCGGACAGCGGCGAGTGGGGGAAGCTGGCGCATGATCAATCTATAATCTGTGATGATAGGTCAAGTCGATCCTTTTGTTGGTCCTTCGCAACGAAATCCACCATCTCCGTTTGCGGGAACAGGCCATCGAACATCGGGAGCAAGACCATGTACGAACCCTATGCAAGCCCCGTCTGGGCGGACAATCATCAGGTGGTGAGCAACATGATCAGCCGCGGCTTCAGGCGCGTCGGCAGGGTGGTTCGGCGCATGCTCGGCCGCGTGGTGCCACCCGACCAGAGCGAGGAGGCAAGTAAGCGAACCTACTGCATCGGCTGACCCTTTCCGGTCAGGCGATGCAGTGGCCGATCCATAGCCACGGGTCATCGATGAAATGTGGCGAAAAAGAGGCATTGCCGAGCACCCTCTAATGTGATGTTCTATCACTGCGCGACGAGTCGTGCACTGTGAGCGATGAATTGAGCATCACCGGAGAGGAGCAACGGCATGCGACGGACATCGGGTTCGGCTTTACTGGTTCTCGCACTCGCGATTTCGGGCTGCGGTCCGGCATCCCAGAGCGATAGCGGATCGACGTCACAACAGACGCGGGAAGTGGCGGCCGACGCGCTTGAGGCACCGGCCGGAGTCGCCGTCACCGCGGCCCCCGGCGTCGCCTTCAACTACCACTACGCCTTCTCGCTTCCGGCCGAGCGGATCTCTGCGGCACAGGAGGACCATGCCGCAGCGTGCGAGAAGCTCGGCATCGCGCGATGCCGCATCACCGGCCTGCGCTACCAGCTGCTCGGCGAAGGCCGGGTCGAGGCGATGCTGGCGTTCAAGCTCGATCCCACCCTCGCCCGCCAGTTCGGCAAGGACGGCATCGCCGCGATCCAGAAGGCCGAGGGCACGCTGATCGACGCCGAGATCACCGGCACCGATGCCGGGGCGGAGATCACCCGCCTCGCCGCCGATCGCGCACGAGCACAGGAAGAGCTGGCCCGAATCGACCGCGAACTCGCCCGCACCAATCTGCCCGCCAGCGAACGGGCCGAGCTGCAGCGCCAGCGCGCCGAAATCGCCCAGCGGATCGAAGCGGTGCAGACCAGCAGCAGCGAACAGCGCGAATCGCTCGCCAACACCCCGATGGTCTTCGATTATCGCTCGGGCCGGGCGGTGCGCGGCTTCGATCCCGGCGCGCCCCTGACCAGCTCGCTCGACCTGCTCGCGGCGTCGGCGCAGGCCACGCTCGCCTTCGTGCTCGGCGCGATCGCTGTGCTCGGCCCGCCTGCCCTGGTGCTGCTGATCGGGCTGCTCGTGTGGCGCTGGCTGCGTCCCCGCATCCGGCGCGCGAAACCTGTTGAAACTGCCGCTGCCGCAACGGCCAGCGATTGATTGCACGCCGAGCCGCCTTTCGATATAGGCTCGGCGCTCCAAGCCCCGGCGCGCGCGACCCAAGCGCCGCCGGGGCACCGTGTTTCTGAAGGACCGCAGATACGATGGCACGCCGCCGCCAGATCTACGAGGGCAAGGCCAAGATCCTCTATGAGGGCCCCGAACCCGGCACGCTGATCCAGTATTTCAAGGACGACGCGACCGCGTTCAACGCCCAGAAAAAGGGCACGATCAGCGGCAAGGGCGTGCTCAACAACCGGATCAGCGAGCATATCTTCACGCTGCTCGGCAATATCGGCATCCCGACTCACTTCATCCGCCGCCTCAACATGCGCGAGCAGCTGATCCGTCAGGTCGAGATCGTCCCGATCGAGGTCGTCGTGCGCAACGTCGCCGCCGGATCGCTGTCGAAGAAGCTGGGGATCGAGGAAGGCACCCAGCTGCCGCGCACCATCGTCGAATATTATTTCAAGGACGATGCGCTGGGCGACCCGATGGTCACCGACGAGCATATCCTGTGCTTCGGCTGGGCCAGCCAGGAAGAGCTGCACGACATGGCCGACATGGCGATCCGGGTGAACGACTTCATGTCGGGCCTGTTCGCCGGGATCGGCATCCGTCTGGTCGACTTCAAGCTCGAATTCGGGCGGATCTTCGACAACGACTATAGCCGCATCATCCTGGCGGACGAGATCAGCCCCGACGGCTGCCGCCTGTGGGACATGGTCAGCGGCGAGAAGCTCGACAAGGACCGGTTCCGCCGCGATCTCGGCGGCGAAGTCGAAGCCTATCAGGAAGTCGCACGCCGCCTCGGCCTGCTGCCCGAAGGCGCCGATTCGGCAGTCCTGGACCTTGAAAGCCACCGCAAGAAGCGGGGCAAGTAAGGACAGCGTTCACGCCATGCCGGTCCCGTCGCAGCGCATGCGGACAACGGCATGAGCGGCGTTGAGCTGGAGATCTGCGTCGAAGACACGGCCGGGGTCGCTGCCGCGATCGCCGGCGGTGCCGACCGCGTCGAGCTTTGTTCGGCGCTGGGCGTCGGCGGGCTCACCCCTTCGGCCGGCCTTGCCGGTTCCGCGCTGGACCGTGCACGCGCGGCCGGGGTCAAGGTCCATGCCATGGTCCGCCCGCGAGGCGGCGATTTCACCTATGCCCCGGAAGAGCTCGCGCTCGCCGTGACCGAAGCGCACATGCTGATCGGTCAGGGGGTCGACGGGCTGGTATTCGGCGCGGTCCGCGACGGGCAACTCGACAGCGTCGCGCTCCGGAACTGGGTCGAAGCGGTGCGCGCGAGCAGCACCACCGTCCGCCTGACGCTGCACCGCGCGATCGACGTGGTCGACGATCCCGTCGCCGCGGTCGATATCGCGGTGCGCCTTGGCTTCGACCGGATTCTGACCTCCGGCGGTGCGGTGAGCGCCGCACAGGGGACAGGGACGCTTGCCCGAATGGTTGCGCGCGCCGCGGGCCGCTGCCGCATCATGGGCGGTGCCGGGGTGCGCCCGGACAATGCCGCGGCGGTTCTTGCCGCGGGAATCCACGACCTGCACGGCTCGGCAAGCCGGGCGGCCACACCGCTCGCCCCGCGCTTGACCGCGCTCGGCTTCGGCCCCGCTCCGCGCCCGACGGACCCGGATATCGTCCGCGCGCTCCGGGACATCATCGACAGCCACTGAAAGGCGCCTCCGACATGACCGACCCCGCCCCGCCTTTCCGCCCCTCGCGCCGGACGGTGCTGGGTGCTGCCGCCACGCTTGGTGTCGCGCCCGCCGCCGCCCAGGCCGGCGCCAGTGCCGCACCGGCGACGATCGTATCGACCTGGGACTTCGGCGCCGCGGCCAACCAGGCGGCGTTCGCAAGGCTGTCGGCGGGCGGCTCGATCCTCGACGCTGTCGAGGCAGGCGCGCGCGTGCCCGAGGCCGACCCCACCAACCATTCGGTCGGCTATGGCGGCTATCCCGACCGTGAGGGGCGCGTCACGCTCGATGCCGTGATCATGGACCATCGCGGTCGCGTTGGTGCGGTCGCGGCGCTCGAGGACGTGGTCCATGCCGTATCGGTGGCACGTGCGGTGATGGACAAGACCCCGCACACCCTGCTGGTCGGCGAAGGTGCCCTCCAGTTCGCGCTCGCCAACGGCTTCCCGCGGACCAGGCTGCTCACGCCCGAGGCCGAAGCGGCATGGCGCGCCTGGCTCAAGACTTCACACTACCAGCCCGTCGCCAACAGCGAGAACCGGCGCACGCCCGGCGGTGCGCTCGACCACGACACGATCGGCATCCTCGGCCGCGATGCGGCGGGCAATCTCGCCGGCGCCTGCACCACCTCGGGCATGGCCTTCAAGATGCGCGGCCGCGTCGGCGACAGCCCACAGGTCGGGTCGGGCCTGTTCGTCGAGGCAGGTGTCGGCGCCGCCACTGCAACGGGGGTGGGAGAGGAAGTGACCCGCATCGCCGGCACGGCGCGTGTCGTCGCTTCTTTGCGTGCGGGCATGTCACCTCAGGCGGCATGCCGCGAGGCGGTACACCACATCGCCGGGCTGCGCGGCAACGCGGTCAAGGACGTGCAGGTCGGCTTCCTCGCGATCGACCGCACCGGCGCCGTCGGCGCCTTCGCGCTGATGCCGGGCTTCACCTACGCCGTCACCGACGCGCAAGGCCGCACCGTCGTCCTGCCCGCACCCAGCCTGGGGTAATCGCCGCACAACCGGGACGGGCAGCGATGGACCAGCGGGGACAGGTGGGTCGACTCCGCCGCCGCTACCCCTTCGCCTTCAGGCCGGCGATGACTCCGAATACAAAGGCGCAGATCAGCGCCATCGTCGTCATCCCGTTCGGGTCGGTCCAGCCGAAATAATTACGTCCGAACGCCATCAGCATCACGAACAGGGCGATCGCCAGAAACCCCATCATCCTTACTCCTCCGGTCGCGGTCCCCGCGGCCGCGACTCGGCGCAGCCGAGTGTTCCACCGCCAAGTAAATGACCGGTGAAGCCGCAGGTTCTTGCGCAGTTGCGGTGTCGGCCCGCTCCCCCACCCGGCCACCCAACGGTAGTATGACATGGGTGGCCGGGTGGGGGAGCGGGCGAAGCAGCCC
>CAYOXO010000136.1:0-12074 GCA_964407945.1 uncultured Stakelama sp.
CGGGGATGTCGGTTTCGTTCACCTGGCGCGCGCGATTCCGCCGCGCCTTTCGCGTCGCGGCTCGCGCATGAGCGGCGAACGGCGGGCGCGGATGCTCGGCGAGGCGCGCCGGAACAAGATCCTCGAATGGCTTCAGGAAGAAGGCAGCGCGCGCGTGCGCAGCCTGGCCGAGGCGTTCGGCGTGTCCGAAGTCACCGTCCGCCAGGATCTCGAGAAGCTCGAGTCGGACGGCCATATCGTCCGCGAGCATGGCGGCGCGTTCCTCAAGTCGGTGACGCAGCAGGTGCGCGCGATGGCGCTCCAGCATCATGAGAATATGGACGCCAAGCAGCGTATCGGCCGCGCCGCCGCCGCGCTGGTCGGCGATGGCGAGACGATCATCCTCGATTCGGGATCGACCACGACCGAGGTCGCGACTCAGCTGTCCGGGCGGCGCGACATGACCGTGATCACCAACGCGCTCAACATCGCGCTGATGCTCGGCGCCGAGCCGGGGTTCGAGGTCCACATGACCGGCGGCCATTTCAAGGCGCCGACCCTGTCGCTCTCGGGGGATCGCAGCGCCGACTATTTCCGCGGCCTGTTCGTCCAGAAACTGTTCCTGGCGACCGCGGCGATCGATCTCGAGGCTGGCCTCACCTATCCCGCGCTGTCCGACATCCCCGTCAAGCGCGCGATGATCGAGGCGGCGGAGAAGGTCATCCTCGTCGCCGATTCGAGCAAGATCGGGCTGCGCTCCTTCACCGCGCTCGGCGGGATCGATCTGGTGCACATGCTCGTGACCGATGCCGGTATCCGCGACGAAGACCGCGCCGCGATCGAGGCGGCGGGCGTCGAGATCCTGGTCGCCTGAACCCCTTCCGGCGCGCGGCGCCGCACATCCTTGCAACAAGGAACACGCATGTGAGCAATCAGAAATATGGTGCCGGCATCTGGCACTTCGCGACCTTTGTCGATCGCTATGCCACCGACGGCTATGGCCCGGCGCGCTCGCTGGTCGAGATGATCGACATCGCCGGGCAGGTCGACGACCTGTCGGTGGTCGACATCAACTATCCCTTTGTCGACCCCAGCCTGTCGCTCGACACGGTCGAGGCAGCGCTCAAGCGCAACAACCTCTCGGTCATCGGCATCACGCCGGAGATCTATACGCGCCAGTTCGCCAAGGGCGCCTTCACCAATCCCGATCCGGGCATCCGCCGCCTCGCCAACGCGATGTGCAACGACGCCGCCAATGTCGTCCGCCGCTTCGGCGCCGACTATGTGAAGCTGTGGCCCGGGCAGGACGGCTGGGACTATCCCTTCCAGGTCGATCACAGGAAGCTGTGGCAGCAGAGCGTCGAGGGGATTGGCGAGCTTGCCAGCCAGAACCCCGACCTGAAGTTCGTGATCGAGTACAAGCCGCGCGAGCCGCGCTGCCATATGAGCTATGACAGCGTGTCGCGCACGTTGCTCGGCATCGAGCGGATGGGGCTGCCGAACGTGGGCATCCTGCTCGACTTCGGCCATGCGCTCTATGGCGGCGAGAGCCCGGCGGATTCGGCGCAGCTCGCGATCGATCACGGCCGCCTGTTCGGCATGGACGTGAACGATAATTTCCGCGGCTGGGACGATGATCTGATGGCCGGATCGGTCCACCCGATCGAGCTGTTCGAATTCTTCTACACGCTGCGCAAGAACCAGTGGGAGGGCGTGTGGCAGCTCGACCAGTTCCCGTTCCGTGAGGATTCGGTGGCGGTCGCCAATGGCGCGATCAGTTTCCTGAAGGGTATCGAGCGCGCGCTCGACAAGCTCGACTTCGCGGCGATGCAGGACGCGCAGGATCGCCACGACGCGGTCACCGCGCTGCGCCTCGCCCGCGAAGCGCTGTTCACTTCCTTCTGATGCTATACCCTCCCGCACCGACAGCCGCCGGAAAGGGTGCCGCATGATCATCGCCTCGTCCCATGATTTCGAACGGGCGGCGAAGCGGCGCGTGCCGCGCTTCCTGTTCGATTATGCCGAGGGTGGCGCCTATGACGAGGTGACGCTGGGCCGGAACGTGAGCGACCTCACCTCGATCGCGTTGCGTCAGCGCGTGCTCAAGGATGTCGCGCACGTCGATCTCAGCACGACCCTGTTCGGTCGAAAAATGGCGCTGCCCGTCGCGCTCGGCCCGGTCGGGATCAGCGGCATGTACGCCCGCCGCGGCGAGGTGCAGGCGGCGCGCGCGGCTGCGGCTGCGGGCATCCCGACCTGCCTCTCCACCGTCTCGATCTGTCCGTTGGAGGAAGTCGCGCAGGCGGCCGATCCTTTCTGGTTCCAGCTCTATGTGATCCGCGACCGCGGCTTCATGCGCGACCTGATCGCGCGGGCGAAGGCGGCGGGCGCGGAAGCGATGGTGTTCACTGTCGATATGCCGATCCCCGGTGCGCGCTACCGCTCCGAACATTCGGGCATGGCCGGGCCCAACGCACGGCTGCGCCAGATCCTTCAGGCGATCGGCAAGCCGCGCTGGGCATGGGACGTCGGGCTGATGGGTCGCCCGCACACGCTCGGCAACCTGGCGCCGGTGCTCGGCAAGGACAGCGGGCTCAGCGATTACATGGGCTGGCTTGGCAAGAATTTCGATCCGTCGATCCAGTGGAAGGATCTCGACTGGATCCGCGCCGAATGGGATCGCCCGCTGATCATCAAGGGCATTCTCGATCCCGATGATGCGCGTGAGGCGGCGGCGATCGGGGCGAACGGCATCGTCGTCTCCAACCATGGCGGGCGCCAGCTCGACGGGGTGCTGTCGAGTGCGCGGGCGCTCCCGCCGATCGCCGATGCGGTGGGCGGCCAGCTCACTGTGCTGGCCGATGGCGGCATCCGCACCGGGCTCGATGTCGTGCGGATGCTCGCGCTGGGCGCGGACGGTGTGCTGCTCGGCCGCGCCTGGGTCTATGCGCTCGCGGCACAGGGCGAGGCGGGCGTCACCAAGCTGCTCGCGCTGATCGCGCGCGAAATGAAGGTCGCGATGACGCTGACCGGGGTCAACCGGATCGCTAGCGTAGATCGCTCGATCCTTGCTGAAGGTGTAAAATGAAGCTTCTCGAAGGCAAGACCGTGCTCGTCACCGGCGGATCGACCGGGATCGGCCGCGCCGCCGCGATCGGTGCCGCGCGGCACGGCGCGAATGTCGCGATCAACTATGCCTCGTCCGACGACAAGGCGGCCTCGTGCGTCGCCGAGATCGAGGCGCTGGGCCGGCGCGGCCTGGCGGTGAAGGGCGACGTCGCTTTGCCCGAGACCGCGACCGACTTCGTCAGCAAGGCGGTCGAGGCATTCGGCCGCGTCGACGTGATGGTCTCCAACGCCGGCATCTGCCCGTTCCACGCCTTTCTCGACATGCCGGTGGAGACGGTCGATCGCACCTTCCGCGTCAACCTCCACGGCGCCTACTACATGGTGCAGGCGGCGGCGAACCAGATGGTGAAACAGGGTGAAGGCGGCGCGATCGTTGCGGTCTCGTCGATCTCGGCGCTCGTCGGCGGCGAGTATCAGACGCACTACACCCCGACCAAGGCGGGGGTGCATTCGCTGATGCAGTCGGCCGCGATCGCGCTTGGGCGTCACGGCATCCGCTGCAATTCGGTGCTGCCCGGCACGATCCTGACCGAGATCAACAAGGACGACCTTGCCGATCAGGACAAGCGCGACCGCATGACCGCCCGCATCCCGCTCGGGCGCTTGGGCGAATCCGAGGATCTGGCCGGCCCGATCGTCTTCCTTGCCTCCGACATGGCGGCCTATGTCACCGGCGCGGCGCTGTTGGTCGACGGCGGCGCGTTCGTGAACCTGCAATAGGATCGCGGCGTGTCGCTCGTCATGCCTCCGCCCGATGCCGCGACGCTGGCGCGGCGGGCGGAGATCGTGGCGGCGATGCGCAGGATCGTGCCGGGCGAGGGCGTGATCGACGAGATCGAGGCGCTGCGGCCGTACGAGTCCGATGCGCTCACGGCCTATGCGCAGATCCCGCTGCTGGTGGTGCTGCCCGAGACGGTCGAACAGGTCGCGGCGGTGCTGCGCTGGTGCCACGCGAACCGCGTGAAGGTCGTGCCGCGCGGCGCGGGTACTTCGCTGTCCGGCGGGGCATTGCCGCTCGCTGACGGCATCCTGCTCGGCATGGCGAAGTTCAACCGCGTCCTCGACATCGACTATGAAGATCGCCTGGCGGTGGTGCAGCCGGGCGTCACCAACCTCGCCATCACGCGCGCGGTCGAAGACGCGGGTTTCTACTACGCCCCCGATCCGTCGAGCCAGATCGCCTGTACGATCGGCGGCAATGTCGCCGAGAATTCGGGCGGGGTGCACTGCCTGAAGTACGGTCTCACCACGAACAATGTGCTGGGCGTCGAGCTAGTGACGATCGAGGGCGAGGTGGTCCGCCTTGGCGGGCGCGGCCTGGAGCCGGCCGGGCTCGACCTGCTCGGTGTGATCGTCGGGTCGGAAGGGCTGCTCGGCGTGGTCACCGAAGTCACCGTGCGCATCCTGCCGCGGCCGCAGACCGCAAAGGCGCTGCTGATCGGCTTTCCCAGCGTCGAGAGGGCGGGCCAGTGCGTGGCAGAGGTGATCGCCGCCGGGATCATTCCCGCCGGCATGGAGATGATGGACCGCGCCGCCGTCCACGCGGCCGAAGCCTTTGTCCAGGTCGGCTATCCGCTCGATGTCGAGGCGTTGCTGATCGTCGAGCTGGACGGCCCGTCTGCGGAATGCGGTCATCTGACCGGCGAGGTCGAGCGCATCGCCCGTGCCAATGGCGCGGTGTCGGTCCGCGCCTCGGCCGACGAAGCCGAGCGCATCGCCTTCTGGGCCGGGCGCAAGGCGGCCTTCCCCGCAGCGGGGCGGCTTTCCCCCGACTATTATTGCATGGACGGCACCATTCCGCGCCGCCGCCTTCCGGAAGTGCTGGCGCGGATGAAGGCGCTGTCGGAAGATTATGGGCTTGGCGTCATCAACGTCTTTCACGCCGGGGACGGCAATCTCCATCCCCTCATCATGTATGACGCCAACCAGCCCGGCCAGCTCGAGCGCGCCGAGGCGTTCGGCGCGGATATCCTCAGGCTCTGCGTCGAGGTCGGCGGCGTGCTGACCGGCGAGCATGGCGTGGGGGTCGAGAAGCGCGACCTGATGCCGACGATGTTCTCGAAGGAGGACCTTGCCCAGCAGCAGCGCGTCAAATGCGCGTTCGACCCCGAACTGCTGCTCAACCCCGGCAAGATGTTCCCAGAGCTGCACCGCTGCGCCGAACTCGGCCGCATGCACGTCCATCGCGGGCAAGTGCCGTTTCCCAAACTCCCGCGCTTCTGATGGCACCAGCGCTCACCACCACTCCCACCGTCACCCCGGCCCCCACGGTCACCCCGGCCTTGTGCCGGGGTCCACGGCTCCCCGTCCGATGCGCTGGCGCCTCTTGCTTCATGCCGGCCTCCCGGTGGACCCCGGCACAGGGCCGGGGTGACGGTGGAGGCGAACGATGATCCGGCCCTCCAGCATCGAAGAGCTGTGCGAAATCGTTTCCACCGCCACCAAACTCCGCGTGCGCGGCGGCGGCACCAAGGACGCGATCGGCGCGCCATGCGATGCGCAGATCGTCGACATGCGCAGCTTCGCCGGCGTGATCGACTATGACCCGCCCGAACTCGTCCTGACTGTCCGCGCGGGCACGCCGCTCGCGCAGATCGAGGCGCTGGTCGCCAGCGAAGGCCAGATGCTCGCCTTCGACCCGTTCGATCACGCCGCGATGCTCGGAAATAATGGCGGCGCGACCATTGGCGGCATCATTGCCGCTGGTGTCGCGGGCTCCGCGCGGCTGTCGCGTGGCGGCGCGCGCGATCATTTGCTTGGCTTCACTGCGGTGTCCGGCCGCGGCGAGAAATTCGTCGCGGGGGCGAAGGTGGTCAAGAACGTCACTGGCTACGACCTGCCCAAGCTGATGGCGGGAAGCTGGGGGCGGCTTGCGGCGCTGACCGAACTGACGCTGAAGGTGCTGCCCGCGCCGCGCATCCGGCAGACTTTGGTCGTGCGCGGTCTCGATCCGGCCGGGGCGGTCGCGGCAATGGCGCACGCGCTGGGATCGGCGGCGGAGGTCACCGCCGCTGCCCATCTGCGCGACTGGCGGGGAGAGGCGGTGACCGCGCTGCGCCTCGACGGCTTTGCGGAGTCGGTCGCGGCGCGGGCGGCGATGCTGCCCGAATTCGAAGCGGTCGAGGATGGCGACGCGCTGTGGCTCGCGGTGCGCGATGCCGCGCCGCTGCCGCGCGAATGGCCGCTCTGGCGATTGATCGTCGCCCCTGGCAAGGCACCCGGTGTGATCGCTGCGTTACCGGGTGCGGAGTGGCTGCTCGACTGGGCTGGAGGCCTGGTTTGGCTGGCAAGCGCGGCCGATCCCGTGACGATCCGCGCGGCGGCTGAGGCGGCGGGTGGCCATGCCACGCTGGTTCGCGCCAGCGAAGCGATGCGCCATGCCGTTCCGACACTGCACCCGCAGCCTCCGGCTCTGGCGGCGATCGAGGCGCGCGTCCGCCGCGCCTTCGATCCGAACGGCGTGTTCGAAACGGGGCGCTTCTAGATGCAGACCCGCTTCACCTCCGATCAGCTTGGCGACCCGGCGATGGCGTCGTCCGAGGGTGTGATCCGCAAGTGCGTGCATTGCGGCTTCTGCACCGCGACCTGCCCGACCTATGCGCTGCTCGGCGACGAGCTCGATAGCCCGCGTGGACGCATCTATCTGATCAAGGACATGCTGGAGAACCAGCGCAAGCCGGGGCCGGAGACGGTCAAGCATATCGACCGCTGCCTCTCCTGCCTCTCGTGCATGACGACCTGCCCCTCGGGCGTGAACTATATGCACCTCGTCGATCACGCGCGGGCGTACATCCATGAGAATTACCGGCGGCCTTGGCACGAGCGCGCGGTGCGACGGCTGCTGGCGGCGGTGCTGCCCTATCCCGGCCGTTTCCGCGCGGCACTGAGGCTGGCGAGACTTGGCCGCCCCTTCGCGCCATTGATCGCCGGGGTGAAGCCGCTGGCGGCGATGCTGGCGATGGCGCCGAAACACGTGCCTTCACGGGTCGAGGCGACGAACGCGATCGTGTCCGGCGCCAAGGGCCGCATCGCACTGCTTCAGGGCTGCGCGGAACCCGTGCTCAAACCCGAATATCGCGCCGCCGCGATCCGCCTGCTCAACCGTGCCGGCTATGACGTGGCGTTTGCCGCCGGCGAGGGCTGCTGCGGCGCGCTCGTCCATCATATGGGCCGCGAGACCGATGGGCTCGACGCGGCACGGCGCAATGTCGATGCGTGGATGCGCGAGATCGAGGGCGATGGGCTCGCGGCGATCGTGGTGACCGCATCGGGCTGCGGCACCACGATCAAGGACTATGGCTTCATGCTCCGCAACGACCCCGCCTATGCCGACAGGGCCGCGCGAGTCTCGGCGCTGGCGAAGGACGTTTCCGAGCTGCTCGCTGAAATCGACTTGCCCCCAGGCGACGGCCGCGGCCTCACCGTCGCCTATCACGCCGCCTGCTCGCTTCAGCATGGGCAGAAGGTGACCGATGCGCCCAAACGGCTGCTCGCCGCCGCCGGCTACACCGTGCGCACGCCTGCCGAAGCGCATCTCTGCTGCGGGTCGGCGGGCACCTACAATATTCTCCAGCCCGACATTGCGGGCCAGCTCGGCGCGCGAAAGGCATCCAATCTCGCACGCTTGCAGGCGGACGTGATCGCCACCGGCAATGTCGGCTGCGCGATGCAGATCGCCCGCCACGCTAACTACCCTGTCGTCCACACGATCGAACTGCTCGACTGGGCAACCGGCGGCCCCGCGCCGGCCGTTTTCGCGCATCGAGACGCTTGACCAAATAATACTATTATATTTAAAATGTACCGATCGGGCGATGAGTCCCGTGTGGACGATGTTCGCCACGTTTGCGGCGAGCGCTGGGAGAGCGTGGGGATGGTTTCGAGACTTTGGCTGGCCGGTATTGCGGCGCTGATGGCGGCGCCCGTCGCCGCGCAGACGCCCCCGCTCAGCGTCTCGGCCAATCACCGCTATCTCGAGGCGGGCGGCAAGCCCTTCTTCTGGCTGGGCGACACCGCCTGGCTGCTGCTCAGCCGCCTCAACCGCGAAGAGACCGAGCATTATCTGAGCACTCGCCAGCGCCAGGGCTTCAATGTCGTCCAGGTGATGGTGCTGCACACCAACAAGATGACCAACCGCTACGACGCGCCTGCGCTCATGGACGGTGATCCGGGGCAGCCGCGGACAACGCCGGGCAAGGATCCTGCCAAGGCGGGCGAGTACGACTATTGGGATCATCTCGATTGGGTGGTCGAGCGCGCGGCGGCGCACGGCATCTATATCGCGATGGTGCCGGCATGGGGCGACCTCGCGATGGAGCGCCAGCTCAACGAGAAGAATGTCGAGGCCTATGGCCGCTTCATCGCCGAACGCTATGGCAAGGCGCCCAACGTCATCTGGCTCAACGGCGGTGACACGCGCTCGGAGATGCGCGCGGCGGTGTGGGACAAACTCGGCACCACGATCAAGGCGATCGCCCCGAAGCAGCTGATGACCTTCCATCCGATCGGGCGGACGACCTCGTCTTGGCAATGGCATCAGGCGCCCTGGCTGGACTTCAACATGTTCCAGTCTGGCCATCGCAGCTACGCGCAGGAGGGGGCGAACGCGATCGGCGAAGACAATTGGCGCTATGTCGAGCAGGACCTGGCGCGCACGCCGCCCAAGCCGACGATCGACGGCGAGCCGAGCTACGAGAATATCCCGCATGGCCTGCACGAGCCGAACCAGCCGCGCTGGCAGGCGGCCGATGTGCGCCGCTATGCCTGGTGGGGCGTGATGGCTGGCGCGTTCGGCCACACCTATGGCGAGAACAACGTCATGCAGATGTTCGTGGCGGGGTCGAAGGACGCCAATTTCGAACCAACCCTGCACTGGGACAGGGCGCTGACCGCCCCGGGCGCACCGGGCGCCGACCAGATGCGCCACCTGCGCACCCTCATCGAATCGCGTCCGATGCTGGAACGCGTGCCCGACCAGGCGATGATCGCCGACAATGGCGCGCGCTACGACCGCGTGCTGGCGAGCCGGGGGCGGGGCTATGTCCTCGCCTACACCTATACCGGCCGCCCCTTCACGCTGAAGCTGGGCGCGATCGCGGGGAGCCGGGTCAAGGCGCAATGGTATTCGCCGCGCGACGGCAAGTTCACGCCGGCTGGCAGTTTCGCCAACCGCGGCGTGCAGCGTTTTGATCCGCCGGGCGAGACCGCGGCGGGCAATGACTGGGTGCTGGTGCTGGATGGTGCCGCACGATGAGCGAAGGGAAATTCGTGGGTCTTCCGAAGATCAAATATGTTCGCGCCTATACGGTGCGCGGCGGCGGCGCCGACTATCACGATCAAGGCGCCGGCCACTGGATCGACGATCATATCGCGACGCCGATGTCGAAATATCCCGAGTATCGCCAGAGCCGCCAGAGCTTCGGCATCAACGTGCTCGGCACCTTGGTGGTCGAGCTGGAGGCCGAGGACGGCACGATCGGCTTTGCCGTCACCACCGGCGGCGAACCCGCCTGCTTCATCGTCGAGAAGCATCTCTCGCGTTTCCTGATCGGGCGCGACCCGTCGGACTATGAGACGATCTGGGATCAGATGTACTTTTCGACCCAATATTATGGGCGCAAGGGGCTGGTCGTGAACGCCATTTCGGGCGTTGACCTCGCCATCTGGGACCTGATCGGCAAGCTGCGGCAGGAGCCGGTCTATCACCTGCTCGGCGGCGCGGTGCGCGATGAGATGCAATTCTACGCCACCGGCGCGCGGCCCGACCTGGCCAAGGAAATGGGCTTTATCGGCGGCAAGCTTCCGCTCCATCACGGCCCGGCCGAGGGCGAGGAGGGAATGGACAAGAACCTCGCTTTGCTCGCCGACATGCGTGCGAAGTGCGGCGACGATTTCTGGCTGATGTATGATTGCTGGATGGCGCTCGACATCGACTATGCCACCCGCCTCGCGCGCCGCGCGTGGACCGAGTGCGGCCTCAAATGGATCGAGGAAGCGCTCTCGCCCGACGATTATTGGGGCTATGCGCAGCTCAAGAAGAACGCGCCCGATGGCCTGCTCGTCACGACCGGCGAGCACGAATCGACCCGCTGGGGCTTCAAGATGCTGCTCGAGATGGAGTGCTGCGACATCATCCAGCCCGATGTGGGCTGGTGCGGCGGCGTGACCGAGCTGATCAAGATCGCCGACGACGCCGACAAGAAGGGCGTGCTGATGGTCCCGCACGGATCGTCGGTCTACAGCTATCACTTCGTGGTGACGCGCCACAACTCGCCCTTCGCCGAGTTCCTGATGATGCATCCGGGGCCGACCGAGGTGGTGCCGATGTTTGCGCCGCAGCTGCTAGGCGAGCCGGTGCCGGTCAACGGCCGCATCCGCGCGAGCGAGCTCGACAAGCCCGGCTTCGGCGTCCAGCTCAACCGCGACATCGCGCTGCATCGCCCCTATCCCAACGATTGACTTGCAAGACCGAAGGAAGACCCATGAAGCTCTGCCGTTATGGCGCTCCCGGCGCCGAGAAGCCCGGCCTGATCGACGCCGATGGCCGCATCCGCGACCTGTCCAACTATGTCGCGGATATCGACGCGCAGACGCTGTCGAAGGAGACGCTGGCGAAGCTTGCGGGTGTCGATCCGACAACCCTCAAGCTGGTCGAGGGCGAGGTGCGCTATGGCCCCTGCGTCACCGGCACGCGCCAGTTCGTCGCGATCGGCCTCAACTATGCCGATCACGCCGCCGAATCGAACCTGCCGATCCCCGAGGAGCCGGTGGTGTTCAACAAATGGGTGAGTTGCATCCAGGGGCCGAACGACCCCGTCACGATCCCCAAGGACAGCAAGAAGACCGACTGGGAAGTCGAGCTCGGCATCGTCATCGGCACCGCCGCGCATAACGTGTCCGAAGCCGACGCGCTGAGCCATGTCGCGGGCTATTGCGTGGTCAACGACGTGTCCGAGCGCCACTGGCAGGCCGAGCGCGGCATGACCTGGGACAAGGGCAAGGGCTTCCCGACCTTTGGCCCGATCGGCCCATGGATGGTCACCGCGGACGAGGTCGGCGATCCGCAGAATCTGTCGATGTGGCTGTCGGTCAACGGCAAGAAGGTTCAGGACGGCAATACGAAGACGATGATCTTCAGCGTCGAACAGATCGTGTCGTACGTGTCGCAGATCATGACGCTGCTGCCGGGCGACGTCATCACCACCGGCACCCCGCCGGGCGTCGGCCTCGGCCAGAAGCCCGAGCCCTGGTATCTCAAGGCCGGCGACGTGGTCGAGCTGGGCATCGAGAAGCTCGGCGAGCAGCGCCAGGACTTCGTCGCCTGGACCCCTGCCAAGTGAGCGGCGAGTTCGCGGGCCGCTTCGCCGGCCGTGTCGCGGTGATCACCGGCGGTGCCGCGGGCATCGGCCGCGCTGCTGCCGAGCGGATGGCGGCCGAGGGTGCGCAGGTGAGCGTGTGGGACATTTCGGACGATGCGCTGGCGGGCTGCGACTTCGCGGCACACACCGCCAAGGTCGATCAGTCGGACGAGGTACAGGTGATCGCGGCGGCGGCGGATGTCGCCGCCAAGCTCGGCCGGCTCGACATCCTCGTCGTTTCGGCCGGGATCACCGGGCCGAACACCACGCTGGAAGCCTATCCGTCCGACGCCTGGCAGCAGGTGATCGCGATCAACCTCAACGGCACCTTCTTCTGCGACAAGGCGGTGATCCCGCACATGAAGGCGAACGGCTATGGCCGCATCGTCAACATCGCGTCGGTTGCGGGCAAGGAAGGCAACCCCAACGCCAGCGCATACTCGACGTCGAAGGCGGGCGTGATCGGCCTGACCAAGTCGCTCGGCAAGGAGCTGGCCAAGGACAATATCACCGTCAACGCGGTGACCCCCGCGGCGGTGAAGACCGCGATCTTCGACCAGATGACTCAGGCGCATATCGACTTCATGCTCTCGAAGATCCCGATGGGAC
>CAYOXO010000137.1:0-11861 GCA_964407945.1 uncultured Stakelama sp.
CGAGAACTGGACCTATCCGACGATGAAGGTGCAGGCCCAGGAATTCTACAATTTGATCTCAGCGGCGTCGCCCTTCTTCAGCTACGGTACCTGCTATGGCCCGGCGCTTGAATCGTCGCTGCTGTCCAAGTCCGACGTGACCTATGCCAATCTGGCCGACAGCGCCAATCTGATGAACAACCTTCTGACGACCCAGGCACTGGCGCTCTATCCGTCTCCTACGGAAGACGGCACGGTCAATTATACCGACAAGTTCCTGGACGTCGCCGCGCATATCGCCGCGGCCTTCCCGGTCGTGGGCACGACGACGCCGACGCCCAGCACCAAGCCGGCCGACGCCACCGGCACGGTCGGCACCGCGCCGGATACGCTGATGGTTTCGCTGGCCAGCGACCTGTTCACTCTGCCCGCGAACCCCACGCCCGAACAGATCACGTCGCTCGACCAGTATCTGCTCAACGCAGTACCGCTGCTCAGCAACATCCAGCAAATCCTGGCCGACAAGCTCAACGTGGTGCCGCCGAGCGGCGTCATGGCGGGAATCTGGGCGCTCAACGACGCGCAGCGCGGGGTTTGGAACGCACCGGCCAATTTTGCCCTGAACGAGATCATCGAACCGAAAGTGCCGCTCAGCGACGAGCAACAGGGTGACTTCAACGTGCCGCTCAACGGCAATGCGATCGACATCCTGCGATCGATGGTCAACCGCGGCACCGTGGTCTGGGGCGCCCGGACGCTGGACGGCAACAGCATGGACTATCGCTACATCCAGGTCCGCCGGACGCTGGTGTATATCGAGCAGTCGATCAAACAGGCGCTCAACCAGTTCGTCTTCGCCCCCAATGACGGCGGCACCTGGGCGACCGTCGTCGCGACGATCTCCAACTTCCTGACGCAGCTGTGGCAGGCGGGCGGTCTGATGGGCGACAAGGCCAGCGATGCCTTCACCGTCAAATGCGGCGTGCCGACGACGATGAGCGGGCTCGACGTGCTCAACGGCTACATGATCGTCAACGTCACCGTTCAGATGATCCACCCGGCCGAATTCATCGAGCTGACCTTCACCCAGACGATGCAGGGTGTCTGATCGCGGCCGTCGCGATCGCACGCATTTCTCCAACGATTCTCAATGACAGGAGCGCATGATGGCAGGCGAAGTAGAAGACGCTGTATGGCCGCTTCCGAAATTCTATTTCTCGGTCGCGGGCTTTCCCACCGGTACGGTCAGCTTCCAGGAAGTGACCGGGCTCAGCACCGAGAATACGCCGATCGAATATCGCCACGGCGACAGTCCCAGCTTCTATCCGATCAAGATGCCCGGGCTCGGCAAGGTCGGGAACGTCACGCTGCGCAAGGGCATCTTCATCAACGACACGACGCTGTGGGACTGGTTCAACCAGATCAAGCTCAACACGATCGCGCGCCAGACGGTGGTGGTCAGCCTGCTCGACGAGACTGCCGCGCCCAAGATGGTGTGGACGCTCAACAACGCCTTTCCGATCAAGGTCACCGGCACCGACCTCAAATCCGAAGGCAATGAGGTCGCGGTCGAGAGTCTCGATCTGACCTTCGAGACAATGGTCATTTCGGCACCCTAGTGACCGCGAACGGCTATACCCCGCCACCGGCGTTCTCGTTCACGGTGACGGTGGCGGGGAGCGGCACCGCCTTGCAGTTGTTGAGCGGTGCCGATGCCAGCTTCCAGGAAGTATCGGGGGTCGAGGCGAAGATCGAGATCGAGACGGTCAGGGAGGGCGGCGAGAACCGTTACGCGCACCAGCTTCCCGGCGTCACCAAGTCTCCGAATCTGGTGCTGAAGCGCGGCTATGTCACCGAGCCGTCCTTCCTGTCGGAATGGGCGGCGCAGACCGTCGGCGCGACGCTCAATCAGCCGATCCTGACACAGACGCTGGTCGTCATGCTGCTCGGTCCGGAGCGTTTCCCGCTGGTGGCGTGGCGCTTCGACCGGGCATGGCCGGTCCGCTGGGTCACCGGTCCGTTCGACTCGATGAAGAGCCAGTATCTGACCGAAGTACTCGAATTCTCGTACGCGACCGTGACGCGCATGCCGATGAACGAAGCGGTGACCATGGTGCCGGCGGTCTCGGCACTCATCGGCTATTAGGGGAAGGCAGGCGTCGTGGCGTTTCACATCAGCGAGATCGGCATCCGGATGGCTATCGGCGAAGCCGCAGGGCCGAAGGAGTTGGCGACACCCGGTGGTGGCGACCCATCGCCGGCCGGGCTGACCGACGCGCAACGCGATGCGCTGGTGCAGGAGTGCGTTCGCAACGTGCTGGCCACGCTCCACCTGATGGAGCGGCGCTGAGATGACCTCGGGCAGCCTCGAGCATCTGGTGATCACCGCCTATTCGGATGCGCAGTATAACAGCCAGACCGGCGATCCCTTCACCGTCTGGATCAACCCCGCCAGCTACACACACGACTACTCGATCGCCTACGCCGACCGCCAAGCCCCCGGCAGCCCCGGCGCCTCACCCGAATATGATCGGGTCGGGCAGGAGGTCATCACCTTCGACCTTGTGTTCGACGCGACCGGCGTGATCCCGCCGCCGATCCCGGGAATGCCGCTGCCGAGCGACGGGGTCGCGGGGCTGATCGACACGTTCGTCAAGCTGGTGGCGACGGTGAACGGGGTCATCCATCGGCCGAACTATCTCAAGCTTTCCTGGGCGCAGTTGCAGTTCCAGTGCGTGCTGAGCAGGCTCAAGATCAACTACACTCTATTCAAGCCGGATGGCACGCCGATCCGCGCCAAGGTGTCCACCACTTTCCTGTCCTATGCCAGCGAGAAGCAGCTCGCGGCGGAAGCCAACATGGAGTCGCCGGATATGAGTCATCTGGTGACGGTGATGGCGGGCGACACGCTTCCTGCGCTCTGTCACCGCATCTACGGCTCCAGCACCTATTATCTGCGTGTCGCCGCGTTCAACGGGCTGAACGGGTTCCGCCAGTTGCACCCGGGCATGCAATTGGTGTTCCCGCCGATGACCCGGGCGGAGGCCGCGGCATGACCGCGCCGTCGCCGAACCAGACCGCCGGCGCGCTGATCGCGGTCAAGATCGTCGCGAATGGCAGTGAACTCGATCACGCCTACCAGGTCGTGTCGATCGATATCTGGACCGGGGTCAACAAGCTCCCCCAGGCGCGGATCGTCATCTCCGACGGCAGCCCGTCGGAAGCGACCTTCCCGATCAGCGAGACCGATCAGCTCATCCCCGGCAAGGCAGTGACGATCGCGCTGGGATATGATCAGGAGGAAGTCGAGGTCTTTTCGGGTCTGATCTATCGTCAGGGGCTGGAGGTGACGCAGGACGGCCCGTCGCGCCTGATCGTGGAAGCCACCGACAAGGCTATGGCGATGACGCTCGCACGCAAGAACGCGATCTTCGAGAAGATGAGCGACAGCGACGTCATCAAGAAGCTGATCGGCGAAGCCGGGCTCACGGCAGAGGTTACCGCAACCTCTCCCGTCCAGCCATCGATCGTGCAATATTATGCCAGCGATTGGGATCTGATGCTGATCCGCGCCCAGCTCAACAGCATGGTTGTGATCGTCACCGACGGCAAGGTGACCGTGGCGCCACCGGACATGAGCAGTCCACCGGTGCTGACGCTCGGCTATGGGGACTCGATCCTGGATTTCCGGGCGGCGATGGACGCTTCGACCCAATATACCGCGGACGCGATCCAGAGTACCGCATGGGATCCGGCGACCCAGAAGCTGGCAGTATCCAGCCGGGCGAGCGCGAGCGAGAACGATCTGGGCAATCTGTCGTCGGACCAGCTCGCTCAGGTCTTTGGCATCGCGCAATATCCGCAGCAGACCGCCGGCACGCTCCAACAGGCGGATCTCACCGACTGGTCCTCTGCCGAGCTGCTCAAGGCCCGGCTCGCCAAGATCCGCGGCGAAATCCGTTTTCAGGGTAGCCCGCTTCCCAAGCCCGGCTGCACCGTCGAGCTCGAGGGGCTGGGCGGCAGGTTCAACGGCACCGCCTATGTCTCCGGCATTCACCATCGCGTGGCCGGCGGGACATGGATGACGCATGTCGAGATCGGGCTGGCTCCTCAATGGTTCGCGGCGACCGCGCCCGATGTCTCGGCGCCCGGTGCCGCAGGCTTGCTGCCGCCCATCTCCAATTTGCAGACCGGCGTCGTGCTCAAGACCGACGGCGATCCGGACGGGGAGTTTCGTGTCCAAGTCCAGTTGCCGTTGCTTCAGGCAGGCACCCTTGGCGTCTGGGCACGGCTCGGAAGCTTCTACGCATCGAACCAGTTCGGTGCGGAATTCTATCCCGAGATCGGGGACGAGGTGGTGGTCGCGTTCATGGACGGCGATCCGCGGTTCGCGGTGATCCTCGGCAGCCTCTACAGCAAGAAGAACCCGCCGCCGGTGACACCGGACGCCAAGAACAACCAGAAGACGATCGTCACAAAATCCCAGCTGCGGATCGATTTCTTCGAGGAAGAGAAGATCATCGAGATATCCACCCCCAACAAGCAGAGCATCCGCCTCGACGACAAGGCCGGGCAGGTCGTGATCAAGGACAAGGCCGGCAGCACCGTCACGATGGCGAGCAGCGGCGTCACCATCGACAGCACCGCCAAGTTGACGCTCAATGCCAAGACCGATGTGGCGATCACCGCCCAGGGCAAGGTCTCGATCAAGGGCACCGCAGGCGTCGATATCGCCGGCCTCACGATCAAGGCCAATGCCGATACCAGTTTTGCGGCTCAGGGATCGGCCGAGGCCAAGCTCGTGTCCAGCGGCATGGTCACCGTCCAGGGCGGCATGGTGAAAATCAATTGACCCGTTCGCAGGAGCCGCTTCGATGCCCCCCGCCGCGCGCGTGACCGACTTCCATGCCTGCCCGATGGTGACGCCCGGCGTACCGCCGATACCGCATGTAGGTGGTCCGATCACCGGACCCGGCATGCCGAATGTGCTGATCGGCGGCATGCCTGCAGCGTGTCTCGGCGATTTGTGCGTGTGCGTCGGCCCGCCCGATTCGATCATCAAGGGCTCGGCGACCGTACAGATCGGTGGACGCCCTGCAGCGCGGATGGGCGACAGCACGGCGCATGGCGGCACGATCACGCTCGGCCTGCCGACCGTGTTGATCGGGGGATAGGCGGTGGCCGACGAGATCGACACCTCGACCGCTTTCCTGGGCACCGGCTGGAGCTTTCCGCCGACGTTCGATCCGCACCGAGCGCCGGCCACGGTGATCATGTCGAGCGGGGACGCCAACATCAGGCAATGTCTGTGGGTGCTGTTCTCGACCAACCTGGGCGAGCGAGTCATGGCTGCCACCTATGGCACCAACCTTCGCCTGAAGGTGTTCGACGCGCTCACCCAGACGTTGATCAACGACATCCGGTCGCTGGTCCTCAAGGCCATTCTGGATTGGGAACCGCGGATCGACGTTACGCGGGTGGAGGTCACGCCAGTTGATCCCGTATCGGGCGAAGTGGCGATCTCGATCGATTACGTCGTCCGCCAGACCAATGCGCGCAGCAATCTGGTCTATCCGTTCTACCTGAACGAAGCCACGCTCGCGCCACCGGCGATGTAGGTGATCGACGGTGACCGCGCCCGACGATCTGCTCGCGCTCAACCAGGCTCCCAGCCAAGCGGATCGCGCACGCGCGGCGCCGTCGCCCCGCCGGGTCGAGGTGGACGGCCGGAGTCTCTCCACGCTGCTCGCCTTCGCAGGTGACTATGGCAAGCTGATCCGTTTCTACGACTTGACCAACACCCCCGATGGAGACTGGTCGGTCTTCTTCGAGGCCGATCCGAGCATCGCGCTCGCATTGCGCGCCAGCCTCGATCTCGCGAGCATCCAGACGGATTTCGATCAGGTTATCGTCGCGCTGCGCGAGGTGAACAGCATCGAAGCGCGGATCGAGCGCACACAGCTTGCAGCGCGGGTGATCCAGCGGCTGGCGCGCATCCTGACGCTCGGACAGGCGGGCGGCGGAAGTTTCGATCAGCTGCTGACCGACCTCATGGGCACAGAGCGCCGCGACCTTCTTGCCGGGCCCGCGCGCCGTCTCCGGCTGCTGCTTGGCGGCTACGCGCCGGAGCGAGCGCCGGGCCTTGGTCATGGCGATTGGCTGGAGGCGTTCGTCGAGCATCTCGACGCCATCGTCACAGCATTGCTGACTGCGCTCGATCAGGCGCGCGAGGCGACGCTGGCGGCGCTAGACGCGTCCTTCAACGACCGTAACCACCCCCCGCAATCGGGCCTGTATGATGCCTTTGCGAGGCTATTCGGCCATGCTCAGGCATCGATCAATCGCTTTCCCACGCGGCTCATCGACTTCTATCAACGCGAGGTGCTACGCCAGACAAGCCGCAGTGGCACGCCTGATACCCTCTGCCTGACTTTCACCCCGGCCAAGGGGGAGACGCAGGTCGAGTTGCCGCGAGGCACACGTTTCCTCGCCGGCACCGATGGCCATGGCGAGAGCATTGCCTATGCACTCGATACCGCGCTTTCGGTGGATATTGCATCCGTCGCAACGCTGCGCACGCTTCGCATGACGAGCGAGACGATCGAGCAAGGCAAACCGCCCATCCCGGCCCAGATCCTGAGCGGTACAGTAGCACTGTCGGAGAAGGCACCGGCGATCGCTTCACCCTTTCCACTGTTCGGCGCGACCGAAGTCGGCGTCAGCGGCGTACTGACCACGATCACCGCTTCGCTCGGGTTCGCCGTCGCGAGCCCCACGCTCATGCTCGCCGGCGGCACGCGCGCGATCACCATCGGCCTGGCGCTTACCGACGACAGCCTGGCCAAGGTGTGGGACAGCTGCGAGGCGATCGGCACCGCGGCGGGCGGGGTTGCGGCCGATACGGTCTTCACGACGCTGATCGAGGCAGCATTCGCGCTGCGCTATTCGTCGGCGGGCGGCTGGGTCGAGATCGAGGGCGGGTATTCGGTAACTCCGATCACCGACAGCTATGGGTTCTTCGGACTGACGTTCGTGCTCGACGGCGATGCCGATCCCTTCGTTGCGCTCGGGACCGAACCGACCTTGGCGGATGCGGCGCCCGCTGATGGCGTAGCACGCGACCAGCCCGTATTGGTCGCCGCCCTGCGGCAGGATCCAGTGACGCTGGGCGCAGCCCCCGAAGATCCGTTGTCGGGCGTGATTGTCTACCCCTATGCGGTGCTTTCCGGCATGATGCTGTCGGCACTGTCGATCGATGTCGAGGTCGTTGGCCTAACGGAGATCGAGGCAGCGGCACCAGGCGGACCGGTCGATACGAGCCAGCCCTTTCCGCTCTTTGGATCGCCGCCGGTGCAGGGCGCAACGTTCGATGTCACCGCCCCCGAGCTCTTCGCCAAGCGCATGACCAGCTTCGAGATGGAGATCGGCTGGTCCGGCCTTCCCGTGACCACCACCGGCTTCCAGGGCTATTACAGGGCCTATGTCGTCGATGCCGATGGCCGCACCGTTCCGCCCGGCAGCCAATATGACAATCAGAGCTTTCTGGCAGAGCTGACCGTGTTCAATCCCGGCTGGTGGTCGATAGCGACCGGCTCGCCTGCCCACTATCTCTTTCAGACTGCCCCCAATGATCCGACACCCGACCCGGACGGTCCGCTTCTGCCCGAAACGGAGCTTGTCGCTGCGGTCGCATCCACCACGCCCCAGGCCTATTACGATCCGGCGTTGAGCGCGGTCCGCCTCACGCTTAGCCAGCCGGACACGGCGTTCGGCAACATCCTGTATGCGCCCAACGTGATGGCCGCATCGGTGCAGCTGACGGCCGCCGCTTCGGCCTGCGCCCAGCAATGCGGGCAATCCGACACCAGCGAGGCGCGAAGCGATTACTTCCGGCCGATTCTGGATGCCGTTGCCAAGGCGAGCGACAACGGATTCGACCAATCGGTCAAGACGGCAGCCCGCCAAACAGTCGCCAGTCTGGATGGTGCCGCGCTGCAGGCGATCGAAGCGGCGATCGCGACGAGCGAAGCCGGGGGCGACCTGCGTGAAAGCCTGTCTGCCACGCTCGACGGCGATCGCAGCACGTCATTGCGGTGGCTGCGCAAACTCTGGGGTTCGGCGCCCGACCCCGTCGCGGCGCACACCAATCTCGACGCCTGGCTTGCCGAGAACGGCGCCGCGATCGCCACGACAGCCTCAAGCGGCAAGGCGCGTGCGCTAATCGACGCGGGCTCGGGCGTCCTTGCGATCCAGACCAGCGCAGCCGGGCGACCCATATCGGTCGCGCGCTCGATGATACGGGCGGGATTGCAAGACATACAGGCACGACTCGCCGATGCCTCGGGATCGGATACGAGCAATTGCATCCAGCAATGTATGCAGGGCGCCAATCTGCTCGGCTTTCCCAATCAGCCGTGGCTGCCGACGGCGGCGAGCATTGCCATCAACTATGCCGCATCCGCAGCGCTTTCGGCATCAGCACCGAGCGATGATGCATGCGAGACACCAAAGGCGATATTCTGTCATCTGCTTCCCTTCGACGGGATCGCAATCATTCCCTGGGGCCCTGCACCGGTCCCGCTGCTTGTCCCGGTCGAACAGACGGGTGCGCTCTTCATCGGTCTTTCTGATCCTGCGGCGCAGCTGACGATGCTGTTCCGGCTGGCACCGCCTGGCAGCGGATGGCCGACCGAAACACCCTCGATCACCTGGGCCCAATCGACGAGCAAGACAGGCTGGACCGAACTGACACCGCTGCGCGACACAACCGACGACTTGCGTAATTCGGGCATCGTCAGCCTGACGATCGCCAAAGACGATGCCGATATGCCGTCGATGCTGCGCGTCGGTGCCCTTGGGGATCCAGCAGTGTTTCCCGATCTGGCCGGATTGGCGACGAATGCGGCGATGGCAAGCTGGGTCGGCCCCGGCGGCGGCTCCGATCTTGGCATCCCGCTCCGCGCGGGCACGGTCACCAAGCCTGTAGTGCCGTTACCTGGTATCGGCTCGATCGATCAGCCGATGCCGTCGTCGGGCGGTACTCCGGCGGCGAGCGGGCCGGATTTCGAGATGTGGCTCGCCGAGCGACTGCGCCACAAGGATCGCGGCATTCAGGGCTGGGATTATTCGCATCTCGTGCTCGCCGCATTCCCCTCGCTATGGCAAGTCGCAGTGGTGCCCGCCAGCAACGGCAGCGCGGCGCCAGTGCCCGGCAGCATCTGGATCGTCCCGATACCGGGCCGGGAAACACCGGCGATCGAGGATCCAACGATCCCATCGAGCGATTCGTCCATGCTCACGGACATCCGCAACTTTCTGAGCAGCAGGATCAGCCCGTTCATCGATCTGACGGTGACCAATCCGGTCTATCGGCGGCTCAAGGTGGTCGCCGACCTGGTCTTTACCAACGAGGATACGCTCGAAGCCAACAAGGAGCGGCTCAATGGCGAGTTGATCCAGTATCTTTCGCCCTGGCCGGTGCCTGCGCTGGGCCCGCGGCCGGACGACTATTACACCCTCAACGAAGTCGCGCATTTCATCCGCAACCGTCCCTATGTCCGCGCCATCCTGTCGATCGCACTGGTGCCGGAGGCACCAGCCGAACCGATCGGCTGGCATTATCTGACGTCGGCAACCTCGCATTGCCTGACGGGCAAGACCCAGTCGAACGCGGAACCGGCGCTCCCGCGCGTGGGCAGCGGTGCCAGGCGGATTGGCGCATGACCGCCGGCGGTGCCAGTTCCGTGCCGTTGCCGCCCGGGGGCGAGGATAGCGGGCTCGACTATGCCGCCTTGCTGGCTCAAGGTACGACACTCGTCCAGGGTTTGTCGGGCAAGCTTTGGACCAACTACAACTGGTCCGATCCCGGCGTCACCATCCTGCAGCAGCTCTGCTATGCCCTGACCGAGCTGTCCTATCGTGCCGACTTTCCGGTCGAGGAACTGCTCGGTGCGCCGGGCACCGGCCGGATCGCGTTGCGGCGCCAGGCGCTCTATCCGGCCCGCGCCATCATGCCGGTCAATCCGGTCACAATCGACGATCTTCGGCGGCTGATCATCGATCGGGTGCCGCACGTCGGCAATGCCTGGTTTGCCATGGCACCGTCGACCGGGCCGCATGCGGTATCAGGCCTCTACCGCATCGCCGTGCTGGCTCCGGAACTCGATCCCGGTTGTGACGACCATGGCCCCGATCCCCATGAAGTACGGCGCAGGGTACTCGATTGCTACACCGCGCATCGCGCCTTGTGCGAGGACGTCGAGGATGTCGTCGTGCTCCGACCAATCCGGACGCGGGTCCGCGCAGAGGTTCAGCTCGACGATCATGCCGATCCCGATACGGTGCTGGCCGAACTGCTGTTTCAGCTCGGCTTGGCACTGGCACCCGAGCCCAAGCGGACCTCGCTCGATCAGCAGCGCGCGGCGGGACTGACCACGAGCGAGATCTTCACCGGCCCGCTCATGCTGCGTGGATTCATCGACGACGATCAACTGACGATGCTGCCCACGGAAGTGCCGGTCGAATATCTGCTCGAGGTCATGGCCGAAGTTCCGGGCATCCTCTCGATCGATCGCCTGTCGGTGCATGTCCTCGACCAGACCTTTGCACCCGGCGACACGATCGAGGTACCCAGCGGCCATATCCTCTGGCTGGAGACCGAGCCGGAAATCGACGGTCATGCGATCCACCTGCACCACGGGACGAACCGCTGCCGGACGAACCCGGCGCGGGTGCAGCGCAAGCTGACGCGTGACTGGACGGATCGGCGCCGAACCTATGATCTGTGGACAGACTATGCCCGCAGCTATCGCCCCCCTTCAGGCCAGGGAGTGAATCTGGCGGCATACAGCTCGATCCAGGACCAGTTTCCCGAAGTCTATGGAATCGGCCCTTACGGCCTCCCCTCCGGCGCAGGTCCGGTACGTCACGGACAGGCCAAGCAGCTCAAGGGCTATCTGATGGTGTTCGACCAGCTGATGGCCGATTTCTTCGCCCAGCTTGCGTTTGTCCGCGACCTGTTCTCGATCGCGGCGGGCGGCGACACGACCTATGTCAGCCAGTCTCTAATCGGGATCGTGCCTGATGTCCTGCCACTGCTGAAGCCAGGTTACGAGGAACGCCTCGCGGCGTTGATCACTGCCAGCGATCCGGTCGCCGCGCGTCAAACCGCGATACTCGACTTCCTGTTGTCGCTCTATGCCGAAACACTGCTCCCGCCGGCCGATGCGGCGTGCGGCGCGATGGAAATGACACCCGGCAAAGCGCTGATCGATGCGAAGAAGGCACTGCTGACAAGGTTGGTGCCCGCCACTCGCGATCGTGGCCGCGGGTTCGATTATCGCCGTGCGCATGGCGATTCCCCCATCGCCGGTCTGGAGGTTCGCTGCCGGATCGAACTGTCGCTGCTCGATGCGACCTGTTGCCGCAACGGCGCCGACGTGGTCGCCGGTCGCGAGGCGAGCTTCGGCTGGCGGCTGCCGCCCGAACTCAGCGCTGTGGTCTCTCAAACCTTCCTGCCGGTCGACACCACGCGTCACGACCGGAATCCCGATCTGGAGAGCCGCCCCTCCCCCTTTGCCGGCCAGACCGTGGCCGCCACGCTGATATCGGCGCTGGCGGATCCGGCACGCTATTCGGTCGGCGCACTACCGGGCAGTGGTCCGGTATATCTGGTGTGCCGGGACATCGAGGACAGATGCTGGGTACTTGGCGAGTTGCAGGATGTAGCCGAAGCCGTCGCGATGACCGATCGATTGGTGCACGCTGCAGCTGGACACGAACGGCGGCTCTACATCGTCGAATGGACGCTGCTACGCTATGCGCGCGAGCATCATCATCATCATCATCATCATCATCATCATCATCATCATCATCATCATCAT
>CAYOXO010000138.1:0-11652 GCA_964407945.1 uncultured Stakelama sp.
CAGGAGGTCGCCGTCGCGGCCAACGAGGCCGCCTCGCCGAAGGATGCCTTCCGCCTCGCGCTCGACGCCATCTGCCGCTACACGGGCTGGCCCATCGGCCACGTCTATTTTCTGGACCCGGCCACCTCCCTGCTCGAGCCCGCGGGCATCTTCCGCACGGCGAACGAGGCCCGGACCGCGCCGTTCTTCGAGCTGACCGAGAGAACGCGGCTCGGCAGGGGCGAGGGCCTGCCCGGGCGCGTCCTCGAGCGGGGCCGCCCCGTGTGGATCCTGGACGTGACGAAGGAGACCGAGAACGACCACATCGTCGGCTGGATCACCGGGGCCGGGACCGGCATCGGGCGCGCAGGCGCCCCGGCGAACCCTCCCGCGAAGTCCAATCCGCTTCTGCAGGACGGTTGTGAAGCAAGAGGAGAAGGTGCGTGGACGAGCGACTGCCCCAATATCTGCACAAGCCGGTCCAGATCCTGTGGTTTGGTTCGGACGAGTTCGTGCTGGTGATCACGGTCATCTTCGTCGGGGTCATCGTCGGCGGGATGCTCGGTTGGGCGCTCGTCGCGGGCCTTCTCCTTTTCGTCCCCTGGCTGCGCACCAAGCCACGCGGGTTCATTCCGCACCTGGCCTGGCGCTGGGGCCTCATCGCTTTCCGCAACTATCCGGGTCCGACGCAGACCCGCTTCTTCGAGTGAGCGCGCCCGTGTTCCGTCGATCATCCCGCACGCCTAACGATCCGCTGCTCGGCAAGCCCGCCAGCTTCGGCATCCACCGCTACATCCAGGGGTCGAGCAACCTGTTCGAGGAGAACCGGCTGCTCAAGGTCGCCGTGGTCGGCCTGTTCGGCATCACCGCCGTGCTCGGTACGCTGATCTACACCTCGAACCAGAACACGCGCACGATCGTGGTTCCGTTCGCGGCGAGCGGCGATCTCTATGTGACCGGAGCCAAGCCGTCCGAGGCCTATCTGCGCACGATCACCCGCAACATGGTGTCGCTCTCGGGCACCTATTCGGCCTATTCGGCGGACCGGCAGTTCCAGGAACTGCTGAGCATCACCCATCCCTCGGCCTACAACAGCCTGCGCGACAGCCTCAACCGGCTGCTCGACGAACTGGCCGACAATCCGACGCTTTCGATCGCGACCTATATCCGTCCCGATCAGCCGGTGACCTGGACCGACCGCGAGATTCTCGTGCCGGTCGAGAAGGTCCGGGTGATCGGCGGGGTGATCCGCAAGTTCCGGGGCAATCTGCGGATTCGCTACGCGATCGACAATGGCCGCTTCTGGCTGATCGCCCTTTCCGAGGAAAATTTCGATGCCAATCCCCGTTAAGCGGTTGCTGGCGCTCGGCCTCATGCTGGCGCCGCTGCCCGCGGCGGCGCAGACGATCGTCGCGCTGCCCGACCAGACCAGCACGATCCGCCTGTCCAACCGCGACATCAACCATGTCATCTGCGCGGGCGGGGAGATCGAGGATGTGAAATTCTCGGCCGAGAAGGCCATCGCCGTCGAACGCGCGGGTTCCGACGCCTGGATCAAGTTCCTCGTTCGCGAGATCGACGATGCCGGCGCGGTGACGCGCACCTTCGTCACGGTCCCGTCCGAGTTCTTCATCAGCTGCAACGGCGCGGTCTATGCGCTCTACGCCGAGCCTTCGGACATTCCCGCGCAGACGGTGATGCTCCAGCCTGGGGCCACGCAGCGCGCGCGGGCCAATGCGGATCTGCTCGGGCCGCTGGTCGAGGAAGAGCGCGCGGTCTCCATCACGCTCTCGATGCTCCAGGACCGCATACCGGGAAGCTTCACCCCTGTCGCGCCGCGAACCGGCAATATCCGCCTTGCAGCCTTGCCGGATGCGGCGATCGACGAACGGCAGCGCATCGAGATCGAGGGCTCGGGCCTCTCCGCATCCGAGTATCTCGTGACGGTCCGCGGTGACGCGACGCTCGACGAACACAGCTTCCTCGATTCCGCGCTCGGCGCCAACATCTTCGCGGTCACGCTCGACCGGACGACGTTGCAGGCGGGTGAGACCGCGCGGCTGATCGTCGTGCGGCGGGGAGCGGCGCAATGACCCCGGCCGACGAACCCGCCGGCCCCACCGACACGGGCGCACCGACCAGCTACCGCGAGCACCTCGCCGCTCAGGCCCGCGCCGATGCCCAAACGTCCGAGCGCGGCCCGGCCTTGCTCGACATGCGGGCGCGCTGGGCGTCGTTTAATTCGCGGCAGCAACTGCGTCTCAAGCAACTGGGCGTCGCAGGCGCTGTCGGGCTGCTCGGCGTCGGGCTCTACTTCGCGAGCGGGGAATCCGCCCAGGATACCGAAGCGCCGGCCGCCTCGAAGCTCGACATGGGCGCTGGCCTTCGCGGAGACAGCCTCGAAATCAAGCTGCGCGGAGACCTGAAGAAGATTCTCGACGGCCAGACGCTGCTCGGCGATCGCGTCACCGCGATCGAGGAAGGCAAGATCGGCCCCGGTGCGGCCGGCGCCGGCGGCGGCGACCTGCCGCCCGCGCTTCCCGGCGATGTTCCCGAGTTTCCGCCGTCGCCGGATACGAGCGATCTCGACCCATCCGTCAGCGCGCCGCCTGCGATTCCCTCCGCCCCGCCCGCGCCGCCGGCCCCGCCGGTCGAGAAGACAGTTGGCGCGATCGGCGGCGCAACCAGCCCGCTCGCGGCCGGCGACGGGGCAGCGGGCGCTAAAAAAAAGACCCGGACGATCTATTTGCCGCCTGGTTTCATGAAGGCGCGGCTGCTGACCGGGATCGACGCGCTGGCGAGCCGGGACGCGACCAGCAACCCGGAGCCGCTGATCGCCCGCGTGCAGGCGCCCGCCGTGCTCCCCAATGACGTCAAGGCAAACCTCGCCGGCTGTTTCGTCATCGGCAATGCGACGGGGAGCCTCGCCAAGGAACGGGTCGAGGTGCAGCTGGTCTCGCTCTCCTGCGTCGATTTCGACGAACGCTCGGTCGTCGATCAGCCGATCAAAGGCTTCTTCGTCGACGCGGACGGCAAGAAGGGCCTGTCCGGCAAGGTCGTCACCCGTGCCGGCGCCGCACTGGCGCGCGCTTTCATCGCCGGCACCATCACCGGCATCGCCGATACCGTCGAGAATACCGTGGGCGATGTGTCCACCTCGGCGCTGGGCTCGGTGCGCAGTTTCGACGCGGGCGATGCCGCCCAGGCCGGCATTGCCGGCGGCCTGTCGCGCTCATCCGAGAAGCTCACCGATTTCTATCTCGATCTCGCGCGCCAGGCCGGCCCCATCGTCGAAGTGGGTGCGGCCAAGGATGTGGTCGTGGTGATCCAGGAGGGCGTATCCCTCGAAATCAAGCCGACGGCGGGGAGCAAATTCTGATGCGCCCGCCCATCCCCCGCCACGGAGCCATCCCCATGCCCCACACGCCACGCCGGCGCGCCACGCGCGCCGCCAAGCTCATCCTCGTCCTTCCCGCGCTTGCCGTGCTCGGCGGCTGCGCGACGCTCGGCTCGGTCATGTCGCCTTACAGTGAGAAATTCTCCTGCAAGAACGACGATCATGGCCAGTGCATCCACCCGGACAAAGCCTATGCCGATGCGGTCGCGGGGACGACGTCCAAGTCGGATCCCGCCGTCACACGCGACAAGGCGAAGCTGCGCGAGCGCGGCGCTAGTCGGGCCGGCGGGCGTGATCGCAATAGTCCGCAGGCCTATGCCGGGTATCGGGAGAGCGTCTATCGCGAGCTTCAGGGGCTGATCGATCAGCCGGTCACGCCGATGCTGAAGCCCCCGCGCACGGTCCGCACGCTGATCCTGCCCTATTCGGACCAGCACCGGCCCGACCGGCTCTACATGCAGCGCTATGTGTTCTCGATCCTCGAACGCCCGCAATGGGTGGTCGGCGACTATCTGGTCACCCCGCAATCCTCTTCGCTCCGCGTGCCGATCCTGGAACAGGTCCAGGAGCGCGGGCTCGCCTTGGACGAGCAGCCGTGAGCGCGCTGGTCGATCAGCAGGGTGGCATGACGCTGGCGCGGCTGCGCCAGAGCGTCTCGCGCGACAGCTTTTCGGATTTCCTGCCGCTCGTCGCGTGGGTCGAGGAAGAGGACGCCTTCCTCTGCATCGACGATGGCTGGGGTTATGCCTGGGAGCTGGTGCCCTCCGCCTATATGTTCGGGCACGTCCACGAAGCGCTGCTCGGCCTGCTTAATGTGCATTTCCCCGAAGGGACGGTGCTCCAGCTTCATAGCTTCGCCGATCCGCTGATCGACGACGCGCTCGACGCCTATCTCGACCTCAAGACCCGGCCCGATCCGCTGATCCAGGCCTCGGCGCGCCGGACCTTCGATTATCTGCGTGCCGGCACAGCAGGGCTGAAAGCCCTGCACGGTATCCCGATCCGTGACTTCCGCACCTTCCTGTCGGTCAAGACCCGCGCACCGATGGACAGCGATCTGAAACGCCAGATCGAGGAGCAGCTGGCCAAGCTCGGCATCCGCCGGCTCGCGCCGGAGGAAACCATCTCCTTCTATCGGCGCATGTTCAACGGCGTGTTCGACCATGCGCCGGGTGTGTTCTCGGAAGGCGACGCGACCCGGGCGCTGGCGATCCGCAAGCAGATCATCGATGCCGGGCCGGCCTTCGCGTTCGAGGGGCCGGAAGTGTTCCTCGGCGATCAGGTCGCCCGCTGCCTGACGCCCAAGTCGCCGCCACGCCGGATCACGGCCGAGCGCGCCAATCGTCTGACCGGCGGCATGCGCGGCAGCAGCGAGGACAGCGACCAGATCGGCGGGCCGTTCCTGTTCACGCTCAACGTGCTGTTCGACCATTCGGCCTTCGAGATCCACAAGCGCGCGCAGATCCTCTCCGCGCAGAAGGCGGCGGGCAGCTTCGCGGTCGAGGTCGGCAAGCAGATCGAGGAGATCGGCTGGGTGCTCGACGAGATCGGCAACAGCCGGTTCGTCTCGGTGATCCCGACCATGTGGGTGTTCGGCGAAAGCCGTGCCCAGGCCCGCGAGATGGCCGCGCGCGCCAAACGGCTGTGGGAATCGGAGCCTCTGCCCTGGATGGTCCAGGAGGAAAGCTACCTCAATCCGATCCTGCTCGCCGCCAGCCTGCCGTTCGGTCTCTATCCCGACAAGCGGACGGTCCGGATGCTCCAGCGTGATTTCCGGGTGCCGGCGCGCGCCGCGGTGCTGATGTCGCCGATCCAGACCGATTTCCGTGGTGGCGGCCGTCCGGCGCTGCTCTATGCCGGCCGCAAGGGCCAGCTGGTCACGCTCGACCTCTTCGATCCCCGGATCAACAACTACAATTTCATCGTCTCGGCAGAGAGCGGTGCCGGCAAGAGTTTCCTGCTCAACAATCTCTGCCAGCAATATTATGCGCAGAACGCGCTCATCCGCATCATCGACATCGGCGGCAGCTACAAGAAGCTCTGCACGCTCTGCTCGGGCCGCTATATCGACCTTGGCGAAGAGCATCTCGTGCTCAACCCGTTCGATCTCGGCCTCGCCATGGACGGCGATGACCGCGAGTCCGCCATCTCGATGGCCGTCGCGATCGTCGCGGAAATGGCCAATGCTGCGACCCGCAAGCCGGTCACCACCTCGGAATGGAACCTGCTGAAGTCGGCCGTGCAATGGGCGATCGACAGCGGGCGCGCCGAGGCAGGCATCGATGCCGTGCGCGAATGGCTCGGCGCCTATCCCGCCAACACCGCCTCCGACCTCGACCGGGTGGACCATCTCGTGCCGGCGGCGCGGGAGCTGGCGTTCAACCTGCGCGATTTCGGGTCGGACGGTGCCTACGGCCATTATTTCAACGGGCCATCGACCTTCGACATATCGAGCGACGAGTTCGTCGTGCTCGAACTCGAGCGCCTGAAAGCCATGCCGGACCTGTTCAACGTGGTCATCATGGTCGTGATCAACGCGGTCACCCAGGAACTCTATCTCTCCGCGCGCGATCGTCCCCGCTTCGTGCTGTGCGACGAGGCGGCGCAGTTCATGACGCGCCAGGAGGGCCAGGACCTGTCGCGCCTCGCCGAAGCGATCAGCCAGGGCTACCGCCGGGCGCGCAAGTATCGCGGCAGCTTCGGCATCATTCTCCAGAGCATGAACGACTTGCTGCTGTTCGGCGGCACCGGCCAGGTCATCCTTGAAAACGCCGCGACGCGCTTCCTGCTCCAGGGATCGACCTATGACAAGGCCGTCGAAAACCGGAGTCTCGACTATTCGGGGTTCGTCCTCGATCTCCTGAAATCGGTCCGGAACAACAAGCCGAACTATAGCGAAGTCTTCATCGATAGCCCGCTCGGCCTCGGCATCGCCCGGCTTGTCGTCGATCCATTCAGCTACTGGATCAACACCTCTGCGCCCGAAGAGGTAGCCGCCTTCGAGGCGCTGGTCCGCAAGGGCCGCTCGCCGCTCGAAGCGGTCTGCGATCTCGCCGGGGTCGATCCCGCCGAAATTCTCACACCCCGCGCATTCGAAGGGAGGCTGTAATGGCAACCGGCAAATCCCACGCCGACCAGCTCACGCTCGAACTGACACCGGGCGACGAACTCGACCGGCTCATCGAAGCACGCGCAGCCGAGATGGCGGAAGCGCAAGCCGTGATCTGGCGGGCCCGGCTGATCGTGATCGAGTCCTTCACGCTCGCGGCGCTGCTGCTGGCTGCGGGCCTCGCGCTCGACCTCCCGACCGAGAAAGTCGTGTTCGGCGCGGGAGTTGCGGGCGGCGGCTGCTTGTTGGCGGGTGTCGCCCTGATCGCCCTGACGGACGCAGTGAGCCGGCTCCTCACCAAATTCCGGAGGAAAGCATGACCTACAAACCGGCCCCATTCTACGGCGCTGAACACCTGATCGAAATTCCGCGTCGGCCGGAGGAATCGCTTCACGACTATCTGGTCCGATCGCAGCGTGTGCTGGCCGACCGGGTCCGGATGGTCGCGCGGGGGCGAGACGCCGCCGAGTATTTCCTTGAGGTCGAGCGCGCCCGTCTCCGGCAGGACAGGATCATCCTGATCCTTGCCGGTCCGTTCATCGCTGCTGCCGCCTATGTCGGGCTTGCCCGTGCCGGGATCACGGAGTTCGCCCGGTTCGAGTTCATCGCCGGGGTGATCGCCATGGCGGGCGTCACGGGCGGAGCGTTCGTGCTCGCCTGCGCGACCTTGGGTCCGAAACTCGCCGACTGGCTCCTCTCGCTCCGGTGGCATCGCGCCATGCGTTTCATCCGGAGGCGGCGATGAACGGCATCTTCTCCGCCGCGCCCTGCCAGTCGTCGATCCGCCTGCTGGTCGGCACGCAGATGCTGATGCTGGTCCAGGCCTTCCTGCTGATCTGGTCGGGCGCCGACCTCGACGGCACCCGACCGCTCATCTGGCTCGCCCTGCTCGTCGGCACGGCAGGCCTCGGCTGCGCCGTCTGGGGCGAGAGCCGCAATCCGCCGCCCAACTGGAGGGAGCGCCGCCGTGGACGATGAGGGCTTCCCGCAGGGCTGGCATGTGGTCGCGATCCAGTCGGCATTGATCGGCGCGATGATCGTCGGCGCCCTGATCCTCGCCGGCGCGGCGCGCGCCGAGACCTCGACCATCGGGCGCACCTGGCCGATCGCCGAGCCCGATGCGATGGCCGAGATCGAGGCCGCGGTCGCAAAACAGCCCGCCAGCATCGCCCCGCACTTCGGACCGCGCTCGGCATGGAGCGCGCTCAAGGCCGCGCCGCTCGGGACCGCCGAGAAGGACCGGGTCCGCACCGTGGTCCCGTTCTACACGCTCGACCAGGAGATCCGCCTGCCGGACGGCAAGCTGCTCTACCCCAAGGGCTTCACCTTCAATCCCCTGAGCTACGTATCGCTGCCCCAGCGCATGGTGATCGTCCATCCCCGCGATCTCGGCTGGGCGCTGAAAACGGCTGCGCTCACCGACTGGATCATCCTCACCGCCGGCGGCGGTGCCAAAGACGATGCGCTCTCGCTCGGCGAAAAGCACGGCCGCGCCCTCTTCATCCTCGAAGAGCGGGTGAAGGAGCGGCTCGGCCTCACCGTGGCGCCGGTCATCGTGCGCCAGTCCGGCCAACGCCTCGAACTCACCGAAGTCCGCCTCGAGCGCAAGGGAGGCAGCAAGCCATGACCCGCATCACCTCCGCGCTGCGCGCCGGCGCGGCCGCCATCGCCCTTGCGCTTCTGGCCCCGGCAACGCCGGCTCATGCCTCGAAATGCGAGACCGGCACCGTGTTCAATCCGATCACGAAAGTGAGATGGAACTGCATCTTCCCGATCACCATCGGCGGGGTTCGTATCGGCAGCCACGACAAGCTGGACAAGGCGCTCGACGCGCAATCGGCCTCCAAGCCCCTGTGCGCCTGCCGCAAGGGCGCGACCTTCTGGTTCGGGGTGAAGGTCAGCTTCTGGACGCCCAACCGCATGATCGATGTGGTGACGGAACCCGGCTGCATGATGGCCTTGGGCGTCGACCTGATGCCGACGGGCGGCAAGCTCCAGGGCAGCCAGTCGTCGATCTCGGACGGCACGAACACGACCAAGCTGTTCGCGCAGGCGCACTATTACATCGCGCCGGTCTGGAAGATGCTCGACATGTTCACCGACCTTCCGTGCATCGAGGATGACGGTTTCGACGTCGCGATGATCACCGAGGTGCTGCCGACCTGGCAGTCGGGCACGCTGGGCGCGATCATCCAGCCCGAGGCCGTCCTGTTCGGCAATCCCGCCGCCGGGCTCGCCTGCATGGCGGACAGCGCGGCGGCGGCGGCCGGCAAGGTCATCGATCCCCTCTTCTGGTGCATGGGGTCCTGGGGTTCGACCTACCCGATCGCCGGCGACATCCATATGGGCGACCGGGTCGAAGCCTGGGCGGGCCTTGCCGCGCGCTCGACCTTCATGATGGGGCGCCTCGGCGCGCTCACCATCCATTCGGAGGATGGCTGCTCGTTCAAGCCGCAGCCGATCTGGACCAAGAGCCGCTACAAGCTCCAGATCATGGAGCCCGTCAAGGGCGGCAAATGCGTCAATATCGGGCGGCCCGGCGCGCTGTGGACCAGCGGCAAGCACGCGCCCGGCAAAGACAATGCCCAATTCATGCTCTTCGAAAAGGCGATCTGCTGCGCGGGGGTGTCGACCCCATGAGCCGATCGCTTCCCCCATGCTGCGCGCAATCGTCTGAACCGAGCTGGTCCGTCCGCCAGGGATCGCTCGATGATGCGGCCCTGCGCGCGGCAGGAGCGGCGGTGTATCCCCCCTGCGCCGCCGCTCCACCCCCGGTCAGCACGGCCGCCAGTCCCCTGTTGGGTAGTCTCCCCCAGGCCGGGCCGGCGAGCACCCCTCTCACCGTCGCCCCGGTCGCGGCCGTGCTGACCATTTTCGAGGGACAAGCCGTGTTCAGGATACTCTCGCCCGGATCGCCTTCGTTCCGGGCGGGAGACGTGCTGCGCTTCGCTTACGGCTCCCGCACCACCGGCAGGAGGGACATGTGATCCGGCGCGGATTACTCCTCATGACCGCTCTCGCCGCGATACCGGCGCCGCTGCTCGCGCAAAGCGTCGAGGACCGCGCCCGCGCGGCGGCCGAGGCCGCACGCGCCAAGACCTCGGACAGCGACGCGCTTCAGCAGAACTATCTCAATCCCGGCCTCGCCGGCGAAGCGATCTCGACCGTCGACAACAGCCGGAGCTTCAACCCCAATCTCGCCTGTCAGACCACGGGAACCCTTGTCGAGCTGCTCGCGCAGCCCGGCTCGACAGGGGACATCGGCACCCTGCGAATATCCCGCGACAAGGACATCGACGGCACTGTCGACCAGACGCTGACATTGCCGATGCCGGTCTCGGGCATCTGCGCCAATGGTGTGATCGCCTGCCAGCCCGGCACCTGGAACCAGTGCCGCTCCTATCGCTGGGAGGTGTCGGGCGCGGGCGATCTCAAGCTCGGCGAAGTCGAGCAGACCGATCTTGCCGGCTGCTACTGCGTCAACAACAGCTGCGGCAGCAACCTCGTCTGGGGCAATATGGCGTCGGTGCTGAAAGATCTGGGCGGCGGCGTCATCGGCGCACTGACCTCGGCCGATCCGCGTATCGGTGTCGCGCAGGCGGTGATCGACGGGCCTGTCATCCGCTATACCGGCGCCCAGTCCACCGCCTGTGCGACGAACCCGTCGGTTGCCCAGACCGTCTATCGCGCCAATCCATCGCAGATTCAGGGCGATGCCGCGAGCGTTGCCGCCGGCAACAGCGTGTTCCAGGCGCTCAAGGGATCGCCGGCCGGCATGGGCAAGGCCGAACAGATCCGGGCCTGCACGATCCGGCGCGAGGTGAAGCTCGAGGCCGTGACGGCGGATGATATCATTGCGCGCACCGCGGGCGGCTACGCGACCTATGCCTATACGCCCGACACACGGTCGTTTCTGCTGGGTTCGCCGCGCGACGACAGCCTGAGCGGCGGGAGCTGCCGCATCCATGATTTCCGGATGACGCTGAATGTCGGCGATCCCGATCGCCTCGTCTCAGCCCGGCTCTCGCAATATCTGTTCGACGACTGGATTCAGGTCCGCGTCGATGGCGCGCTGGTGCTGGCCGATCCGGGAGGCTGGACCGGAACCGGCCTCCCGCCCGGCAGGTGCGAGCGCGGGCGGACCTGGCATGGCAATCCCAATCTCGACCTGAAGCCCTATCTGACCAAGGGCGCGCACGAGATCTGGGTGCGGGTTGCGGTCGGCGGCGAAGGCGAAGTTTCCGCTAGGGTCGACGCCACGCTCGATCTGAGCTGCAATCCGACCGAACGGGTGGTGGACCTGTGCGCCGGCTACGCCAGCGATGCCAATTGCCAGCTTTTCGACGAAAGCGTCGATGGCGTTCAAATCTTCCGCAACGGCGTCGGCACGGGTCTCACGCCGCTGTCCCAGACCCGCCTGTTCGAAAGCGGGCAATGCTCGCTGAGCCTGACGCGCGCCTGGTTCGAACGCGACCGACGCTATCGCTGCACGATCGATACCGGCACGATGCCGCAGCCCGATCTCAGCCGCGGCGCCTATATCATCGACCATTCGACCGAGACGCTGCTCGCCGATCGCGTGAAGACAAGCGATGGCGGCTATGCCACCTCCTCCCGCGCCTTCGCGCTGCCCGAGCGCGGCTCGGTCCCGGCCTGCGAGCCGATCTGCAAGACCCGCGCGCCGCGGCGCCATACCGAGGCCGCAGTGGACGGCGTGGTGGGCGGCAAACAGAACGCGCCGAGCGGCTGGGACACCTTCTACCATGCCTGCAAGGCCGACAGCGCCGGGGCGAACGTCTGTCCGGTCGGCGACGGCGAGGAACTGGTCTCGGGTTGCGGCTGCCTCGACGATTTTCCCGAAGCCGTGGTGATGATGCAGACGGTGCGGCTCGGCGGCGCGGACATGATCTGCACATCGGAGTCACGCTAATGCGCCCGCTGCTCCTCAAGACCCTGTGCCTGTTCGCGGCGCTGTTCGGCTTCTACGCGCTCGCCCCATCGCCGGTTCAAGCGCAGCAGCTGTGCGTCGCCGACCTCAACGGCGATGGCGACGCCGATGATCCGGGCGAGACCGCCGCCTGCGAGATCACCCCGCTCGGCGACTATCAATGCCCGTTGCAGAAAGTCTCCTGCATCCAGGAACAGGACGGCGCCTATAGCTGCCCGC
>CAYOXO010000139.1:0-11582 GCA_964407945.1 uncultured Stakelama sp.
GGCGACGAAGGCCGGCTCACCGGTCTTGCCGCGATGCGGGACCGGGGCGAGGAAGGGCGCGTCGGTCTCGATCAGGAGGCGATCGAGCGGGAGCCGCGCGGCAGTTTCCTGCAGATCCCGCGCGTTCTTGAAGGTCACGATCCCCGAGATCGAGATGTAGAAGCCGAGGTCCATCGCCCTGTCGGCGAAGGCGCCGCTGGCGGTGAAGCAGTGGATCACGCCGGGATAAGTGCCCTTCCCCATCTCGTCCGCGAGGATGTTCGCGGTGTCCTCTTCGGCATCGCGGGTGTGGACGATCAGCGGGAGGCCGGTTTCGCGGCTGGCTGCGATGTGGGCGCGGAAGCTCGCCTGCTGCTGCGCGCGGTCGCTATGGTCGTAATAATAGTCGAGCCCGGTCTCGCCGATTCCGACGACGCGCGGGTGTCGGGCGCGGGCAACAAGCTTGGCGGTGTCGATATGCGGATGCTCGTCCGCCTCGTGCGGGTGGATGCCGACGGTGGCCCAGACATCCGCCTCGCGCTCGGCGGTCGCCAGCACCTCGTCCCATTCGCGCTCGCGCGTGGCGATGTTGAGCATCGCCACCACGCCGCTTTCACGGGCACGCGCCAGCACTTCGGGCTGCTGCTCGCCCAGCCCCTTGTAGTTCAGATGACAATGGCTGTCGGCGAGCCTCATGCCGCAGGGTCCGCCGCCAGTTCGAGCCGCGGGAAGACGCCGGTCGGCGGCGCGAGGCGGAAGCCCGATGCCGCCAACGCGTCATACCAACCCTTGTCGCCGAGCGCTTCGTGGTCGCGTGCATTCTGACCGAGCTGGTCGAGGATCTTGCCAGCGGATTCCGGGATCACCGGGAGCACAAGGATGGCGAGATCACGGATCGCCCGCACCAGCGTGCCGAGCACGGCGTGCATCCGCTCGGGGTCAGTCTTACGCAGCGCCCAGGGCGCCTGGGCGTCAATATACTGGTTGCAGGCAAAGACCGCGCGCATCCATGCGTCGAGCGCTTGACCGAGCGCAAGATTCTCGAACGCTTCACGGAACTCGTGCCCGGCTTCGGTCACGGCGATCAGCAGTTCGGCATCCGCAGCCTCGCCACGACCGTTGCCGGGTAGTTCACCCTCGAGGTTCTTGGCGATGAAGGCGAGCGTGCGCTGGGCGAGATTGCCGAAGCTGTTGGCCAGATCGGCGTTGGCGCGGGTGACGATCGCCTCGTCGCTGAAGCTGCCGTCGCTGCCGAACGCAACCTCGCGCAGCAGGAAATAGCGCAGCGATTCGACACCGTAGAGGCGCGCGAGTTCCATCGGATCGACGACGTTGCCGGTCGATTTCGACATCTTTTCACCCCGGTTGAGGATGAAGCCATGCGCGAACACCTGTTTGGGCAGCGCGATCCCTGCGGACATCAGGAAGGCCGGCCAATAGACGGTGTGGAAGCGCGTGATGTCCTTGCCGATCAGGTGCAGGTTCGCCGGCCAGTAATGCGCCAGATCGCTGTTCGTGTCGGGATAGCCGATGCCGGTCAGATAGTTGGTCAGCGCGTCGACCCAGACATACATGACATGGCCGGGCGAATCCGGAACCGGTACACCCCAGTCGAAGCTGGTGCGCGAGATCGAGAGATCAACGAGGCCGCCCTCGACAAACTTGACGATCTCGTTGCGCGAACGCTCGGGCCGGATAAAGTCGGGCTGCGCGGCGTAGAGATCGAGCAGCTTCTGCTGATATTTGGACAGGCGGAAGAACCAGGTCTCCTCCGCGGTCCATTCCACCGGCGTGCCCTGAGGCGAGAGCTTGACGCCCCCTTCCCCCTCGGTCAGCTCCTTTTCCTCGTAGAACGCCTCGTCGCGGACCGAGTACCAGCCCTCATAGCGGTCGAGATAGAGGTCGCCATTGGCCTCCATCGCCTTCCAGATCGCCTGGCTCGCGGCATAGTGATCGGCATCGCTGGTACGGATGAAACGATCATATGAGATATTCAGGTCACGCGCCATATCACTGAAATAGGCTGACATTTCATCGGCAAGCTGACGTGCGGTCAGATCGCGGGCGCGTGCAGTCTGTGCCATTTTCAGGCCATGCTCGTCAGTGCCGGTCATGAAGCGTACGTCGCGTCCCGCCTGACGCTGGAACCGGGCGATCGCGTCGGCGGCAATCATCTCATAGGCATGGCCGATATGCGGCTTGCCGTTAGGATAATGGATCGCGGTGGTGATGTAATAAGGTTCGGCCATCCGGGCGCTCTAGAGCAAGCGCGCGCCGGTTTGAAGCACTAGCGCGCAGCAAGCCGCGCGAGGATGCCGCCCATCTCGAACACTGTCGCCTGCGCGTCGAGCGATTGGGCGAGCGCGAGCGGGCCGAGCTGGGATGCCGTCTCATAGGCGGCGAGCGCTTCGGTGAGCGCCCTTCCCTGCCTGCCCCGTGCCTCGGCGGCGATAAAGGCCGGGACGCGGGCGAGGAATGCCTCATAACGTGGCTGCGCCGCCTTTGGGCCCAGCGTCTTTGCCAGACGCGAGCGGATCGAATTGTCCAGGTCGCCCCGGCTGGCGATCGCAGACATCTCGGCATCGAGCGTGGCGAGGTCGAGCCCGGCAAAGCTCAGCGCCTTGCCCGGCGAGCCGCAGCCAGCGCGGACCAATGAATCGATCTCCGCGGCACTCGCCTCGGGCAACTCGCCACGGAGAACCGATGCGACCTCCGCATCACTCAGCGGATCAAAGCGCAGCAGGCGACAGCGCGAGCGGATCGTCGGGAGCAGCCGGCCCGGCGAGTGGCTGACGAGCAGGAAGATCGTTCCCTCGGGCGGCTCCTCGAGATTCTTGAGCAGCGCGTTGGCGGCACCGGGGCGTTCGACATCGTCGATCGCGTCGATCACCACCACCCGGCGCGACGACATGCTCGGCTTGGTCGCGAACATCGGGTTGAGGCCACGCACCTGAGCGATCGGGATCGAGCGGGCGAGATTCTCGCCCGGCTTGTCGGGATCCTTGGGCAACCGCTCCATCACGCGATAATCGGGATGAGCGCCCGCCTCGATCATTCGCCGGGTCGGATGATCCTCAGGCACGTCGAAGTCGCCGGAAAGGTTCCCCTTCCCGGAAGCCTCAGCGAGCATTCGCATCGCCACCTGCCGCGCGAAGCTCGCCTTTCCGACACCTTCCGGGCCGGCGAACAGCCAGGCATGGTGGAGCTGCGCGCCAGACAGAGCTGTGCGGAACGCGGCCTTTGCCGCGGCGTTGCCGGCAAGTGACGTCATGGCAGCAGATCGGCGAGCGCGTCGAGAAGTGACGTCGTGACGTCATCCGGCGTACCCGAGGCATCGATCAACCGCACCCGATCCGGCTCGGTCGCGGCGATGCGGCGGAACCCGGAGGTGACGGCGGCGTGGAACTCCGGACCGCGCGCCCCGAACCGATCGGCGGCGCCGCCGTCGCGCGCGAGCGAGCGGGCATGACCAGCGCCATCCGGCAGATCGAGGATGAAGGTCCGGTCGGGCAGCAAACCCTTCGACCCGAAGCCATGCAGCGCCAGGATCGCGGCATCGTCGATATTCTGCGCGCCCTGATAGGCGCGCGTCGAATCGACATAGCGGTCGCAGATCACCCAGTTCCCGGCCTCGACCGAAGGGCGGATCAGCTTCTCGACATGATCCGCGCGCGCGGCGGCGAAGAGCAATGTCTCGGCATGCGCGCTCCAGCGGTTGACCGCGCCCTGCATCAACAGGCCGCGGATCGCCTCCGCCCCCTCGGTGCCGCCCGGCTCTCGGGTCAGCACCACGGGAATGCCGCGCGCCTCCAATGCCGCCGCCAAGCGGCGAACCTGGGTGGACTTGCCTGCGCCCTCCCCGCCCTCAAGGCTGAGGAAGCGCCCCCTCACGCGAAGAACGAGGTGAGGCCGGCCCAGACGCGGCCGAAAAAGCCTGCTTCCCCGACATCGCTCTCCGCCACCAGCGGCATTCGCTGTTCGGGCAGGCCCGGCGCGGTGATGACGAGATCGGCGATGTGTGCGCCGGCCTTGATCGGAGCCTTGATCGGGCCCTGATAGGAGACGGTCGCCTTGAACTGCGGGCTGGTGCCCGCCGGAATCGCGACCGAGAGATCGCGCGGAGCGACAAGGCCGACTTCGGACGCGTCGCCGAGCTGGACCTGCGCCGCATCGACCTTGCGGCCCTTGCTCACGACCTTCTGCGACGACCAGGCGCGGAAGCCCCAGTCCATGAACTTGACCGATTCCTCGATCCGCTGGTTGGTGCTGGTCAGGCCCGCGACCACCATGACCAGGCGGCGGCCATTCTGGTCGGCCGATCCGGTGAAGCCATAGCCGGCCTCTTCGGTATGGCCGGTCTTGAGGCCGTCCGAACCCTTGACGCGACCGAGCAGCGGATCGCGATTCGCCTGAGTGATCGGCGCGCCGCCCATGGTGGTGCCGAAGGTGAAGCTCTCCCGCGAGTAGAAGCGCTTGTAGAGATCCGGATGGTTGGCGATCGTCGCCTTGGCGAGGTGAGCGAGGTCGCGCGCCGTCACATAGGTGCGGCCTTCGTCCGGCCAGCCGTTCGAAGTGCCGAAGCGGCTGTTGTTGAGGCCGATTTCCTTCGCCTTCTGGTTCATCAGATTGACGAACGCTTCCTCGGTCCCGGCTACTGCCTCGGCCAGCACGACGCAGGCGTCGTTGCCCGACACGACAACGATGCCGTTGATCAGATTCTCGACGCTGACCTTCTGCCCCGGTGACAGGAACATGGTCGAACCTGCTGAAGGACCATGCCATTTCCGCCACGTCTCAGGCCGGACATCGACCATCTGGTCGAGCTTGAGCTTGCCCTGCTTGATGAGATCGAACGCCACATAGGCGGTCATCATCTTTGCCATCGATGCCGGCGGCATGCGGCGATCCGCGTCCTTGGCATAGAGCACCGCACCCGACGACAGGTCTTCCATGAATGCGACCGGCGCCACGGTTTCGAATGGCGGCGCCTGCACGGCCGCGCCCCCGGCATTCTGGGCAGTGGTCGGCGCGATCACGGTCGTGAGAGCGGCGGCGGCGAGGAGGAACTTCTTCATGAGGCTTATGGAGTCCGAAAAATTGGAGGTCAGGGCGTGGTGATGATGCGTGCGTCGCCATAGCCGCGTTTGGCGGCATCCGCACGTGCGCGTTCGGCGGAGGCCCGATCGGAGAAAGGACCGAGCTGGACGCGATGGATATTGCCGGCGCTGCGTACCGAGCCGCCAAGTTGGCTGGCGAGCCCACGCGCGCGTTCGGCGTTGGAGAGCGCGGCGACCTGGACGATGAGATTGCCGCGGGCGGCCGCGGGTTTGGGAGTCGGCTGAACCTTTGGCGGCGCAGCCCGGGGGGCTTCCACCCTGGCGGACTGCACGGCGATAGGCTCCGGCTTGGCTGGCTTCGGCTTCACAGGCTTGGGCTTCGCCGGCTGCGGCCTGGCTGTGGTGGGCTGCGACGGTGTCGCCGCCACCTGAACCGGGGTCGGTTGCTGATCGGCAAGCATCCGGCGCAGGCCGAGAAGCAGGGCTTGTGGCGCATCGGCTCGCGTCGGCGCCGCGCGTCCGGCAGACAGCAACGCCGTATCCTGCGGTGTTACCGTGACGCGGCGGATACGGACGGGAGCATTGGCCGCAACGCCAAGCTGCGTGGCAGCGGCCTGCGACAAGGCAACCAGCCCGCTTCCTTCCGCGCGGACCTGCACCAGAATGGTCCGGCCAGTGTCGAGCGCGGTGACCTCGGCAAAGCTGCCGACGGCGAGTTCGCCGCTGAGCGCGAACGTCCCCTCACCCTCCGCCACGGTGATGCGGCCCACGCGGTCGAAGCGCGCCTCGCCCGGGCGGAGCTGCGACGAGCCTTGCGGTGGGGAACTGGGCGGCGGCACGCCATAGTCCGCTCCGGCGGGCGCCGTTTCCTGCAGGTACGGTGCCGCGTGCGCGCCGGTCGCGGCGAGCAGGAGCAGAACAAGGCTAGTTTGCAACTTCATCGGCGAGCAACCCCACGGACAGCGCGTAGAAATTGGAACAATTATAGTCGAGAATCACGCGATAGTTGCCGGTAAGCAGATAAGCAGTGCGCCCGGGTCCGTCGGGTTCGAGCAAGGTCGCCTGAATATTGTCGGCTGGCCAGTTGCCCGATTGCGGCAAAATCCCCAGCGCGCGCCATTCGGCCATGGTCTTCCAGCCCGAGTGGCGATCGAACACACGACCGCAGCGCGGCGAGCGGGTGCGATTGACGGCCGCGCTCCGATTGAAACCCGAGGGCACGTTGACCGCGAAGCCCCAAGGCTGACCCGGCCGCCACCCGGCGTTGACGAAGTAATTGGCGATCGAGGCGAGCGTGTCGGCTTCGTTCGACCAAATGTTCGCAACGCCGTCGCCATCGCCGTCGCGGGCGAGGCGCAGGTATATCGACGGCAGGAACTGCGGATAGCCGAACGCACCGGCCCAGCTACCCTTCAGCCGCTCGCGCGGGACGCCACGGTCGATCATCTTCATCGTCGCGATGAACTCGCCCGAGAACAGGGCACGGCGGCGCCCTTCATAGGCGAGCGTGGCCAGGCTGCGCGGCAGATCGAAATCACCGGTGTAGCTGCCATAATTGGTCTCGTGCCCGAAGATCGCGACCATGATCGATTCGGGTACCCCCGTCTCACGCTCGACCCGAGCGAGCTGCGGACGCAGCCGGCTATAGGTGGCACGGCCGCGGTTGATCCGCGCGGCATCGACATGACGCGCCTTATAGGGTGCGAAATTAGGGATCGACGCCGTTGCCGTCGGCGGCCCGCCGGGCTGGGCGCGGTCAAGCTCGATCACGCGGGCATTATAGGTCAGTGAGGGCAGCACAGCGTCGAGCGTGCGGGCATTCACGCCCTCCCGCAACGCCTGCTGGCGGAGTGGGCCATTGATATAGGCCTGAAACCCCGCTTCGTCCTGAGCCACCGCCGGGGCATTTGCCAGCGTACACGCCGCAATCACCGTCCCCAACACACCGATACGCCGTACAAGGCCCTGAAAATCCCGCATCGGGCATCTGTGCCACAGCGTTTCGCAGGCATGAACCCCCTTGCGCGACGAAAACGCAGACCTCTTGCAGAAAACGCGGCGAACGCCCAAAGGCGCATGCCAGCGCGGAAGGGTGGCCGAGTGGTTTAAGGCAGCGGTCTTGAAAACCGCCGTGGGTGCAAGCTCACCGTGGGTTCGAATCCCACCCCTTCCGCCAACACTCCCACCGCGTCGCCTTCTCCATCCAGCAACCACGCAATCCCAAATGGGAACCTGAAGCTGAATGGGACGATGGAGCGATCAGGCGATTCTTGCTGACGCGCCGCTCACGAAGACCGGACTGCCCATGGGATCCTGATAGCGTACGGCGATACGGGAAGGCCGCCCCATGTCCGCCCCCTGTAAGATGGTCAGTTCACCCGATGTCAGAACACCACAATCTCGCAACATCCCAGCCAGAGCGGCCGCTGCCGCGCCGGTCGCCGGATCCTCGATCACCCCGCCCGAGGCAAAGGCGTTGCGTGCATGGAACAATCGCTCGGCTTCGCGCCAGACAAACGCCACTGTGACGAGGCCGTGCTGGCGCATGAAAGCGCGCCCTTTCTGCAGATCGTAATTCATCGCGCTCAACCAGTCGCGGCTATTCAGCGCAAGAAACAGATGCTCGGCGCCGGCGTTCATGAGTCGCGGCGGCAAAGTCCCGTCCAGTGCGTTGCGCGGGTAGCCGAAGAGTGCAAGCGCGTCCGCAACGAGCACGTCGGGGGCTGGCGCATTGCGGGTCGGCAATGAACGGAGGGTGGAATACCCCGCCCCATCCTTCATAGCCGCTTCGACTTCGATCTCGCCGCCCGCCAACGAGAGGCGATAACGCCCCGCCCCCTTTTCCTCTGCCAGAACCGCGCCGAGCGCCACCGTTGCGTGGCCACAGAACGCAACCTCACTTTCGGGCGAGAAATAGCGGGTCAACCAGAGATCGCCGGACGGCGCAGCGAACGCCGTTTCGGAAAACCCGACCTCAGCCGCGATGCGCTGCATCGTTTCGCGTTCCGGCAAAAACGGGGTCAGAACCACGCCTGCCGGATTGCCACCCGATCCATTCTCCGTGAACGCTGCAACCTTATGTACCCGCATCTGAGCCGCTCCTGATCTATCAGTGCAGTATATCGGCATATGGCGCGGAAATACCGGCGATATGTTAGCCCATTCACTCAGTCTCTTTGATTCTGTAAGGCCGATCAGGCAATATACCTTACATGACTGGACATGTTCTCGACGGTGCGGACAAGGCGATCATCGACCTGCTGCTGCGCGATTCTCGCATCAGCTTGCGCGCCGTAGGCGCGCAAGTCGGACTAACAGCTCCGGCGGTTCGCGACCGTATTCTCAGGCTGGAGGATGTCGGGATCATCGAGGGCTTCAGCATTCGCCTGAACCCGCGGTCTCTTGGCTTCCCGCTTGAAGCCGTTCTTCGGGTCGAGCCGCTGCCGGGCAAGCTCCGATCCGTGGAGACGACCCTGCAGAACATGCCGGAGGTCGTGGAATGCTCGGTCGTCACCGGCGAGGATTGTTTCGTAGCCCGGCTGATGTTGCGGGACGTCAGCGAACTCGACCGACTTCTCGGCCCGCTGCATGACATGGCGCGAACGAAGACCAGTATCGTACATCGGCAGCCCGTACCTCCCCGCTGCCCCCCACTCTGAACTCACATCGCTTGGAGGCGAATGTGGCATAACGAACAGCGAAACCGAAACCGCCCATAGCGACGCCGCACTTGCCTTGGCCAATCGCGGCATCGCGCACGACGCGAATGGCGCACACGATCAGGCGGTGGAGGCATGGGAAGCCGCATCACATTACGCGGACGCGCATTTGGCGGGCACCGACATCGACTATTGGATCAAGAGCGGCCTGGGCGCGGCGCTGTTCGAGACCGGCGCGTATGAGCGGAGCATCGCCGTTTCGGAACTGGCGCTCGACTCGTTCGACCAGGCGCGGCGCCTCGCCGGTGATTCCATACTCGAACGGCTGGCCCCGGCTGACCGGGCGTTCCTTCTGGAAGGCTGAGGCCGGTCAGGCGCGCAACAGACGGCGATAGTCCTCCAGCGACCGTTGAAGCGTGGTGGCGATATCCCCCCTGCCCTCAACCACGCAGAGCAGCGCGGTGCCCTCGATCAGGGCGAGGCAATGATCGGCGATTGCCTCGGGCGTCAGTGATACGGAGAGCGCTCCCAGCTTCTGGTCGAGCGCGGCGGCGAAGATGATGCGCTGCCGTGCGCCCGCCATCTCTTCCCTGATCTGGTCCTTCACCTTTGACAGGATCGAGAAGATGAATCGGTAATAGGCGATGCGGTCCGACACGACCGTCGAGATCGCGTCCATGAGGCGGACATAGCCGGCGCACAGATCGGTGAGGACCGCGTCCAGCGTCTCTTTCTCGGCAGGGGTGGCGGCCCCTTCCGTCCCGAAGAAGCGCAGGAAAAAATGCTCGATCGCCGCGTCGTGCAGCGCCTCCTTGTCCTTGAAATGGTGGTAGACTGCACCCTTGGACAGGCCGGTCGCGGCTACCAGATCGGCCATGCTGGTGCCTTCATAGCCATGCTGGATGAACAGCCGGAAAGCGCTCTCGATAATGGCTGCGCGCGTATCCTTCATTCCGGCTCTCCAAAGGGCAGGAACATGCAATGGGCGTGGACTGCGCCCAGGTCCAGCGACGCGGTCCTGTGGAAACCCCAGCGCTGGTAGAGACGGACATTGGCTTCGTTCTCGGTATCGAGCGCGATGCCGGTGGCGCGCGGGTCGGTACGGGTGCGCGCGATCGCATCCTCGACCAGCCGCCGGCCAAATCCCTGCCCCTGAGCCTCAGGCCGTACGCCGACCATGACGAGATAGCCGTGCGGGCTGAGCGGTACTGCGGCGCGCGTCCGCCTGGTGTAGTTGTTGAGGAAGGTTGTCGCATGCGTAGGGAGCGTACACGCCACCGGGACAAAGCGGAGCGCCGAGGCCAACGTGCCGATCGCCGCTGCCGGCCGCGAGGATGGCGGTTCGAGAAGCGCACATGCAGAGAGCCGCCCGCCGACGAACAACCCGCGCGGGGTACCCCGCATCAGGCGGTTCATGTCGAACATGAAGGACAGGAACGATGCGACCTTCCGTTCCCAGCCGCTTTCCCCGCGCGCGCCAAAGGCAGTGAGGAACAGCGGGTCTGCTTCGAACGCCTCCGCCATGACCGCGATGAAATCAGCCCGGTCGCCGGCGTGCAGATCCCGGATCAGCACGCCGTCAGCCATGACCGTAATGATCGACTGCGAAGCTGAAGAGCACCTTCAGCATGAACAGCGTGCAGACGACGCTCATGAAGGGCGACAGATCGGGCCATAGCGCGACCCCGGTAAGGCCGATTGCCAGCAGCAGTCCGCCTGCAAAGGTTTGCGACGGCTTGCCGGCTAGAAGGTTGACGAGCGTGGCCCCGGCAATGGTGTAGCCCCAGACGATGATCGACGCCGCGAGTTCCAGATTCAGCAGCGCCGCAACGGCGATGACATGGACGTGGACGGCGATGAAGGCCCAGCGATTGCGGGGGCGCCCGGCGTAGAAATCGCTCGTCCCTCGGGTGAAATTGGCGGCGCACCCCGCCGCGATATCGAGCACCAGCAACAGCGCCAGCATGGCACGCCATGCCGACACGGATCCGACAATCTCCGGCGATGTCACGGCCAGGACGGCGGGCACGGCGACCCCGAACGTCAGGGTCGCGATCAACTGGCCAGGCCGCTGCACCTCACCGAACACATCGTGCAGATGACGATGTATGTGAATCAAGTTCAAAGCGCACCTCGCGAACTAAACCGACCGGTCGGTCTGTTCTTATAGACGGTAGCGGGCCTGTCAATCCGTGTGGGGATTCACAACGAAAACGCCCCGACCACATCATGTGGCCGGGGCGCTGATTCTCGATAGGGATGCCCGGCGACACCGGGGCCGGATCAGCCGCGACCGATCAGCCGCTTGGCAATGGTGTCCGCGACTTCGCTTGCCGGAGCGCCGATACGGGCGCTTTCGTCCCACACTTCGTTGAGGCGATCGGGGATGCGGGCGATGCGGGCCTCGACCTCGGCGCGGTTGCCCATACCGAGATACTCAAGGCCGACATTGATGATGCCGCCGGCGTTGATCACGTAATCGGGCGCATAGAGGATCCCGCGCGCATGGATGCGGTCACCGTCGGCGCGCGTCGCGAGCTGGTTGTTGGCGCCGCCCGCCACCACCTTGGTCTCGAGCGCGGCGATCGATTCCTCGGTCAGGATCGCGCCGAGCGCGTTGGGGCTGACGATGTCGGCCGGGACGCGCAGAATCGCGTCAGCCGCGACGACGTCGGCACCCAGTTCCTTCGCCAGCGCGGCCGCCTTGTCGGCATTGACGTCGGCCAGCGTCAGCTTGGCGCCATCGGCTGCGAGGCGACGGGCGAGGCCGCCGCCGACACTGCCCACGCCCTGAACCGCGACATGCACGCCGGCCATCGAATCGGCACCAAGCGCGCGCTGTGCCGCTGCCTTGTTAGCGGTTCGGGCGCGAAAGAATTCAACCAGC
>CAYOXO010000140.1:0-11507 GCA_964407945.1 uncultured Stakelama sp.
CATCGCATCACCTCACCCTCATGGTAACGTGTTGCGTCAATCACCTGAGACCACCGTCGAAAGCAGACCCTAGCGGCCTAGTGGCATGCTGTTCAGAGCTGGTCGCTGGTAGCGCAACGCAATGGCGGTGCCTCCGGGTTCTCTGCGTTCTTGCGTACGGCTTCCTCGCAAGCTGCCAAGCTCCGGAACTTAAACCAGGTCACTGGGCCATGGTAAGTGTCCATAACCATTCGATATTTGCCAGAACCGTGCGAGGCACAGGCACCAAGCAGGAATCCGGCTGTCAGGATAATCGATCCAACCTTCATGCCCGAAGTTTGCAGCGACACGCTAATGTCCGCAATGAGTCGTGTGCTGACTCTTTCAATCGCTGCAAACAGGCATTTTGCGACCCGTTCGTTTTTGGCGATCTGCATGCCTTGGATGCTGAGAACTGTACCTTCGCCAAAGCGTCGATCTCAGGTCGCTACTGCTGACCCCAGTGCTTTCGGACGCGCGCCAGCGACCCAGCCATGCCAAGCAACAAAAACGCTCACGATTGCGGTCGCAAGTAGCAGCAGCGGCAAATTCAGAAAGGAAACGCTCGCGAAGATTGGCGCCCAGGCCGGTATTCGCCCCAGCGTGTCGAAGGTGATGGCCTGAGCGGCGATGAAGCCGGCTGCGATCAGGTAGGGCCGACCATGCTTCGGAGCCTGCCGGTAGAGGATCAGAGCAACAGCGAGCGCAATCAAGTTACCTCCCGCCATTGACCAGGAGAAGTTCTCTTCGACCGCAAGGAAGGGGATCAACATTGGTAGCACCCGGAAGCCGATCGGGGCGATCACGAAGAGCAGGGTCGCCATCATGTAGCGAGCGTGGAGATGCACCTTTTGACGGTTCTTCAGGCCTTCCCAGAAAAGCCAGGCGAAGCCGATGTTTGCGAGCGGATCGAAGAAGCCGAATTGGGCGATTTGCTTGCCCTCTAGACTGGAGAAGTCGCTGGCGAGCGTAGCCGCTTCGACATGAATGACCCACATGCCTCCAACCAGAAAGAATGGAAACAAAATGAAGATGCCGACACCCGCATTGCGGTGAAGCGGAAGCTGCCGATGGGTAGCGGTCCAGGCCTGCAGTACTGCCAGCAACATCCAGGCAATGGCACTTACCGCATGAATGTGATGGGCAACGCTTTCTTCCGACAGCTCCGAGAAATAGCCCGGCCAGAAGGCAACGAAAGTCAGCGCAATCAACGCGACCACGTAGATCCAAGCTGGTCGGTAAGGCATGCCCCACTCCCTACGCTTGGGAGACCTTCTCATTTTAGGTGGTGAACAGCAAGCTCGCCATGGCTGCCCGGCCGCAAAGTTCGTCGGTCACTGGCCAATACCAGCCTGTCTGATTAGCGGCAGCAATGGGTCGATTGCTGCCACAAGCGAAGGATGGCGTCTGGCCGAAAGCAGACTTTCTGATTTTGAGACAATGTGCTTGAAACCTGTCGTTCACCGAATTGATGCAAGCGGGTTTTCGGAGGGCCGCTATGCCGTTTACGGATGAAGAGAAACGTGCCTGACACGAAGCCAAGCGTCAGCGCGAAATGCGAGCAGAGATCAGACCACGCCCTGCAGCGGTGGCAGAATGCATTCATTGCGGCCAGCCGTTCGGGTTTGGCGAAGGTTATATTTCCGACGAGATCTCGATCTGCGATTTCTGCGACGGAGATTGATAGCTGAAAGCGCGCAGGTATCTCCGAAAAGCCATTGAGCTGATTACGCGGCGAACGATTTAGTTCACAGCAAGGCAGAGCTTATGAGCGGCTGGCCCGATCACGACTCGCTGACCCCAGTCGAACCGGAGATAATCCTGCTCAATGCCATCGGCGAAGATCGTTCCGCCATCCATCCTGGAAGTGATGGCGAGCCGGTCGCTCTCGGCCACCGAGCCAATAACAAGGTTGGTTCCTGTGCTCTGTGACGGCCAAGCCTCCCGCACGAAGAATGCTGCCTCCGGCAAGCAGGGGTCGATCGGCAGCACATGACCGGTAGCGGTCATGATAGATCGCGCCCATCCGCTAGCACCGGTACCCGAAGAGACAATCAGGCCAGACGAGCTCTGCCGCTCGACCTCATCACGATAGCGCAGCTCATAGAGCGCGGACTGGTGAGTGCGATGGCCGACAAAAATCTCGTTCAGCGCCAGCAGGCTTTCCCCCGTTTCGAGCCTTGCCTCGATCATCGTCCGGCTTTCGATGCGCGCCTCGCCTGATGCCGCCGCGACCAGTGCTTCCGGGGCTTCGCCGGGTGAGAACTGCACCAGCACACCTTCTATTGTCGCCGGATCCGGATTGACGCCGAGAACCGGCTGTCCATCGAGATATTTCGCAACGTTTGCAATGAGGCCATCCTGCCCGACCGCGACGACAAGATCTTCCTGGCCGAACAGAAACCGATCCAACTCCGGCCTCCGCACTCCGGCCTGACGCCAGTCCCGAGGAAGGGAGGCGCGCAGTACCCGCACCGTCTCGGCCAGTGCATGGTGCCGCGCTTCGACGACCTTCAGTGATTGTCCACGCGTTTCGAGGTAGAAGCGAACGGCATCACGGGTACCGTGGCGCGCGAGCAGAAGCTCATATTCGCTCTCGCGCGTCACGATGACGGCCCGGGGTGGAAGCGTCGCCATCGACCTGCGCTATTCCGCTGCAGGCTGCCGAAGCGCCGCAACAATGGCCTGACCAAGCTCAGGTGTGATAGTCAGCTGCTTAATCTTCCCCGCCTGCCCCGCGAAATCCCGCGCTGCGAGGCCCATCAAGACCTGCGGAGTCAAATCGCGATAAATGCCGATGCGGTTCCGCTCCGCCTCGGCTTTGGCGTTCTCAACGACCCTTATCGCCTCGGCATCGCTCGTGGCGCCTATTTGCCGTGCTTCGGCCTCGGCGGTGGCGCGAGCCCTTGCGTTCAGTCCTTCCCGCTCGATCAGCTCGGCCTCCCGCCGGGTAAGCTCCGTGCGGTTGGCAAGTTCATTCTCGGCGATCGCCCGTTCCTTCTCGACCGCCATGGCGCGGCGGGCAAAGGTCGCTTCATCCGCTTTCTGCTGAAGTGCTTCGACCGTCGGGGTCTGCAGCGCTTTTTCCAGTTCCGAAGAGGGCGCCACGCTCAAAAGGCGCACGCCCGCGACCTCGATCCCCAGCTCGCTGGCAAGATTGGCGCCAGCCAATGCCGCCTGGACCGTATGACGGAGTGGTTCCACTCCATCGTCGAGGATGGCCCGGGCGTCGGCCTTTGCAAAGCGATCAAGGATCGCCTGGATCGCCACTCCGCACAGAATACCGTCAATTCGTTCCAGCGGCTCCTTTGCCCACTGAACCGTCTTCAGGTTGAGGCTGAAGTCGACGCGGCCCGCCAAAAGTTCGGCATCGACCACGCGCCAGTCGATCGCCCCCTGAACCGCGACCGGCTGAAAATCCGCCGACCGGCCGCGTGCAAACAAGGTCGTCTGGCGGTCATCCATCGGCAATTCAGCGATTGAGGTGGAGGCGGGAGTGAAGAAGAAGGACAGGCCTCGACCCGATTTCCGAATCCGTCCCTGCCGAAAGGCCAGAACCTGCGTGCTGGCGTCAGCTTTGAGGTGTGCAATCGGGCCAAAACGCGAGATGTGCGTCATTCTACTTTCTCCTCACACGACCACGATATCTCCGTGATGAGAGCCATTATGCATAACAACTGGCGATTTGCAAGTTGCAATTCACTAGTAAAATCTCTCTGCGTTCTGTAGGATGGCGTGATGACTATGCTGCCTCCTGCTGGCGATGAGGACTATAAGTGTCCGATCCTTACGGTCGACGTCGTGATATTCACGCTTTTTGAAGAGCAATTGATGGTTGCGCTCTATCGACGCGAACAAGGGCCGTTCGAGGGAAGGGAATCTCTGCCCGGCGGATATGTCCATGCGGAAGAGGATCGCGATGCCAGGGACACCGTCTCCCGCGTGTTGGCTACAAAGGCTGGCCTCAAGAGCGTGTATGTCGAGCAATTGCAGACATTTGCTGGGCGCGATCGGGATCCCCGCGGATGGTCCGCATCAATTGCGTATATCGCTTTAGTACCGAAGGAGCAGCTTGAGCGCTCAAGCCATGGCGTCATTCTGCGGCCCGCAGAGGCGCCTGGAGATTTGCCATTCGATCATAACGAGTTAGTCGCTGTGGCGCGTGAGCGGTTGAGGACGAAAGGAGCCTACTCGACTCTTCCTGCTCGCCTGCTGCCGGACTCCTTCACCCTGCCGGAGATGCAGAGCGTCTACGAAACGGTCGTCGGGGGAAAACTGGATCAGAGCTCATTCCGTCGAAAGATTGCCGAACTGGGCGCGGTCGAACCGCTTTCAGGCAAAACAAGACAGTCATCCACCGTTCGCCGACCCGCCCAGCTCTATCGCCTCGTTGATCCAATATCGTTGTTTGATCGAAAGCTCTGATTGGCTGGGATTGGCCGTTAGCGGATTGTCCGCTCACGGTTTCTATTATGGGCTAAGCAGACCTGGCGGCCGTACCACCCAGGGTGAATCTTTTCCCGCACCTGTATGCAATTGCTTGAGTGCACCACCGACCATATTCAGACACCGCCAACACCCGCTGTAACTGGTTCTGCAAGTCCGGCCGAATCGCCGCCCAATGCCAAGTACAAAGCCACGAGGTTTGCGGCCTGCAACCTGTATGTCGTCACCAGCGCTTGTTGCGCCGCGAACAGGTTCCGCTCGGCATCGAGAACCTCGAGGTAGGATGCAACGCCCTCGCGGTAGCGTAGGGTCGCAAGGCGTGAAATGCGCTGGTTGGCGACAAGACCGCGTTGCTGGGCCGCAACCTGTTCCGCGTAATAGGCCCTTCCCGCGAGCGCGTCCGCGACCTCGCGGAAGGCCTGCTGGACCGTCTTCTCGTAGGTGGCAACCGCAATATTCTCGCGCGCCTCGGCGACGGTGAGGTTGGCCTTGTTGCGCCCGAAGTCGAAGATCGGCAGGCGGATCGATGGGCCGACGCCCCAAGTGAAGGCGCTGCCTGTGAACAATGACCCCAAGGCCGTGGAGGCCAAGCCGGCGTTGCCGGTCAATGAGATGGTGGGGAAAAACGCGGCCCGCGCGGCCCCGATATTCGCGCGCGCCGCTCGCAGCCTCTCCTCGTCGGCCAAGATGTCCGGGCGATTGGTCAGCAATTGCGCGGGAAGGCCGGCGCTGAGCGCCGGCACCGCAGTCTGGCGCGCCAGCGGCAAGGGCGGCGGTAGTTCGCCCTGTACGGGACCGCCCACCAGCACGGACAGATAATTGTCTGCTTGAGCCTTCGTCAGCTTGAGCGAGGCGAGGTCGCGCTGCGCATCGGTTAGCAGCGTCTCGGTCTGGCGATAGTCCAATTCAGACGTCACCCCGGCATCCAACCGTTTGCGCGCGATCCTCAGCGCTTCCTGCCGGCTGACCACCGCCGCTTCCGCAAGCGCAATCCTCTCCCCGCCTTCGAGCGAGGTAAAATAGGTGCTGGCGACGTCGCGGATCAACGAAAGGCGGAAGGCCCGTTGCGCATGGATCGTCGCAAGATATTCGCGGCGCGCGGCTTCAGAGTGGTTCTTGACCCGACCCCAGAAGTCGAGCTCAAATGAGGTCACCGCGACACCGACCGCGAAATTGCTGCTCGTTTCCGGCCCGGTCGGACCCGGCACGCGCTGGCGATTGGCCGAGCCGGTCGCATCAAGCGTCGGCAACCGATAGGCATTCTGGATTCGATAGATGCCGCGGGCCTCCTCGATACGGCCGACGGCGATGCGCAAGTCGCGATTGCGCTCCAGCGCCTGGCCAATGAGCTGTTCCAATCGCGGATCGACGAGAAACATGTCGAGTCGAACGGCACTGGCCTGCTGGCCGCCATCGCCCAGCGGCGTTGGCGGGGATGGGTAAGCCGAGGCCGTCGGCAGTTCCGGGCGGACGTGCGGCGGGGCAAAGTTGCAGCCCGACACCAGCAGCGCCATCGCAAGTGTGGTGAACTTACGCATGGCCGGGCGCTCCTTCACCACCGGTCGCGGGGGGATCGTGCATATGCGCCTTTTCATGCGGGGACGGCGGCCGCCTCTTGGTCAGATACTTGCGGACGACCAAGTAGAAGAGCGGGATGAAGAAAATGCCGAGGAACGTCGCTGAGAGCATCCCGCCCATCACGCCTGTACCAACGGCGCGGCGCCCGGCCGCGCCTGCGCCGCTGGCGATCACCAATGGAATCATGCCGGCGATGAAGGCCAGGCTGGTCATGATGATCGGACGAAGTCGCAGCTTCACTGCTTCCATCACGGCGTGGAAGGTCGACTTGCCCTCGGCCTCCTGTTCGATCGCGAACTCGACGATTAGGATCGCGTTCTTCGCGGACAGGCCGATGATGGTGATCAGGCCGACGTTGAAGTAGATGTCCGCATCGAAGCCGCGCAGGGTCGACAGCAGCACGGCACCCAGCACCCCGATCGGCACCACCAGCAGCACCGCCACCGGCACCGCCCAGCTTTCATACAGCGCGGCGAGCAACAGGAAAACGACCACCATCGACAGGCCGAGCAGGAGCCCGATCTGGCCGGAACTCTGCTGTTCCTCGTACGAAATGCCGGTCCATTCGTACGCAAAGCCCGGGGGGAGCTGCTCCGCCAGCTTCTCCATTTCCGCCATCGCCTCACCGGTCGAATAGCCTGGAGCCGGCTCGCCGGAGATCGTCATGGCAGGATAGCCATTGTAGCGGTGCAACTGCGGCGCGCCGGCAGTCCAGCTCGCACGGCTGAAGGAACCGAAGGGGACCATGTCCCCCGTCGCGCTCCGCACGCGAAGCTTGTTGATGTCTTCCGGTGTCATTCGATACGGCGCGTCGGCGAGCATCAGGACACGCAGGACGCGGCCATCGCGGGTAAAGTCATTGGCGTAGGCGCTACCGAAATTGATGGCCAAGGTGGCGTTGACGTCGGCGATCGACAGGCCCAGGGCGCGGGCCTTCAGCCGGTCGATGTCGACCCGCAATTGCGGCGCATCCTGCTGCTCTTCCGGACGAACGCCCTGAAGCACCTTGCTTTGCGAGGCAGCGCCAAGCATCTGGCCGCGCGCGCCGTTCAATGCGGCGTAGCCGTTTCCGCCGCGATCCTGCAGCTTGAACGTCCAGCCGCTGGCATTGCCCAGCTCCTGGATCGCGGGTGGGCTGAGCGAAAAGACGAAGGCTTCCTTGATCTGGCCGAAGACGCCCATTGCCTGGCCGGCGAGTGAATCAGCGCGGTTGGCGGTGCCGGGGCGTTCATCCCACGGCTTCAGCGGCGTGAAAACGATCGCGTTATTCTGGCCTTGTCCGAAGAAGCTGAAGCCGCGAACCAGGACGGTGTTGGCCGTCTGCTCCTGCTTCATGAAATAGTCGCGCACTTGGGCGGTGGCGAGATTGGTACGCTCGGTGGTCGCGCCCGGCGGGGCCTGGATGACCGTGATGAGATAGCCCTGGTCTTCCTGCGGGAGGAAGGATCCGGGAAGGCGCGTGAAGAGGATCGCCGTCACCCCGATCAGGGCGAGGACGATGATCATCCAGCGCAAGGGGCGCCCGAGGATCGCGCCGACGGCACCCTGGTAACGGTCGGTCGTGCGCGCGAACCAGCCGTTGAACCGGCCGAAGAATTTGTCGACGCGCTGGCCGACGGGGCCGCTGCGTTCCGATTCTTCATGGGGCTTGAGGAAGGACGCGCACAAAGCCGGCGTAAGCGTCAGCGCGAGCAAGGCGGAAAAGGCGATGGAGATTGCCAGCGTCAACGAAAACTGCCGATAGATCCCACCCGTCGTGCCCGGGAAGAAGGCCATCGGCACGAACACCGCAATTAGCACGAGGGTGATGCCAATGATCGGCGACGTGATCTGGCTCATTGCCTTCACCGTGGCCTCATAGGGCGGAAGCTTTTCATCGCGCATGATCCGCTCGACATTCTCGATCACCACGATCGCATCGTCGACGAGGATGCCGATCGCGAGAACCATGCCGAACAGGGTCAGCACGTTGATCGAGAATCCCGCCATCCACAGGCCAAGGCACGCCCCCGCCAGGGCAATCGGCACGACGATCGAAGGAATGAGGGTCGCGCGCCAGTTCTGCAGGAAAAGGAACATCACGATGAACACCAGAATCATCGCCTCGACGAGGGTGATGATTACCTCTTCCACCGAAATCTCGACGAAGGGCGTCGTGTCGTAAGGGATCGACCAGGCGACGTCCTGGGGGAAGGTTTGCGCCAGTTCCTCCATGCGCGCGTTGACACCCTCCGCGGTGGCCAGCGCGTTCGCGCCCGGGGTTAGCTGGACCGCCATGCCGGCCATCGGCTTGCCGTTGAGTTCGGACGAGAAGATGTAGTTTTCCGCGCCCAATTCCACCCGCGCGACATCGCCCAAGGTCACCGACGAGCCATCACCGTTGGCACGCAGGATGATCGCACGAAATTGCTCGGGCGTGGTGAAGCGGCCCTGCGTCGTGATGATCGCATTGAGTTCGCTTCCGTCCGCGACCGGCTGGTCGCCCAACTGTCCGCCCGGCGTCTGGCTATTCTGTTCCTGCACCGCGCCCAGCACTTCGGCGGGCGACAGGCCGAAGCTCGCAAGCCGATCGGGATCGAGCCAAATGCGCATCGCGTAGCCCGGAGAGAAGGACTGCACGTTGCCGACCCCACCCACCCGGCGCAATTCGTCGACCACCTTCGTGTTTGCGAAATTGCCGATTTCGAGCGAGCTCATCTGCCCCGTTTTCGAGGTCAATGCGACGATCATCAGGAAGCCGGCATTGGCTTCGGTGACGGAGATGCCCTGCCGCCGCACATCCTCCGGCAAGCGTTGCTCGACCCGGCGAAGGCGGTTCTGAACGTCCATTTGCGCGCGATCAATGTCGGTGCCCGCCGCGAAGGTCAGCGTGATCGACGCGGTGCCGTTCGAGAGGCTGTTCGACGCCATGTAGAGGAAGCCCTCGATGCCGTTCAGCTCCTGCTCGATCACTTGCGTGACATTCTGCTCGAGCGTGCTGGCGTCGGCGCCGGGGTAGGTCACGTTGATCGACAGCGATGGCGGCGCGACCGACGGATATTGCTCGATCGGCAGGCCGCGCACGGCGATGATGCCGGACAGCAGGATGCCGAGCGCGATAACCCAGGCGAAGACCGGTCGGTCGATGAAGAAGCGCGGGGTCATGGCGATCTACCCGCGGGTCGCCGGGCGGGCGGCGGAGGGAGGGGGGCCACCGCGCGCGCCCGGCTTGGCGATGGTGACGGGCTGGCCCGGCATCGCCTTTTGAATCCCGTCGACGATCACCCTGTCGCCGGGCTTGAGCCCAGTGAGGACGGTGAAATCGCTGCCCTGCATCGGACCGACGGTGATCTTGCGAACCTCGACGAGGTTCTTCGCGCCGACGATCAACACCGTCGCGCCATCGCCGCTGAGCTGGACCGCACGCTGCGGTAGCACGATGCCGTTGGGGCGCGTCCCGGCATTGATCCGCGCCCGCACGAACATTCCTGGAAGAAGGATCCGGCCCGGGTTGGCGAATTCGGCACGGATCGCCGCCGTCCCCGTCTCCCGGTCGACGGCGAGATCGAGGAAGTCGATCCGGCCCGTGACCGGAAACACGCTACCATCTTCGAGGATCAGTTGAACGGGGACTTGGCTAAGGGTGGGCAGGTTGATTTTGCCGGACCGAATGTCCTCGCGCAGGCGCAACAGATCCGACGTGCTTTGGCCCAGGTTTACGTAAACCCGGTCGATCTGCTCGATGGTCGTCAGCAACGTGCCTTCCGCCGCGCTGGCGAGCGCCCCTTCCGTGACCTGCGCGCGACCGGCGCGGCCGGAAATCGGCGCCGTGACCCTTGTGTAGCTCAACGCGAGGCGGGCAGCATCGAGCTGCGCACGGGCGTTCGCGACGTCGGCATTGGCCGTGCGGTTGCTGGCGATCGCGGCGTCATATTCCTGTCGGCTGATCGCGCGCTCGCCGACCAGGCCAGAATAACGATTGACGACTTGGGCAGCATTCGCGGCCGACGCCCGCGCCCGCGCCACTTGGGCTTGGGCGGCGTTCGCCGCGGCGACTTTCTCGCGCGGATCGATGCGGAACAGGGACTGGCCGGCACCGACGTCCGAGCCTTCCTCGTAAAGCCGTCGCTGGACGATCCCGTCAACGCGAGCGCGCACTTCCGCGGTGCGAAATGCCTGCACGCGCCCGGGCACTTCAACAACATTGTCGACCGGACCGGTCGATACAGTCACGATGCGCACTTCGGGTGCAGGCGGCGGCGGCGCTTCCGGTCCGCAACCAATCAGCAATACTGCAAGTGTCAGTGATAACCACGGCCCAGCGTGCTTGCCCCTGCGCATAATATACCCCGTCTTGACGCGGAGGGGGCGCATGGTCATCGCCGACTCCGCAATTGCGTCGCGTGCGACTTACGTGTAATGTAAGTTACATTACAGTCAATGACCATTTTCATGGAAGTAGATCGGTTGACCTCAATTTCGGTACGACCATTCGGTGACAAGAAGGTGACATTTGATCGCCGAAGCGAACGGCGTCGTGCGATGATCGCAGCGGCTGAGGCTCTGTTTTTAGAGCAGGGCTATGAGGCCACCAGCCTGTCCGCCATTGTTAAACGCTCTGGTGGCTCTCTGGCCACTCTATACGAATTGTTTGGCAACAAGCAGGGCCTGCTGCGCGCGATCATCGAAATGCGCAAAGAGACTGACTTGCTACCGCTCTGCGATGGCGAGTGTCCGGCCGACCCGCCAGCAGTGCTGCTGCGTCGCTACGCGCACCAAGTCTACAATCACATCACCAATCCGGACTCGATCGCGCTCAAGCGTATCGTCGTCATGGAAACCTTGCGCGACCCCGAATTTGCGAGCCAGATTTACAACGATATCCATCTGCCCTCAGTGCAGAATCTGGCGGACCTCTTTACCCGACTTGACGCCCGGGGGGACGCCAGGATCGATAATCCGTACGCCGCCGCCGAATTGTTTTTCGCAATCGTTATGTCCGACGCCCAGCTACGAATGATGGTGGGTAGCAGCAACCATCGCTTCGACGCTGACGCACTCGACTGGCGGTTGGAGCCGTTCATCCGCTTTTTCGAATTTCGGAACAGCTGATCCGAACGCGCGAGCTTCGCGGCCCTGCTTTCCGGCTAATCCACAGAACTTCTCAGTCTGGCCGCTAGCGGACGGTCAACTTAGCGGCGGCAATCGACCCATTGCTGACATTCACATTTTGCGCGATCCATCGACGATGAGCCGCCTGGAACTCAGCAATAGCGCGCGGGCATCCCGCCTCGCCCTGAGGGGTGTGATACTTTGCTTAGCTGGATGCCACTCTCCTAACGGAGTGAGTGATCTCGGGGGACTTCGCGTCGTATCGACGCAGAGCGAAGTAAAGGCGGAAAAGGTGGCGGGCGACCTCTACTTTACCCGGTTCAACCTCTTGCTTGAACGACGTTCGCCCGACCCGGTGGTCCCTAGGAAAGTTT
>CAYOXO010000141.1:0-11356 GCA_964407945.1 uncultured Stakelama sp.
GGCTCGACGCGCTCACGGCCGCCTTTGCACGCGTTTCCGCCGATATCCTCGTCACGACCGGCGGCGCGTCGGTCGGCGACCACGACCTCGTCCGCCCCGCGCTTCTGGCGGCAGGCGCGCAGATCGATTTCTGGAAGGTCGCGGTCCGCCCCGGCAAACCGATGATGGCCGGCACCCTGGGCGAAACGGTCGTGCTCGGTCTGCCCGGCAATCCGGTCTCGGCCTTCGTCACCGCACAGCTCTTCCTCCTTCCCTTGATCGCGCAGATGTCGGGCGCTGCCGAGCCGCTGCCAGTCTCCCGCGCCGCCACGCTGGCTGAACCGCTCCCCGCCAACGGCCCCCGAGCCGACTATCTGCGCGCGGCGCATTGCGGGGAACGCGTCGTCGCCGCCGCGATCCAGGACAGCTCGATGCTCCGAACGCTCGCGCGCGCCGACTGCCTGATCGTGCGCGCGCCGCATGCGCCGCCCGCGCAAACGGGCGACTCGGTGGAAATCCTGCCTTTCGGGTAACGGGCCGCCTTGACATCATACAAGAACAAGGCGTAAACGTTCCATGTCTGTTCCAGATGGAGAACGTCCGATGCTTACGAAGAAGCAGCATGAGCTGATCTGCTTCATCGCCGACCGCTTGAACGATACCGGCGTCTCGCCTTCGTTCGAGGAGATGAAGGACGCGCTCGATCTCAAGTCGAAGTCGGGCGTCCACCGGCTGATCTCGGCGCTCGAGGAACGCGGCTTCCTGCGCCGCCTGCCCAACCGGGCGCGCGCGCTCGAAGTGCTCAAGCTGCCCGAGCGCGGCGAGCCCAAAAAGGCCGCACCTGCTGCCAAGGGCAATGTCGTCACGCTCAATCGCCCGGCGCCGCAGCCTGCGAACCCATCTCCCGCAAACGACGTGATCGAAATCCCGCTCCACGGCCGCATCGCCGCCGGTGTGCCGATCGAGGCGCTGGAAGGATCGACCATGCTCCCCGTCCCTGCAGCCCTGTTGGGTTCGGGCGAACATTATGCGCTTGAGGTCGCCGGCGATTCGATGGTCGAGGCCGGAATCTTCGACGGCGACTATGCCCTGATCCGCCGTCAGGAAACCGCGCGCGACGGCGAGATCGTCGTGGCGCTGATCGAAGACAGCGAAGCGACGCTCAAATATTTCCGCAACGAAGGCAGCATGGTCCGGCTCGATCCGGCCAACCGCGCCTATGATGCACAGCGCTACCGCCCTGATCAGGTGCGGGTACAGGGCCGGCTCGCCGGACTGCTGCGGCGCTACTGAACAGCAAGGGCGGCTGCGGCCGCCCTTTCCTTTGATGAAGAGTTCAGACCCGCCGGCCGCATGACAGGCCCGCGCCTTTACCCGATGGGTAATTGAGCGTGCGCCTGTCGCGCCTATTCTGCGCGCGTCCCCTCAGTGACAGGAGAGAATGATGACCACCCTGGAAGGCGGCTGCCATTGCGGCGCGATCCGCTACACCCTCACCGGCGAACCGATGCATCACGCGCTATGCCATTGCACCGATTGCCGCCGCGCATCGGGCGCACCAATGGTCGGCTGGGCGATGTTCCAGGAGGATGCGCTCACCGTCGCTCAGGGCGAGCCGCAGGAATATGCCTCGTCCGAACATGGCCGCCGCTATTTCTGCGGCACGTGCGGCACCGGCCTGTTCTACCGCAATGCGGAGAACCTCCCCGGCATCGTCGACACTCAGGTCGCGACGCTCGACGATCCTGACGCCATCCCTGCAGGCGCACATATCCAGATTGCAGAACGCATCGGCTGGATGAAGGAAGCGCACAATCTCCCTGAGTTCACCCGCTACCCCGGGATGGAGTAGCGCGTCGCGCCTTCGCGGCAGGGGCGAGAGTTCGACCGAGAAACCGCGTCGGTCATACGCTGATTTCGCCCTCCATCACCGCCACGCACGTACCGCGAAGGCTTGCGACGATGCCTTCCGGTGAACGGCGTGCCTCGACGTGCAGCACGCTTGGTCTGCCCATCTCGATACCCTGATGGATCAGGAAGCCGACCTCATCGCAGTCCGGCTCGAACGAAAGCAACAGGCACGCAAGCGGAGCGTTGGCGCTCCCGGTCGCGGGATCTTCCCACGTCCCCGCCAGCGGCGCGAACATCCGGGCGCGAAGGGTACGCCCCTGCTTGCAATAGACATGGACCGAGAAACGGCTGCCCAGATGCGGATGGGCCGCAAGCGCCGCCCTGAACGCCGCAAGATCGGGCGCACAGCGTGCGAGCGCATCGTCGGTCAGTTCCGCAATGACATAGGGGTTGCCGTTCGACGCGACGACCGGCGGATGCGTTGCAGTCACGACGTCGCCGGCCTCCAGCTGCAAAACCCGCGCGATGACATCGACCGCGATCGGCTCGCCGATACTCAACGGCTGCGGCGCCGCGATCGTGGCGGCAACGGGCGCCCCCTCGGCATCGCGTTCGATCCGGACGCGGACGATCCCGGCGGGAATCTCGAACCTGGCGTCCGTCAGGCCGGGTTGCTGACCGGCGAGAACAAAGGCAGTGCCGACCATCGGGTGCCCGGCAAAGGCCATCTCGGCGGTACGGTTGAAGATACGGACACGTGCCGTGTTCGCAGGGTCGACTGGCGGCAGGACGAAGGTGGTTTCGCTGAGATTGAACTCGGCGGCCACGGCCTGCATCGTCGCGCTGTCGAGTGCTTCGCCTCCCATCACTACAGCCAGAGGATTCCCGCCAAAGCGTTGATCCGTGAAAACGTCGGCGGTGAAGAAGGGCAGTTTGGGCATGGCGTTCCTCCGATCCGCCGCGTGATTGACATGCATTTCGTCGATTGGCAAACTATCGAACATGACTGACGCAGAGCTTTTCCGCGCGCTGGGCAATGACCGCCGCCTGCAGATCCTCGCCTGGCTCAGGGAACCAACCGCGCATTTTCCGCCGCAGCGCGACGGCGATCTGATCGAGGACGGTGTGTGCGGCCAACTGATCGCGGAGAAGCTCGGCATCAATGCATCGACGCTCAGCGAGCATATGCGCGTATTGCAGGGATGCGACCTGGTGACGTCGAAGCGGATCAAGCAATGGACATTCTACCGCCGCAACGACTCGCGGCTGCAGGCACTGGCTTCGATCGTAAACGGCATTTGAAGGCGCGGCGATGTTCAGTCACATAACCGTCGGCGTCAGCGACCTCGATCGCGCGGCTTCCTTCTACGATGCGCTGCTGATCCCGCTCGGCCTTGCCCGGCGTCCGGTAACCCCCGATGGCGGGCCGCCATCGCTGTGCTGGCACAAGCCGGGCGCCAGTCTGCCCCGCTTCTATGCCTATCTTCCATTTGACGGACAGCCATGTTCGCACGGCAACGGCAGCATGGTCGCCTTCCTGGCGCCCTCGATCGAAGCGGTCGACCTGGCCTATGCGCAAGCCATGCGTCACGGCGGGACCGATGCGGGAGCCCCGGGGCCGCGCGAACATTACGGGCCGGGCTATTATGGGGCCTATCTGCGCGATCCTGACGGCAACAAGGTCCATGTCGTCCATCGCGCGGAAGCGTCGTCGGTCTCGCCCTGATCGCGGGTCACTGCGTCCCGCCCGAACGCGCCGCCGCTACCTTCTCCGCCTCGATCCACGGGTGCCGCGCGCCTGCCCGCCGCACTGTCCGCACGTCCGGTGTCACCCCTAGCGTGATCGCCACCCCGCCGGTCTTCGCCAGCATCGCCCGGTCGAGCTTGAGCCATTTGGGCGCACATCCCGGCGGCAGCCGCCGGTCCGAAACCACGATATCCACCGAGCGGCACACCGCGATCATTTCGCGCCAGGGCACCAGATAGCCGCTCCGCGTCGCCGCGATCCGCCAACGCCGCCCATCGCGTTGGACATCGATCAGGCACAGATCCGGGCTGCACCGCGCATCCCGCTGCTCCGCCAGCGCGGGCAGTTCAGCATCCACCCCGCCATTCTCGGCCATCATGTCGCGCACATAGTCGCCCGCGCGATCGCGCAGGATCGCAATCTCTCCGCCGGGCATGCGCAGCGCCAAGTGCCGCCCGTCCCCCGTCACCAACAGGTCGGGCATCGGCGTCGCCAGCGCCCACACAGCCCCCGCCACCACCGGCACCACCCCCGCCAGCCGCACCCGCGTCTTCCACAGCGCGAACCACAATCCGCCCGTCACCATCAGCGCATAGGCGCCACCCGGCATTCCCGGCAGCATCGCCAGCGCTCCCGGTGCGCCCGCGGCGGCATGGGCGATCCATAGCAGCAGCCCCAGCGCCTTGCCCGCCAGCCACCAGAAGGGCGCGCCGAGCCCTGCGAGGTCGAAGAACAACGCCGCCGCCTCCAGCGGCATGATGACGAAGGTGGTGAGCGGGATCGCGACGATGTTCGCCAGCGCGCCATAGAGGCCGGACTTGTGAAAATGGAACAGCGCGATCGGCGTCAGCGCGACCTCGACCACCAGGCCCGTCAGCAACAGCGAGCCCACGCCGCGCGCCAGCCGCCACCCCCAGCCCTCTTCCCGCCGCTCGAACCAGCCCCGGACGCGCCTGCTCTCGTGCAGCGCGACGATCGCGGTGACCGCGGCAAAGCTCATCTGGAAGCTCGGCCCGATCAGCGCCTCGGGCCATAGCAGCAGTACGACCAGCGCACCGAACGCCACCAGCCGCAGCGTGATCGCCTCGCGTCCCAGCATCATCGCCGCCAGCACCATCAGCGCGGCGATGCACGATCGCACCGTCGGCACCTCCGCTCCGGTCAGCAGCGTATAGCCCACCGCCACCACACCCGCCGCGCCCGCCGCAACCACCGGTAGTGGCCAGCGCAACGCCAGCGCCGGACTCAGCGCCAGCAGCCGCAACACCAGCAGCATCGTCGCGCCGACCACCGCGGTGACATGCAGCCCGCTCACCGACAGCAAATGCGCCAGCCCCGACCGCCGCAGCGCCTCGCCATCCTCCTCGGAGATCGCGCCGCGATCCCCGGTCACCAGCGCCGCCGCGATTCCGCCCGCACTTCCATCGATCTGCGACTGGACATGCGCCGTCAGCCGTTCGCGCAGCCCGCTCTTCGCCTCGCCCGGCGTCACGATCTCGACCGGCGCAAAGCCGCGCCCACTCGCCCCCAGCCCGTCGAACCATGCGACCCGCTCGAAATCATAGGCACCGGGTACGGCGGGTGGCGCCGGCGGCATCAGCCGTGCGCGCAGCTTCACCACCGCGCCGCGTGTCAGTCCGGCGGGCACGTCCTTGCTCTCCAGATTGACGCGCACCATCGGCGGCAACCCCGCCCCCGCATCCGGCGCAATCCGCAGTCGCACCATGTCGCGCGCCGGCAATCGCTCGACTCGCTGGACCTTGCCCTGGAAGGCCACGATCGCGGGCCGTGCCAGCACCGGTGCCGCCACACGCTCGGCCCGCCACCACACCAGCGCACAACCAAGTGCCACCAGAAGCCCGGCCACCGCCACGCACCGCGCGCCGCGTCCCCCGCCGCCCAGCGCCAGCCCGGCAGCGGCCACCGCCAGTCCGCCCAGCATGACGGCGCCCCAGCGGCTCGCATCGGGCAGCACGAACCATGCGACGATGCCTGCACCCAGCATCACCGGAATCCACAGCACGATCTGTCCGCGCTCGGCCTCGAGCCATCGCTCGATTCGCTCAGCGAAACGCAAGCCGCCCGCTATTTGAAGCAGGCGAAACCCCGTGCTAGGGGCGCTCGCGGCTGAACTGGCCATCGATCACAGTTTCTGGGAGCAAGCGCGCTTGGGCGCAACATCTGAACCCGCCACGGGTACGCAAATCGTCACGCGCTTCGCCCCGTCGCCGACGGGGTTTCTGCACATCGGCGGCGCGCGTACCGCGCTGTTCAACTGGCTGTTCGCGCGCCATCACGGCGGCAAGTTCCTGCTGCGTATCGAGGATACCGACCGCGCCCGCTCGACCGACGCGGCGATCGAGGCGATCCTTGACGGGATGCGCTGGCTCGGTCTCGATTGGGACGGCGACGAAGTCTATCAGTTCGCTCGCGCAGACCGACACGCCGAGGTCGCGCACGCGATGCTCGAGTCGGGCCATGCCTATCGCTGCTGGATGAGCCAGGAAGAAATCGCCGCCCAGCGCGAGGAAGCGCAGGCGGCGAAGAAGCCCTATCGCATCCGCAGCCCGTGGCGCGACCGCACCGACGGCCCGCTCGATCAGCCACACGTCGTCCGCATCCGCGCCCCGCGCGAAGGCGCGGTGACGATCCGTGACGCGGTTCAGGGCGAGGTGACCGTCCAGAATGCCGAGCTGGACGACATGATCCTGCTGCGGTCGGACGGGACGCCGACCTATATGCTCGCGGTGGTGGTCGACGATCACGACATGGGCGTGACGCACGTCATCCGCGGCGACGATCACCTCAACAACGCCTTCCGCCAGCTGCTGATCATCCACGCGATGAACTGGGCCGAGCCGGTCTACGCCCATATCCCGCTGATCCACGGCGCGGACGGGGCGAAGCTGTCCAAGCGCCACGGCGCGCTCGGCGTCGACGCCTATCGCGACGAGCTCGGCGTGCTGCCCGAGGCGCTGTTCAACCATCTCCTCCGCCTTGGCTGGGGTCATGGCGATGACGAGATCATCAATCGCGAACAGGCGATCGAATGGTTCGACCTGTCGGGCGTCGGAAAATCGGCCTCGCGCTTCGATTTGAAGAAGCTGGATAGTCTCAACGGCCATTATATCCGCGCCGCCGACGACACGCGACTCGCGCAGCTGGCGGCACCGTTTTTGCCGTTCGAAGCGTCGCCGCAGCAGATCGACCTTCTGCAACGCAGCATGCATGCATTGAAGCCGCGCGCCGCGAATCTCCTTGAAATCGCTGACGGATCGGCTTTCCTGTTTCGCACTCGCCCCCTGGAAATGGACGCAGATGCACAAGCTCTGCTAGGGGACGACGCGAAAGCGATCCTCCATTCCCTTCACACGGCGCTTGACGCCGTCGCGGACTGGAATACGGAAGCGCTCGAAACGGCGGTACGCCAGGTGGCGGAGTCGGGGGGAGTGAAACTCGGGGCGGCCGCACAGCCGCTTCGTGCCGCGCTTACGGGCCGGCGGACCTCTCCCGGCATCTTCGACGTCCTCGTCCTTCTGGGGCGTGAGGAAAGCCTGGGCCGGATTGCCGATCAAATGACGGCTCCTTCGGGAAGCTGATGCGAAAGGACGAGATTATGACCGACTCCACCCTCAACATCGCCGGGAAAGACTATCCGGTTCGACAGGGCAGCGTCGGTCCTGAAGTCGTCGATATCCGCAAATTCTACTCCCAGACCGGCCAGTTCACCTACGATCCCGGCTTCACCTCGACCGCGTCGTGCGAGTCGGGCCTGACCTATATCGACGGTGACGAGGGTACGCTGCTCCATCGCGGCTATCCGATCGGCCAGCTCGCCGAGCATTCGAGCTTCATGGAGGTCGCCTACCTCCTGCTCAACGGCGAACTGCCCAGCCAGGAAGAGCTCGGCCAGTTCACCCACACGATCAGCCGCCACACCATGGTGCATGAGCAGCTGGCGACCTTCTACCGCGGCTTCCGTCGCGACGCGCACCCGATGGCGGTGATGTGCGGCGTGGTCGGCGCGCTCTCGGCCTTCTACCACGATTCGACCGATATCTCGGATCCGTATCAGCGCATGGTTGCGAGCCACCGCCTGATCGCGAAGATGCCGACGATCGCGGCGATGGCGTACAAGTACACCGTCGGTCAGCCGTTCCTCTACCCGGACAACAACCTGTCCTACACCGGCAACTTCCTGCGCATGACCTTCGGCGTCCCGGCCGAGGAATATGTGGTGAACCCGGTGGTCGAGCGCGCGCTCGACCGCATCATCAACCACCACCCCCAACACCAACAGAACGCCACGACCACGACCGGGCGCCTCGCCCGGTCGTCGGGGGGGAACCCGATCGCGTGCATCGCCGCGGGCATCGCCTGCCTCTGGGGTCCGGCGCATGGCGGCGCGAACGAAGCCGCGCTCAACATGCTGCGTGAGATCGGCCGTCCGGAGCGCATCCCCGAATATATCGCGCGCGCCAAGGACAAGAACGACCCGTTCCGCCTGATGGGCTTCGGTCACCGCGTCTACAAGAACTACGATCCGCGCGCGACGGTGATGCAGAAGACGGTGCGTGAGGTGCTCAGCGCCCTAAACGTCAGCGATCCGCTGTTCGACGTCGCGCTGCAGCTTGAGGAAATGGCACTCAAGGACGAGTATTTCGTCGAGAAGAAGCTGTTCCCGAACGTCGATTTCTACTCGGGCGTGATCCTCTCCGCGATCGGCTTCCCCACCACGATGTTCACTGTCCTCTTCGCGCTCGCCCGCACCGTCGGCTGGGTCGCCCAGTGGAACGAAATGATCAGCGATCCCGACCAGAAGATCGGCCGTCCGCGCCAGCTCTACACCGGCCCGACCGAGCGCGACTACGTCCCGGTCGACAAGCGCTGATCCGAACACCGGACGAGAAAAGGCCCGCCGGAGCGATCCGGCGGGCCTTTTCGTTGGGTGCGTGTCGCTTGCAAGCATCGATTGCCAATGCTGACGATCTAAGAGACGACAATACTCACATCGATGTCGCTGCCCCATTGCGGATCGGCCATCCTGTCGGCGCGCGCTTCCTCGACCCAGGAGGAAAAGTCCCTGAGGAAAGGCTCTATCGCCGCACTCGCATCCGTGATGACAACTTCGTAGGGCGGTTGGACAGCATTCAGCTCCGGCAAGTAGATCATGGTTTCGAGAAACGCATCGGCATTTCGGCCATGCCATTCGACGCTGCCAAGCACCGCTGCCAGAGCGTCGTAGAAGTCGCTCCGCGCTTGCCAGTCGCTACCGTTCAGTTCCAGTCTGCGCATGGCCTAAGATCCTGAAAATCCACCATATGGCAGCCCGCTTCCAACCGGTGGCCGGCCACTACCCACGCAAGATCTTCCCCATCGGCCGCCCCTTGGCAAGCTCGTCGATCAGCTTGTCGAGATAGCGTATCTCACGCATCAGCGGGTCCTCGATCTCCTCGATCCGCACGCCGCAGATCACGCCCGTGACCAGCGACCGCGCCGGGTTCAGCGCCGGCGCCAGCGCAAAGAAATCCTCGAAGCTGGTCTTCTGCTCCAGATGTGCCTCGAGCTGCGCTTGATCATACCCAGTCAGCCAGCGGATGATCGCATCGACCTCGGTCCGGGGGCGCCCCTTCTTCTCCGCCTTGGCAACATAGTGCGGATAAACGCTCGCGACGCTCATCGCATAGATGCGGTGCTTCTCCATGACTTCCTCTGCACGGCCTCACCACAGCATAGCCCGGCCTTGCGGAAGACAGCACCATCCATTATGTATGGCTACAATAACTGACATAGGAACCATACAATGTCGCAGGTGGCACCCGAGGACAAGTTTCGCTGGATCGTCGATACCGGCTGGAAGGGCCTGTGCGTCCGCTGTGGTGAAAGGACGATGTTCTCCGGCTGGCTCAAGATCGCCAAGAAATGCCCGTCCTGCGGCCTCGACTATCGCTTCGCCTCCCCCGATGACGGCCCCGCCTTCTTCTCGCTGTGTTTCGTCGCCTTCCCGCTCACCTTTTTCGGCGTATGGTTCCAGGTGGCGTTCGACCCGCCTTTCTGGGTCCATTTCCTGACCACCATCCCGATCATGGTCGCCGGCTGCGTTCTGGCGTTGCGCCCGATCAAGGGCTGGCTCGTCGCCTCGCAATATCTCAACAATGCGCAGGAAGCCGGTACCGCCAAGCTCTGGGCGAAGTTGCATGCCGAAGCCGATGCGCGCGATACGCCGCCCAATGACTGACGACTGGTTTCCCGATCTCGACCGGACCGCGGGGCCGAAATACGCCGCGATCGCAGGGGCATTGAGCACCGCGATCGACCGCGGCGAATTGCGCGGCGGCACCCGCCTGCCGCCACAGCGCGACCTCGCCGCTCGGCTCGGTGTCGATCTGACCACCGTGACCAAGGCCTATGATGAGGCCCGACGCCGCGGCCTGATCGAGGCGCGCGGCCGCGCAGGAAGCTTCGTCCGTGCGCCACAGCGAGTCGAAATCGCCGACCTCGCGCGCGTCGATACCGGCATGAACCTGCCCCCCGAGCTTCCGGGCGGGCTGCTCGCGCGGACGATCACCGATACGGTCGGCGCGCTGCTGCTCGATGCCTCCCCGCTGCGCCTCCAATATCAGGCGATGGGCGGCAATGCGGAGGACCGAGCCGCCGGGGTCCGTTTCCTCGCCGCATTCGGCCTCTCCGCCGAACCCGACCAACTTGTCCTCGCCGCTGGCGGGCAGAACGCGCTGCACGCGATCCTCGGCCTGGCGCTGCGCTCCGGCGACGCCGTCCTGTGCCGCCGCTTCGTCTATTCGGGCTTCCGCGCCATCGCCCAGCGGCTGGGTCTTCGCCTTGTCGGGCTGGATACGCTCGACGCAGCGTCGATCGCCGCCGCCTGCGCCAGCGACCCGCAGATCCGCGCCATCTACCTCGTTCCCACCAACGACAATCCGATGGCGGAAACGCTCGACGAAGACGCCCGGCGCGAGATCGCCGCGGCCGCGATCCGCCATGACCTGCAGGTGGTCGAGGACGATGCCTATGGCCCGCTCGCCATTACGCCAATCGCCCCGGTCAGCGCCCACGCCCCCGACCGCAGCTGGTACATCGCCAGTGCGTCGAAGATCATTTCACCCGCGCTGCGGGTCGCATTCGTGCGCGCGCCGCATGTCGCCGCAGCGCTTCAGTTTGCAGGACAGGTGCACCAGACCGCGGTGATGGCTCCGCCGCTCAATATGGCGATGATGACGCGCTGGATCGGCGACGGTACCGCCCCCCGCCTGATTGCGGCGATGCGCGCCGAAGCCGCCCGCCGACAAGCGCTGGCTGCGCGCCTCCTGGACGGGCTCGACTTCACCGCCCACCCTCAGGGCTATCATCTCTGGCTGAGATTACCCCACGTGATCGCCCCCAACGACCTCGCTGATGCGATGCGCCCGACCGGCCTTTCGGTGATGCCCGCAGACCGCTTCGCCGCGGGCAACTCCAGTGCGAATGCCGTCCGCGTATCGCTCGGCGGACTCGCCGATGACGATCAGTTGGTGCGGGCGCTCCGCATCCTGCCGTCGGGCGACCTCCTCCTCATTGACTTCAACACCCCCGGTATCCTCCGGCTGGACCCGACCGGCAAGGCGCTGGCCCCGCTGGCGCGCGGCGGTGAGGGGCCGGGAGAGGTGGTGCAGGCGATCGGACTCGGCGGGATGGGGGACACGCTCTGGGTGATGGACCCGCGCCAGAACCGCATCTCGTATTTCTCCCGCGAGCTCAAGTTTCTCCGGAGCGAGGTGGCGA
>CAYOXO010000142.1:0-11295 GCA_964407945.1 uncultured Stakelama sp.
AGGTCCGCCAGCTCCTGGTGTCTGTAGCCGTAATTATCGGGCAGGGACGCATGGAAACCCCATAAGGCCGTGTTCCATGCCCGCCAGCGGCGATGCTGTTCAAAGGGCTTCGAGCCCGAGACGAACAGGATGCCCACGTGCCGATGCCGTTGCCGGAACGGACCATGCCACTGGGTCCATTCGGCCACACCGAAGCGTTCGATATCGCTCCAGGCATAGAAGGGGCTGCGCAGGAACGTCTTCACATCGATCGTCGAGACCGTATTGGGGGCGACCGTGCCGGGTGAGGTGGCGTCGATCTTCATGCAATAGCCGGTCCGCCAGTGCGACTCCGCGCCCTGGATTGCGCCGATGCCAAGCGCCGTCGCCTCGGCGATCGCGGCATCCTGGATTTGCCCCTCGACACCCGGCCGGCTCGCATCCTCGCTCGTGAACGCGCGCTCACCGATCGACTCACCGCCCGCCGACTGGAACCGGCCCGCCGCGCGCCCCGGCTTGTCGCCGCTGCTCGCCGATACGTCGTAGCGGGCGTCGATAAGGCTGCTCGCGATCTCCGCCTGTTCGTTGACGACGATCTCGATGCGAACCTCGATATCGCCTCGAACCGACGTGCCGCCGGCGAGGCTGCCCGACCGCCGCACGCGCGTCGTGAATTTGACGCGTCCTTCCGCGTCGGGACACAGGTCGCGCGCCGAAACGCTGGTCGTGCCGTTCGCTTCGGCCCCGAGTTGCGCGATCTTGACGTTGCTCTCGACCGAGGTCGTCACGGTCTTGTCGCCCGCGACGTCGACGCCCAGTGTCACCCGCTCGCCGCCGCGTCCGGTGAAGGTGCGGCTTTCGCTGCCGCTCGGCCCGTTGCGCGACAGCGACCCGGCGTTACCGCCGAGGATGGACGCGCTGTTCGCGCCGGTCACGAAGCCGCCGCCGCCGCCGAACGTGGCCTGCGCATGGGCGGCGGGGATCAACCAGGACCAGATCGCGGGGTTGTCCGAACCGGACCGCACTGCATATCCAACCGGGCTTAGATCCGCTGATCGCGCGGAATCGCGATCGGCGCCGGCACGCTTGGCCAATACCGCCATCGCCTCGGCGAGGAGCCGCTTCTCCTCCGCTTCGATCCCGGCGATACGCGCCCGCAGCGCTGGCGCTTCAGGCGCCAGCTGCGTGAGCACCGTCCCGAGCATCGGCGCCAAGGCACGCTCGGCGGGCATCGGCGCATCGCGAACCGCCTGCACTACCCGCTCGCTCGCTTGCTCCTGCGCGGACTTGCCGCACGCCACGAGCGCGAACGCCGCCAGCAATGCGGTTGAAGCACGGCCGCGCATCACCTTAGCAACCGTCCCGGCCGCGGCCGGCAAGACCGCCCAGCGCGCCCCCCAGCATCCCCCCGAGCCCCCCCTTCTTCTTGGGTTTGCACGCCGGTTCGGATTGCCGCTCCTCCCCATCATCGGCGATCTCGCCCATCGCCATGCCGGACATCAGGCTGGTCTCCGCTCGGAACTTGACCTTCGCGGTCCATTCCGGGTGCCACGGCGCGTTCCCCGGCGGCTTGCGCGGGTAGGCGAAATCCAGCTCGGGGCCGAACGCGTTGAGGCTCGTCAGCATCATCTCGCCTGCCGCGCGCTTGAACTCGGCCGGCATCTGACAGCTCGTCTGCGTCGGCGGCATCACCGCCTTGCGCGCGATCATGCCCGCGACTACCGAGGGCGAGAGCCAGCCGCGCGCGTCATTGCCCCCATCGCGCGTCCCCGCGCTCGTCCAGATCACAAGGTCACCACCGCGCTCCATCTTTTCCATGCCCCCGACCGCAGTCGCGGCATAGCCCGTCGCGCCCGGTAGCGCGTTCCAGCGCAGCGACACCGACCCGTCGGGCATGGTCGCCGTCCGTGCCTCGAGCCCCGCCAGATAGTCCTGCGTCAAATTGAAGGCGATCTCCGGGCCGACATTGCTCACGATCCGATGCGCCCCGAGCAGCGACGAGCCCGAAGATGGTTTTTTCAGCGCGGGCCAGCTGATGTTGGTGCGGGCAGAGGCTGTGGTCGCGCTTGGCGCGGTCGGCGCGCCACCAAGCGCCGTGGGTAGCTGGGCAGGCATCAGCTTGGCGGCGTCCAGCACATAGGGCTGACCAGGACCGGCCTTCGCGCCACAGCCCCAGAACATGAGGATGCGGCCCCGGGGCCGTTCGTCGCCAAGCAGCGAGACGCTGGCCTCTTCGGGGCCGGGGCGCCCGCTGCCGGTCAGCGGCACCGAGCGCCCGAGCCGGACGGCAGGCAGGAAGAAGTGATCGGCGCGCGGGGCACCTTGGGCCTGACGTGCAGTGGTGAGGCGAAGCGCGACCGAATGATCCGCATCGTTCCCACCGCCGCCCGCCATCATGCGCATCGCCCCGGCCATGCCGCCGCCCATGCCGGCACCGGCGCCCGAGGTCGTGGCGACCTCCATCTCGTAATGGACGACCGGTCCTGGCGGAGTCTGCGCGATCGAGGGGGCGGCCAGCGCGGCCAGCGCGATGGTGGAGAGTGCAGTGCGCGGCAGTAAATGCATGCGGCGGGCCTTTCGAAACGGATCGCGCCAAGTCTATCGGTGCGCCAAGCGCTGGTCTTGGGCTGAGGCTCAGGGGTTTGCGCTAGAAAGGCGAGCGGCTATCCTGCGCGACGGAGGGCGGCCACGATGCGTTTCTCGACCGAAGACGTGCTGACGGAGATGCGGCGCGAGGCGGTGGAAGCCGCGTTCGGCGCACACGTCCGGGGCCAGATCGATTTTGCCAAGGACACGCCGCTGCGCGTCGCGCTCAGCCTGAAGCCGCTGGCCAGCGTCCATCTCGCCCAGATCGAATCCTCGCCGCTCAGTCTCGTGACGCCAGCGGACGACGACGGGCTGCTCTACGTGTCGTTCACGCGCGCCGGCGGTGGCGTCATCGACGCGCTCGGCGCGGCACGCCGCGTTCGTGCCGGCGAATTCAACATGATGCTGCGTAACCGGCGTTGCATGACGGTCGTGGAGGAGACGAGTTCGATCCTCAGCCTCGCCGTGCCCCGCGCGATGGTGGAGCCGCGTCTGACCGGCATCGACCGCCTGCTCGGCCCACCAGCCCCATCGGGCAGCGCGCGCTTGCTCGGTGACTATGCCGCGGCGCTCGCGGCGAGCCCCGACCTCGATCCGAGCGCGCACGCCACCGTCGCCGGACATCTGGTCGACCTCATCGTCCTCGCACTTGGCGCCAGGCCGGACGATGCCCATGCCGCGCGCGAGGGCGGCGTTCGCGCTGCGCGGCGACGGGCGGTCAAGGCCGACATTGCTGCGCACATGACCGACCCGCGCGTAGACGTCGATTGGGCGGCGCGTCGCCACGGCGTCAGTCCTGCGACGATACGCGCGTTGTTCTATGACGAGGGCACGAGCTTTTCCGACTTCCTGCGCAATGCGCGTCTGGATCATGTACGCACGCTGCTGCGATCGCCCTATCTGGCCGGCGAGACGATCGCGAGCCTCGCGCTGATGGCCGGATTCAATGACATCGCGTGGTTCAACCAGACGTTTCGCAAGCGGTTCGGTATGACGCCTTCCGAGATGCGCGTTGAGCGATGGTCGGGAAACGATCGCAGTGTATAAACATGCTCACATAGTCGGGCCAACCTTTGCAGCCCTTCGCTTGCGACGGCTAGATTCAGGGGCCGCCATCAGTTGATCGAGAATTCACTTCAGCAGTTCTAGATCGGGCGACAGTGGGTTTTCGGTCGCAGGAAGCTTAGGACTATTGAGCAACTGCAGATAAACGGCACGGGCACTATCCACCCCATTTGTTGCCGACCGATCATCATCTGAACAGACGGCAGTTTTCGGGATCGCCGACATGCAGGCCGAACGGCCGAAATCAGGGCACGTAGCCGCTAATTCGAGATTGCCGCTGTGACGAATCGGCGGTTCGAGAATAATCGAAGGCTGCCCTGCGCAGATGCGCGTGCGGCCCGGCGCAGCGATGCGGCTCGATCGTGATGTGGACCAGTTCCTCATGGATGCGCAGGCGTTCGGCGTAGACTTCCGGCGGGAGCGGCTCCGCGGCGACGAGCGAAACGATCGCGGCATAGCGGCCGGGGCCGACGCGCCAGACATGGAGGTCGGCGATCTGCGCGTCCCCGTCCTCGATCGCCTCGCGGATCTCGGCCTCGAGTCCGGGATTGGCGGCGGCGTCGACAAGCACGGCGCCGGTGTCCTTGAGCAGTCCCCAGGACCAGCGCGCGATCACCGCGGCGCCGACCAGCCCCATCGCTGCGTCCATCCACGCCCAGCCGAGATAGCGGCCGGCGAGCAGCGCGACGATCGCGAGCACCGAGGTCAGCGCGTCAGCGAGGACATGAAAATAGGCCGAGCGTAGATTATTGTCGTGATGGTGATCGCCATCGTGGTGGTGGCTTTGGTCATGATGGTCATGGCCATGCCCGTGGTGATGGCCGCCGCCCAGCAGCCAGGCGCTGGCGAGGTTTACCGCGAGCCCGAGCGCCGCGATCCAGATCGCTTCGTCATAGGCGATGCGCGCGGGCGTCAGCAGCCGCAGCGCCGATTCGACACCGATGCCGAGCGCGACCATCGCAAGCACGAGTGCGCTCGCGAAGCCGGCGAGATCGCCGACCTTGCCGGTGCCGAAGGTGAAGCGGGGATTGTCGGCATGGCGCCGCGCAATCGCATAGGCGAGAGCGGCGACGCCGAGTGCGCCGGCATGCGTCGCCATGTGCATGCCGTCGGCGAGCAGTGCCATCGAGCCGGTGAGCCAGCCGGCGACGATCTCGATCACCATCATCGCCGCAGTGAGCGCGACCACCCAGCGCGTACGGCGCTCATGTGCCTCGTGGGCGTCGCTCAGGAAATTGTGGCCGTGGCCGACGGCGGTTTCGGTATGCATGGGGGTGATCTCCGGTTCCCCTATACATGGCCGCTCGCATCACGTGCGCGCAAGGATCGCTTTCATTTGATCGATCTCCTCGCGTTGCGATCGGATGATCCGGCCGCACAGCGCGACGATCTCCGGGTCCTTCAGCGAGGCTTCACGGCACATCAGGATCGCGCCCGAATGGTGCGGGATCATCGAGCGGAGGAAGGCGCGATCGCCGATCGTGGTCTGGGTGCGGATCAGCGCGAAACTGGCGACGAACACCGCCACCGAGGCGACGAGCAGCGCGGCGTTGGCGCGCTTCGAGGGGAACATGTGCGGCATGGCGACGATCATCAGCACGACCATCGGCGTGACCATCATCAGCGCCATATAGAGCATGTTGAGGTTGTTGTAGAAATCGGCGAGCCTATCGATCATCACGTACATCACAAGATACATGATGACGCCGCCGGCCAGGCTCTGGACCGCAAGGTTCACATAGGGACTCTTCATCATCGCGCTTCTCCTGTCCCAGCGCTCAACGCGTCGGGGCGGTTGCGGATGCCGGGAGCAGACGGCACCGCCGACGCAGTCCCATAATCATGCCTCCAGGGTGCGGAAGATCAGAACAACATGCCGAGTACGTCCGGGAGGAGGGCAGGAACGGTATTTCAGCGCCTCTCTGAGCGGCGGCAAGTCGAAACCGACGCAGCGGCCATACGTTCCCATCTGCGCGGGGAATATGCGGAGACGGATCATGCCTCGTGGCGACAAGGACAAATATACCGACAAGCAGAAGCGCAAGGCCGAGCATATCGAGGAAGGCTATGAAGATCGCGGCGTTCCGAAGGACGAGGCCGAGCGGCGCGCCTGGGCGACGGTGAACAAGGAATCGGGCGGCGGCAACAAGTCGGGCTCGGGCCGCGGTAAGAAGGACACGCACGTCTCGTCCTCGCGCGGCGGACGAGCGCACAAATCCGGGTCGGCGGAGCAACGCTCGGCAGCAGCACGCAAGGGTTGGGTCACGCGCCGCAAGCACGGCAACGGCTGATGCCGCTCGACAGGCGGGTCATGCTGCGCGCGGGGCAAGCCCGACTCGCAGTGACGAGCGCCGAATGAAGAAGGGACGACCGTTGGTGGCCGCCCCTTTTGACTATGCCCGCTCGCGCGGGGCCACTTCTCGCAAGGCGCCGTCGGCTATGCGCTGGTAGTGCTCGGCGAGCATCTGGTGCGTTCGCCGCGCGCATAGATCCTTCGTCGCTTCTGCCATGGCCCGCTCCTGTCGGGCGCGGTCTGCATAGTATTCGGCATCTTGCCGGGGCATCTTCTCCCTCCATTGAGCATCCCCGCTCAATCGAATTTTGGTAACGGAGGCGTCGAGCGTCAAGGGCTGGCCAGAGATGCCGATAGGCCAAATAACCACGCAAGAACTTTCGTGAGATCGTCACCCGAACGAAGGACGGCCTTCGGGATCACGAGTGACCGGGCTGAACGTCTGGAATGAGGGCGCTTAGCCGCCAGATCGGCCGAACGGATGGAAGGTCTCAGTAGCGAACCGACTGCATTATGGGGAACAAAGGCCCGAATAACGCAAACCTTTCATCCATTTCGTTGCTCCCGGCCGAGAACGATTATTCCCGACCCGCTATGCAGGATGCCAGCCATTGATTGTCTTCAGCCGAAAGGTTGTCGACGAATCCAGCATCGCTTGAACGGTTTAGCCCTTCGTCTGCACGAGCGCCTCCGCATCCGGCTTGCCTGCTACTGCTGCTGATCAGCCTGCCGCTACACAGCGCGAGCGAAGCTTCGGACTTATGCCAGCCAACTGCCCCACCAGCCGCGTCGGCATCTCCAGAGCATCTGGAAGTGCCCGGGCTTCCACCGTCTCCGCAAATTTTGTCGATTCTGGCCCGATTGCCGGTGGCCATCGCAATGAAGCGATCACGATACTGATAATTGGGCGAGCTTTCCGTAGACACTCCACATATGCGCGCGCCACGCTGTTTCACGAAAATCAGTTCACAAACTGCGATGCCATCATCGTCATCGCACTTTGACCAGCCGCCATTGAAGAGGCCCTCATCAGCCGTTGCGCCGTATAGGGAGCTTGCCGGAAGCAACGGCGAGGCTATCAAAAGCCCGAGAGCAAACACGGCGATCGGGGTGAATGGCTTCAAGTCGAAGTTCCTTCATCGCGGCCTGGAGCGCGAGCTTTCATGTCGCGCGAATTGACGTGATCCGCTCCGCTGTTTCGATCGAAAACAAGGACGCCATGAGATCACACGAGGCCAATCATGTCCGCGTCCGCAGCGCTTCCGCCAGCCCACGCGCCATTCGCTGCGCCAGCGAACGCTGCAACGGAACATAATCATCAGTGTCGGTGGCGTCGGCATATTCGCCTGTCCACAAGAGACGTCCATCATCCTCGCGCACCAGCGTGAGCGTCACCACCGTTCGTTGCGGCGTCTGCCGGACGCTCGTCTTTGCTCGCAAATCAGCTTTTGCACTCGCTGCGACCACCTCATAATGCTCAGGAACGCGCCGACTGACTTCCGCGAGGAAGCTCTCGCGAAGACCGGCATTGAACTTCGGAAACAGCGTATATTCGCAAAGGCCATTTGCAGGACCGATCGCGAGACGCTGGTGCGAGCGGAAGAACGCGCCTTGGGCCAGGACCGCCCCACCCATCATCAGCGCGCCGAGCACTCCGCCGACCAGCATAAAGCGGCGGCGGGGTCGTGACATCGCGCTGTCGGCGTCAGTTACGACATGACCGATGAAGCGGTACCCGGAGCGGGGTCGCGTCTGGACAAAGCGCGGCGTCTCGCTGTCGTCTTCAAGAAGCGTCCTGATGCGACGAATGCAGGTGTTCAGCGCTGCGTCACCGCCCGTTCCTGCACGGGCCCAGAAGTGGTCGAGCAATTCCTGTCGGGTTACAGTCCTGTCCGCATGAACGATTAGATAGGCGAGGACTTCCAAGACCTGCGGCGGCGCCTCGAGCCGGTGTCCATCGCGGAATATATGCAAGGCAACCGGATCCAGCCGGAACGCATCAAAGACAAACATCGTCGGCTTTCGCAAAACACGTCACAAGGCGTCGATCGCCAGCTTGCATTGAGCAAGTCACAAGAGTTCATCTGCCTCGCCAAGGCCAATGGACACAAGCTGAAATGCAAGAAGTCAGCCCGCGTCACAAGATGTCATTGGTTTCTGCCTGCCCGCCACTCTAGTCGAAACGGGACCACAGCGGCGCTGCCCTCGCCGCCGACGGGAAACCAGTGCTTTGCGAGAAAACTGCCGCCACCTCGATCGCCGGAAGATGATCGGCCTTACCCTTACGGGCCTCGCCGCGTCATCTTTCGGGGCGAGCGATGCACAGGCATCACCACGGGTTGCGGAGGAACTGGATGCAATTCTCGATGCGACGGCCGCCGACTATGGCACCATAGGCTATTCGGTGGCCGTGCTCCGGCGTGGTACGCCCGTCCATGTTCGTCATGCGGGCCTGGCAGATCGCGAGTCCGGGAGGCCGATCACGGAACGGTCAGTCTACCCCATATTCTCGATCTCCAAACTGTTCCTCGTCGTCGAACTGTTGAAGCTGATCCAGCGGGGCGATCTCAATCTTGCGATGCCCATTCAAACGATCCGGCCGGATCTGCCGGAGGCGTGGAAGGGAATAACGCTGGCGCAGGCGATTGCCCATGTCTCCGGCCTGCCCGACTATATGCCCGATTTTATTGCGCCGACCGAGGACGCGGCCTTTCAGGGCCTCTATGACAAGCCGCTTCGCTTTCCACGAGGAACGCGCAACGACTATAATCAGACCAACTTTCTACTCGCGCGCGCCGTGCTCCAGCAGGCTACTGGCAGGTCGTTTACTGATCTGGTCGAGACACAGTTCCGCGCCGCGCGGATGACCCGCACCGGTTATCATAGCGGATATCCGGCCGGCCCTGTCTCGCTGCCGAATCTGGTGACGACCTATCAACCGGCCACCGGACGCGCCGCCGCTCCGACGCCGATCGCGATTCCTTCTCACCCGGCCTACACGTTCGGCTCGGCTGGCGCCTTTTCCACGCTCGATGACATGGTCTTGTGGAGCAGAGCCCTGATGCGCGGCGCGCTCTTGCCGCCGGCGGCGTTGCGCGCTTCATGGGTGCCCTTTCCGATGCCGACAGGTAAACCAGCCTGGCATACGCACGGCTGGGAATATTACAGCCATGGCAACGTTAGGATCGTCGGGCACGGCGGAGGCGTCCGACTGGTATGGCGGCATTTTTTCCGGACTACCGATCCTGACGATTCGGCCACCGTGATCTATCTGGACAATGGCGGCCGATCGCATTTCGACCGCCACCGCGTCGCGGCTTTGCTCGCCGCGCGAGTCATGCCCGGGGTCGCTCGCGCGACTGAAGCCGAAGAAGAACGTCTATTCAGAAGCCTTGCTTCGAACCAGTGGGATGCCGCGGTCGAACGCCTTCAACGGGTTGCTCCCGCCGATACCGAGGCGATCGTCAACCGGGTCGGCTATGATGTGCTGAACATATGGGATGCCAAAGCCGCACTGGTGCCGTTCGCCTGGAACGCCCGGCGCTTCCCCGATTCATCCAACGCCCATGACAGTCTCGGGGAAGCCTATCGCACCGCCGGCCAGCTGGCGGCGGCGCGTGACAGCTATGCCCGGGCCTCGGCGCTCGCACCCGAGGACGCTCGCATCCGGAGAATCCTGGCCGAGCTGGCGCAATGACGTTTGCCGCCGAGATCGATCCAGGCGTTGCGGGAAGTGCCGCGGAGTCGGCCCCTGAAGTCCCATCCCATGCCAACACGACAACGCTGGTGGGCTGCAGCGACCATAGAGAGAAGGATAAAGCTTCCGTGCAATCAAAAAAATGGGGGCTGTTCGCAGCGGCCATTGCGGCCTTGGCAGCAAGTCCTGCCATGGCCGACGAATGGTGGCTGGTGTTCATGGGCGGCGAGAAGCCAGCGCGGCTCGTTGTCGCGATCGACGAGGACTATATCGGTCAATCCGGGTTCTTCGGCGGGGTTTTCAAGCTCGAGACGCTCGCGATCCTCGAAAATGAAAAAAGCCCCGACTGGATCACCTCGAACGTCATCGTCGACTGCGTCGACAAAACGATCGAGGAAAAGCTGATCCAGATCTCACCGCGTGGCGGCCCGTTGGAGCGGGCGCCGGACCAGCCCCCGCGCGCGCCCAAAGATGCAGTCGAGCGCCAGCTCCTCCAGTTCGGCTGCGAAATGGGGCTGAAGACGGAGGCGGAGCGCGCTGCCTTTCGTCAGGTCGACAATATGGAGCGTGGCATGCTCTATCTCGGCCAGTTCTCGATCGAGGGCATTGCCGACCTGACGTGGAAGGCGATTTGGCCCGACGGCACGCGTCCGCCGCACAATGAAACGCGCACGCCCGAGGAACTCGAGAGCGAAACCAAACGCAGCCTCAAACACATCCAGGACATCATCACGCTCACCCGCGCGATGGCAGGACAGGTCATCGAAAAGGACAAGGCGGTAACCCAGCAGCTGATCCGCAAGAGAGGGCAATGATCAGGTTCCAGCCCCGGGGGCTCCGGCCCGGTACGATTTACAGGCGAGAAGGAATGGAAGCATGAAAAAGATCGCGCTCACGGTGATATTTTTGACCGGCCTCATCGGTACAACGCCGGCCGGCGCCCAGAGCTGCCCGGCGGGAACGACCTATAATCCAGGTGGCCCGGGCGGGGGCCAGCCTTGCATTCCGATATCCGATTACTCCGGGGGCAGCTCCCCGGCACCCAGCTCGTCGGGCAGCAACAGCTATGCGGCGATCGCACGGCACCCCGATGCCGCCGACATCTGGGCCGACGGCAATTATTCGGGTGCGTATAATGACGCCGAAGCCAATTCGATCGCGATGTGCAACCGGGTGATGGGCGGCGGTTGTACGACGGGCGGCAAATGGTGGGATTCGTCGATGAAGATCCTTCGCGACAGCCGCGGCGATTTCTACAATATGTGGATGGGGGGCGACGCCGCCCAGCGCAAGCAGGCGATGGTCGACTGTTCGGCGAAGCAGCTTTTGCCCTGCGAAGTGTTCGCCACGATCCGGTCGAGCACCGATATCCGTAATCCCGGCGCCGCGGCGCGCAAATATTATGCCGCCTCGGCATGGGTCATCGGCAACAAGAGCAGCGGATATAATAACAAGCTCTATGTCGCGAGCGGCCATCGCAGCTACGGGGCCGCGTCCGCGGCGGCGATCAAGGCGTGCAGCGATGCAACATCGCGCAAATGCGAAATCAATACCTGGAGCGGCAACGGGGTTATCCAGGCGTTTCGAATGGACAGCAGCGAATACGGTATAGCGGAAACCTCGGTCCAGCGGGCGAAGCAGGCGGCTCAGCTGAATTGCAAGCAGCAGAAGAGCA
>CAYOXO010000143.1:0-8533 GCA_964407945.1 uncultured Stakelama sp.
AGAAGGCCGCACGATGAGCCGGGAGGTAGTCCTCGTCCTGCTCGGCCTCGCGTCGGTCGGGGGGCTGATCTTCCTGATCGCCCGGTTGAGGCTCAATCCGTTTATCGCATTGCTGGTAACGTCGCTGGCATTGGGTGCGGCGGCCGGGCTGCCGCTCGATAAGCTGCTGGCGATCTATGAAGCCGGCGTCGGCAACGCGCTCGGGCACATCGCGCTCGTCGTCGGACTTGGCACGATGATGGGCAAGCTGATGGCCGAATCGGGCGGCGCCGAGCGCATCGCCCAGACGATGATCGGCTGGTTCGGACCTTCGCGGGTGCACTGGGCGATGATGGCGGCGGCGTTCCTCGTCGGCCTGCCGGTGTTCTTCGAGGTCGGCTTTGTGTTGCTCATGCCGATCGTGTTCACGGTGGCGATGCGGACGGGGACGTCGATCCTGAAAGTCGGTATCCCGATGGTCGCCGGGCTTTCGGTCGTCCACGGCCTGATCCCGCCGCACCCCGCGGCGCTGCTAGCCGTGGGGGCTTACAAGGCGGATATCGGCCTTACCGTGCTCTATGCACTGATCGTCGGCATTCCGACCGCGGCGCTTGCCGGACCGGTCTTCGCTACGCTGATCGACCGCTATGTCACGGTCGAGGGCGTGAACCCGATGGCGGAGGCGCTGACCGAACGCGAGATCGACGACACGCGCGAGTTGCCGGGGTTCGGCATCACCGTAGCAACGATCCTGTTGCCGGTCGCGTTGATGCTGGTGGGAAGTTGGGCGGACCTGTTCGCGGCCAAGGGGACCGTCGTCAACGATGCGATCCGCTTTTCCGGGCACCCGGTCACCGCATTGCTGGCGGGTCTGTTGTTGAGCTTCTTCACCTTCGGCAGTGCGCGCGGGTTCAATCGCGAGAAGATCGGTCGCTTCCTTGAGGACTGCCTTGCACCGACCGCGCTGATCACGTTGATCGTTGGCGCGGGCGCGGGCTTCGGCAAGATCCTGATGGAGGCGGGGATCTCCACCTCGGTGGTCGGGATGGCGCAGTCGGTGGAGGTGCCGCTGCTGGTGCTCGCCTGGCTGGTCGCGGCGATGATGCGTATCGCGACCGGATCGGCGACCGTGGCGATGGCGACTGCGGCGGGGATCGTTGCACCGGTTGCAGCGGGGAGCGGGGTTTCACCCGAATTTCTCGTGCTGGCCACGGGGGCCGGATCGCTGATCCTGTCGCACGTCAACGACGGCGGCTTCTGGCTGGTGAAGACCTATTTCAACCTGACCCTGTCGCAGACCTTCAAGACCTGGACGGTGTGTGAGACGCTGATCTCGATCGTCGCGCTGTTGCTGACGCTGGCGCTGAGTACGGTGCTGTGATGCGCGCGGGCCTGGTGTTCGCGGGAGCGGCGCTGCTGGCGGGCTGCGCCACCACGAACCGTTCCTCCTATGGCGATTATGTGGTGCACGATCATGTTACGGACGGCGTGTTCACCTCCGGAATCGAGGGGCCGGCAACGGGGCCCGACGGGGCGCTCTACGTCGTCAACTTTGCGCGTGAAGGCACGATCGGGCGCGTGGTGGCGGGACGCGGCGGCGCGGGTAGCGCGCAACCGTTCGCTACCCTTCCGGCCGGAAGCATCGGCAACGGTATCCGCTTCTCTGCTGACGGCCGAATGCTGGTCGCCGACTATAAGGGGCATCGCATCCTGACGGTAAGCCGAACGGGCGAGGTATCGACTTATGTCGAACTGCCTGGTGCCCACCAGCCTAATGACATCGCGCTGGCACCTGACGGGACGATGTACGCGAGTGATCCTGACTGGAAGAACGGCGGTGGGCGAATCTGGCGAATCGACCGGCAGGGCAAGGCCGGGATTCTCTAGGATGGAATGGGCACGACCAACGGGATCGAGGTCAGCCCCGATGGTCGCCGCCTCTATGTCGGCGAGAGCGTTCAGCGTCGTATCTGGGTCTATGACATCGGTGCAGACGGCACGCTTTCGGGTAAACGAGTCTTTGCCAGTTTTGCGGACCATGGCCTTGACGGGATGCGCTGCGACCGCGACGGCAATCTCTATGTCACGCGCCACGGCGGTGGGACGGTGGCAATCCTCGCTCCTGACGGCACGATCAGTCGTGAGGTTCGCCTGAAAGGGCGACTGCCAAGCAATGTCGCTTTCGGTGGAAGGGACGGGCGGACCGTCTTCGTGACGGTGCAGGATCGCGGCGCGATCGAGGCGTTTCGGAGCGCAATTCCGGGACGCGAGTACTGAGCACAGTCGGGGTCGTAACGGTTTGGCGCTGACCATGACCGGAAAGCCGTTTTTCTGGTACCATACAAGTTGACTATTGGTCTCATAAATGTATTGAATTGGGTTCTGACCGCGCGCGTGCGCTGTGCGGCAGCGTGGCGACATGGGTCGGCCGCGAAACAGGGAGAGGGAAATGTCCAGTCATAAGGTTGGTGCGCGGACGGTGTTGCTTGCGGCGGTTTCGGCCGCGGCGCTCTGCGTCCCCGGCATTGCGCAGGCGCAGCAGGATGCGGATGCAGCCGCGGGTGCCGCGGTCGGTCAGGAGGACGAGATTCTCGTCACCGGCATTCGCGCATCGCAGGCGCGTGCGATCGACGTAAAGCGCGAAGCGGACAGCGTCGTTGACGCGATCAGCGCCGAGGATATCGGCAAGCTGCCCGACCGTACCATCGCCGATTCGCTCCAGCGTATTCCTGGCATCCAGATTCGTCGCGAAGCGGGTGAGGGCGGTGCCGTCAACATTCGCGGCCTTCCGCAGGTTACCACCCTTCTCAACGGCGAAGAATTTCTCGGCGCCAACTCGGTCACGACGGTTCAGCCGAACTTCACCGACATTCCCTCGCAGCTGTTCGCCGGCGCCACGGTCTACAAATCGGGTACCGCCTCGCTGCAGCAAAGCGGCCTGACCGGTACGGTCGATCTGCTGACGCGTCGTCCGCTCAGCCTGTCGCAAGGGCTGACCGTTTCTGCTGCGGCTGAAGCGCAATATGGCGACAAGACCAAGAAGTGGAATCCGTCGTTCAACGGCCTGATCGGCTATAACAACGGCCGTTTCGGCATCCTCGTCTCGGCTTCGTACAGCAAGGTCGATCTATCCAACAGCTATCGTGGCATTCAGAGCTATGGCGTCGGTCTCAGTCGGGAAGGTTTGAGCGGCGACGAGCAGCGCGCCGGATCGCAGGGCGATTTCGCGATCGGTAACGCTGGCGGCGTCAGCCGGGGTACCCCGGTACGCAACGCTGGCGGCACCATCATCGGCTTCGACATGAACGGCGATGGCGACGCGAACGATGCGTTCATCACCGCACAGTCGCATACGGTCTGGAACCGCATCACTTCACGCGAGCGTTTCGGCGGCAATATCTCGCTGCAGTTCGAGCTCAGCGACACGCTGAAGCTGACCGCGGATGCATTCTACACCAAGCAGACCCAGTTTGACCGCACCGCGGGTTTCCAGTTCCAGAATGTGAACTGGATGACGTCGCCCTACAAACCGACCAGGTCGCGCAATACTGGTGCGAAGAGCGAGGTGCTGGGTGGTGCCACTGGTAGCAGGTACGACATCCACACCGTACAGACCTATGAATACGACATGCCGAATTTCGATAGCTATTCGGAAACCTATCGCATCAAATCGGAATCGCAGAACTACAACCTCCAGCTCGATTTCGACAATGGCTCAGGGCTGACGGCGTCGCTCCGCGGCATCTACGGAAAGGCCGAGCGTGAGCAGGATCAGAGCTATCTGCAGTTCAACCTGACCGATGGCGTCCAGTGGGCCTATAACGGGGTCGGCAACTATCCGGCCAGCCTGGGCGGTGATCGCGCGTTCAACCCGGGCGGCTATCGTGTCTACGGCCAGAAGGCGACGGTCGATTACACGAGCGGCGCGCTGGGCTTCACCTTCCCGACCAATTTCCTCAACCAAGTGAAGGACCTCGGCAAATATGCGCTGAAGACCATCTCGTCGGAGGACAACCACAGGCGCAAGGGCGATATCTGGACGATCCGCGGCGACCTGAAGTGGGAGTCGGACAGCGGCATCGGCATCAGCGTTGGTGCACGATACAGCGAGCGTTCGGCCGAGCAGTTCGTGTTCGAGCGCGTCTCGCCCTACTATGCCGGCAACAAGGATCATCCGGGCAACCCGGCGGCTGGCTGCTACGTCAAGTGGAAGGCGTTCGACGTCAACTTGGGTGATGGAAGTTGTGCAGTCAAAGACGCGGCCGGTAACCCATATACCGCCGGCTTCGTCCGTCCGGGCACCGATCCGATCTTCGGTGGGCAGACGGGGCAGTATTCGATGCCGGTGGCCGGGGCGCCCAATATCTGGGTTCTCAATCCGCGCGCGATGGACGATGCCGAGGCATTCCAGAACAAGTTCTATCCGGGCAGCAAGGACAGTGTGAACCCGGCGGACTCGTTCGATATCAACCTGCGCCAGATTTCCGGTTATGCGCAGGTGAACGGCGAGGGCGAGATCGCTGGCATCCCGTTCCGCGCCAATGGCGGTGTCCGCGTGGTCAACACCAAGCTGCGCATTCGCCAGAACGTCCAGGGCGTGCCACAGGCCTATGGTGTGTCGGGCGTCGACGCGGGCGACTTCATCACCAATCGTGAGTTCACCGACTTCCTGCCTGCGTTCAACGTCGCGTTCGACCTGAGCGACAAGCTCAAGTTCCGCGCGTCCTATTCGAAGACGATGACCATGCTCGACTTCCTCCAGTGGGGCGGCGGTCTGAATGTCGGCTACGCGTTCGACGGGAGCACCAACCCGCCGATCTTCCGCGCCCGGCGAGCGGAGCAGCGTGGCAACCCGAACCTGGATCCGTGGCGTTCGAGCAACGTCGAGGCTAGCCTCGAATACTATACCGGTCGTTCGAGCCTGGTGGCGGTGGGTGCCTTCTACCTGAAGGTGGACAAGTTCATCGTCAACTCGACCATTCTGCGCAGCGATATCCCGGATAATGATGGCGTCGTCCGCGGTAAGGACCTGCCGGTCAGCACAATTCTCCAGGGCGCCGGTGGTACCCTGAAGGGGATCGAGGTCTCGGCACGTCAGTCTCTGACCGACTATGGTGTCAATGGGTTCCTGGGTGGCTTCGGTGTGGATGCCAACTATACCTTGTCGCTCGGCGACGCGGGGGGTCTGGATCTGGCTGGCAACAAGCAGCCGTTCCAGGACAACTCGAAGCATCAGGCGAACGTCGCATTGTGGTATGAATCCGGGCCGTTCTCGGCGCGTGTCGCCTACAATTATCGCTCGAAGCGCCTGCAGACCCAGAACTATACCGGTATCAAGGGCCTCTCCGTCTATCAGCGCGCAACCAACTATTTCGACGCGTCGATCTCGTATGACGTGACCGACAACTTCACCCTCTATGGGCAGGCGTCGAACTTCACGGGCGAGAAAGAGCGCTACTACCTGACCTGGGAAGACCAGGTTGGTTGGGACAACATCTATGAGCGTCGCTTCGTCGCGGGTGTCCGCGCCAAGTTCTGATCGCTTGAACTGACTCCTCACTGCCCGCCGACCGCAGCGCGTTCGGCGGGCGTTTTTTGTTGAGGTGAGGTAGAGAAATACGACGAGGGGAGAGCATGGTGACCGGACAGGCGACGGAGCAGGGGCGGGCGGTCCGCAGTATCGCAATCGTTGGAGGCGGAACGGCCGGCTGGATGGCTGCCAGCTATCTTGCCCGTATGCTCGGCCACACGAACCTCGACATCACCCTGATCGATAGTTCTGAGATTGGCACCGTCGGGGTGGGTGAGGCGACGGTCCCGGCGATCCGAGACTTTCTCGCAACGGTCGGGCTGACCGACGCGCAGGTGCTTGAGGCTACCGAGGGCACGATCAAGCTTGGTATCCATTTCGCCGACTGGGCGGAGCCCGGACACCGCTTCTATCATCCGTTCGGTCTCTATGGCGTACCGGCGCGTGGCGTGCCCTTCCACCAATATTGGCTGAAACTGCGCGCGGCGGGGTTGGATCTCTCGCTCGCCGACTATTGCCTGTGCACACAACTTGCCGAGCACGACCGGTTTCTGTCGCCGCCCGATCGGTCCGTCAGCGATCTGGGGGTCTTCGACTTCGCCCTGCATTTCGATGCGTCGAAGTTTGCGTCGGTGCTCCGTGATCTATCGCTGTCATTGGGTGTCACCCATATCGACGGACGGATCGACGGGGTCGAACAGGCGCCTGACAATGGCCAGGTGCGCTCGGTGCGGCTATCCGATGGTCGCAGCGTAGCGGCGGACCTCTGGATCGACTGTTCGGGCTTTCGCGGCCTGTTGATCGGCGAAGCGCTGGGCGTGCCTTACATCGACTGGCGTGACTGGCTGCCGTGCGACCGCGCGATCGCGCTCGGTTGCGAGCCGGTCAAATCCTATCGCCCCGTGACGACATCGACCGCGCGTTCAGCCGGTTGGCAATGGCACATCCCATTGCGGCACCGGATCGGCAACGGCTATGTCTACTGCTCCGACTATATCAGTGACGATGAAGCCGAAGCGGTCTTGCGGTCCAATATCGAGGGGCCGGCAATGGGTGAGGCGCGACGCATCCGCTTCACCCCAGGGCATCGCGCCAGCTTCTGGCGGGGCAATGTCGTCGCGATCGGCTTGTCCGGCGGTTTCCTCGAGCCGCTGGAGTCGACCAGCATCACGCTCATCCAGTCCGGCCTCGAACGGCTCGTGAGATTGTTTCCCGACCGCGATTTCGACCCTGCGCTACCTGCGCTGTTCGATCGCCAGTCGCGGCTCGAATTCGAGCGGATCCGCGATTTCCTGTTGTTGCACTACTGCCTGAACCGCCGCGAAGGCGAGCCGATGTGGGACCGGATGCGGACGATGAAGTTACCCGAAGAATTACAGCTCAAGATCGACGCCTGGCGTGCGCAGGGCGAATTGGTGCGGTACGAGTGGGAGACTTTCCAGGATCCGAGCTGGCTCAGCATGTATGCAGGGTTCGACCTGCAACCGCACCGCTACAATGTCCGTGCCGATCAGTTCGACACGGCTGAACTGCGCGCGACATTTGATCGGATGCGGGTGGCCGTCGCCGACACCGTCCGCCTTGGCGTGCCGAGCAAGGACTTCGCCACGCAACTGAAGCGGCGATAGCCTCCGAAGCGCAACGCGCCTCCGTCGGCTAATAGGAGACGGTCACCGTAAGCGTGTCGCTGTAGTTCCCCGGGCGCGGCAGCGTTTGGCCCGACGGGATGCGCCCGAACACCGTAACAGTCTGCAACTGACCGTTGCCGGTGTCGCTGGCAGGACCGGTACCGGGGGTGCCGGCGGCGTCTGGGAATGGCACGGAACGGCCGTTGTCCGTAAAGATGTTGTAGTTCAGCGTATCGGCCTGCGACGCATGCTTCATCCGCTTCTGCGCGCCCGAGGCGTTGATGCCGCTATCGGTATGAAGAACCCAGGGGGTCGTGGCCGTGCAGATGAGGCTGACTGCGCCCTGATTGTCGACATTGGCGGATGACTGATCGACCGTTCCGAACGCCAGCGTCGATGTCGATGTGATGTTGCAGGATGACAGCACTTCCGCCGTCACATCGAGCGATCCGGTGTCCTGAGCGAATGAAGGCGTTGCCGATGCTGCAAGGGCAACTACGCCAAATACAGTCATTTTTTTCATTTCGTCCATCCTATCTTGAAGTCAATTGACGCACTTCTCCACTTTTCTAACTTGCGACTCGAAATTTCTCATAGACAAGTGAATCAATAGGTAACGGTGATCAGTACGGTGTCGGAATAATTCCCGAGCACCGTGGGAACCGCCGTCCCGGCGGCAATCCGTCCGTAGACGGTGAGATTCTGGTTGGCGCCGGATCCGGTGCCATTGACCCCGCCACTGCCCCCCGTCGTGGCGGTGCCGCCGGTCGCGTCCCAAATCGCCGCGTACGCGTTGGTTTTGTAGAGCTGGTAGGGCAGTCGCCCGGCGCCGTTGGCCATCTGGCGATTGCCGCTGCCCGGCGCGACGCGGTTGGCCCCGTCGCCGATATAGACGGTGTATCCGGCGCCTGTGCTGCAGATGACGGTGATCGTGCCCTGGGCGGTGACGTCGGTCGCGACTGTGGCGAGACCGCTGATCGTTCCGAACGCGATGGTGGGTGTGGCCACGAGATCGCAGGTCGCAGTCACCGTCGCTGTCACCGTGCCATTTCCCGTGACGGTGTCGGCGAAGGCTGGCGTCGCCTGGAATACGCAGGCAAACGCCAGCCATATCAGCGGGGTTCTGTTCCGTCGGATCACATCGAACATGTTCATTCTCCAGGTGCGTGTCAGTAGGTCACGGTAATCACCACCGTGTCGGTGTAGGTGCCCGGAGCGGGCAGGGTGGTTCCCGCGGGGATCGACGCGAAAACCGTCTTGTTCTGGGCGGCACCGGTTCCGGTATCCGAAACGCCGCCGCTGCCGCCGATTGCGGCAGTTCCGCCGGTCGCGTCCCAGATCTGGGTGCGGCCGGAATCCTTGAAGAGCTGATAGGGCAGCCGTGCGGCGCCCTGCG
>CAYOXO010000143.1:8543-11057 GCA_964407945.1 uncultured Stakelama sp.
GGTTCTGCCCGTCACCGATGTAGATGGTGTAGGGCGTGTTGCATTCGACGGTCACGGTGCCTTGCGCATCGAGGCGGACCGGCGTCGGGCCGATGCTGGTGACGTTGTTGAAGTTGATCGCGGGCGTCGCGTTCAGCGTACACATCTTGGGGATGACGAAGTTCGCGGTGTAGTTGCCGAAGGCCTGGGCTCCGGTCAGTGCGCCGAAGAGCCCGCATAGCCCAAGGACGGTTGTGGCCGTCTTGGCTTCGTAGATCGTGAAGCTTTTGGTGTAGGTTCCCGCAGCCTTGCCGCTGGCGGCTCCGCCTGGAACGACACTGGTGATCGTCGTCGATGTCGATGAAGGACCGATCGCAATCAGTCCGCCATAAGGCCCGTACATGGCTCCCGCATTGTCCATGTCCGTGATGGTCACACTATGCACCGGAATCGCGGCGTCGAGGCGCATGACGACGCTGTTCGCCCCGTTGGCGGCGCTGCGCGTATAGGTGGCGCCGACGCAGACATTCTTGCCGTCGAGCGCACCGGTACAGTTGATCACAAACGGGAAGTCGATTCGCGCCTCGCTGCCCAGATTGGCGGCCGTGTAGGTATAGGTGCGGTTCTGCGAAGCGCCCGAAGTGTTGGTGCAGGCTGCTTGCGCAGGCGCCGGCATCAGCAGAAGCGGCAACCCCACGAGCGAGACGGACAGGGCGTGCCCGCCGAGGCCGAGCGCGGACAACAGGGTGGCCAGCCGCTGGAGGAACGGGCACGAAGCTATTGGCATATCAGGGGTCCGATCCTGGCTTGCGGTGGTCTGCCGTCGTCATAGGGGAAGGTGGCGTGGCACAGGCCGGCGAGGCCGCGATCGACCGATAGCCGGTTGGTTGGCTTCAGGCCGTGCAGGTAGACCTCGCCATCATAGCCCACCACGGCGCTTTCGCCGCCCTCGACTGTGGCGACATAGCCTGCCGGGATCGGTTGCCCGGAGCTATCGAGGAGCACGATCACGGCGCTCTGGACCCGCCGGGTCTTGAAATCGACGATCGCTCCTTGGCGATAACCGGATACCGCGATCTGCTCGGTCTCGCCCGGTTCCCAACCATCGGTCATGGTCGCAGGGTCAAGGAAGATCTGTTGCGGATAGTGGGGCACAATGTCGGGTAGCAGCGTGCGGCCAGCGCCGTTCGCCTTGCCCATCCGGACGCCACCCAGAAGCACTTCGGTGCCGGGGCCGGCATTCTTCACGATGACGAATCCGTCGCCGATGCGATTGGCGAGGAAGACGCCGCCGCCGGCAGCGACGACCGATCCCTCCATCTCGAGGCTGGCCAGCCAGTCGCTGCCGGCTTGCGCAATGCGTGCGCGAACCAGCGCCTGAGGAGCGCGATAACTGACATAGGCGCGTCGCGTATCCTGGCCATCCAGCACCGCCCGATTGGAAACGCCCCATCCGACATCGCCTTGACGCTGACCTGTCAGGCCCTCCGCTTGCATCTCCAGCGCGGTGTGAGCGCCGTCGCGCTCCACACTCGCGGTCACCATGGTCGATTTACCGACCCGGATGTTCAGCATTGCGAACACGCCGTAGTTCTTGCGGCGATCAAGGTCGGCATAGGCCGAGACATAGGCTGTAACGCGGCCCGAAATCGGCCGGGAGAGCGACATGTTGACCAGCCGCTGCCCATAGTGGCGGTCCTGGATACGGGTGTAGTTGAGCGAAACGGATGCGCCGCCCAACACCGGCCCGATGGACAGACCTGCGCGGTCGATGGTTTTCGCTCGCGCTGGAGCCAGTGCAAGGTCGTCCGATCCGGTGATGCCACGGTATCGTCGGTCCCGGGCTATCGCGACACGGGCGAGGTCGAAATAGGCGTCGAGACTGCGCTCCGTGCCTGCGAAAAAGGTCATCAGGCCGATGCGCCCTTCCGCCTTCACGGCCACGCGGGCGCCGCCATGGCCCTTGTACTGGCTGCCGGCAATGGAAACGGTCAGCGCGCCGTGGCCGGTCTTCGCCGATTTTTCATCAAGCTCAAATTTACCGGCACGGCGTGGGTGCTGCTTTGCATCTTTATCGTGAATGCCGTGAACTTCTATCGAGTCCCGGTCGATACCGGCCTGCTTCCGGTGAAGGAGATTGATTATATCGTCGGAGGTAATCTGTCCGATCCGTTTTGGAGTGAGAGCTCGATCGCGCCTTACGTGATCTACCGTTTTGCGGATGCCGACGGGAATCCGAAGCGTAAAGCAACGTATGACAAACGCTCGCTTCCGGATCATCCGGAGTGGTTCGCGGCCGAGCTTCGAGGACGTGCATCGGCACTTTTTACTCCACCCCCTGCCACCATCCTTATTCGCGCTGACTCTCCACTCTACGACACACTCTCCGTCGACGACCGCTACGTGCTCGCATTCGAGAACGGCGAACCTACACCGAGAACCGACAAAAAGCCGCTCCCGCGCTACGCCTGGGCGGTGTTTGCACGAAAGTAGCAAATGACTTCGCAGAACTTCTGGGAGAGGGTTGCTTCTTCG
>CAYOXO010000144.1:0-10973 GCA_964407945.1 uncultured Stakelama sp.
CGCGGCGGCGCCTTCATTTCGGCGGAGACGTACACCGCCTCGCTCCACCCGCCATAAGCGAGCAGCACGAATACCATCATCAGCCCGATCGCGCCGCCTTCGCTGGCCGGTGCCGGCGTGCCGCCCGCCGGCGCGACCATGAACCCCGCCACAATGATCGCCACCAGCCCCGCGACCTCAGCCAGTGTCAGCCACCGCTGCGCCGCCGTACCCCAGCGGATGCCGAGCCAGTTGACCGCGCTCACCGCCACCACGGCGACCCCGGCCCAGATCGCAGGCCCAGCTGGCCCAATCGGCGCGATCACCTGAAGATAGTCGCCGACGATGAAGGCGAGCAGCGCCAGCGACCCGGTCTGGATCACCGCCAGCCGCGCCCAGGCATAGAGGAAGGCCAACCGCTCGCCATAGGCGCGGCCCAGGAAATGATAGTCGCCGCCCATATGCGGCCAGGCCGCCGCCATCTCTGCATAGCAGAGCGCACCGACAATCGAGAGCAGTCCGCCAGCGACCCAGGCCGCGATCATCGTTGCCGCATCGGGCGCGAACCCCGCAACCATCGCCGGCGTACGGAAGATACCGGCACCCACCACGATGCCCACGGTCAGCGCAAACACGTCGAGGTCGCCGATCGTACGGCGCGGAATGACCGCCTCTGTCATCGGGGCCTGGGCACTGCGTGAACTCCCTCATCCGGCAGGCGACGGGCGTTCACCTGCCAACAGGCCACGCCCGTTCCGGTTTCGTAACCCCTCCCTGCCTGCGCCGAAAGGTGGCTTGCGAAGGTTGCAATGTTGGAGTTGGTCTGCTTGCCTCGTCGCCATGAAGAACCAGTCACCCTTCCGCATGCCCGCCGCGATCCTCTGGACTTTGCGGGGGAGGGAAAATCGGGGGGTACCTAGTGTGGGTTTTGTGGGGTTCCGCGGTCGCGGTACGGTGCGAATCGCCTTGGGTGCAGCACTGCTGGCGGTTGCTGCCCCCGCCGCCGCGACCCCGTCGGATGACCTTCGCGCGTTGCTCGCCGAACATTTCGCCTGGGTGGAGAAGGAAAATCCCGGCTTCGCGCTGTCGATCGGCAATGCCGAATATGCGACCGAAGTCGGCGACGTCAGCCTCGCGGCCGAGGACCGCCGCGCAACCGCCGAAACCGCGTTCCTGAAGCGTCTCGACGCCATCCCGGACTCGGGCCTCTCGCCTGCCGAGCGCACCGACAAGGCGATCCTGCGCCGCCTGCTCGCCGAAAGCGTCGAGGCGAACGGCTACGGCCAGCGCACGATGCTGTTCACCAGCTATTCGAACCCGTGGCAGGGCGCGGCCGGCCAGGCTGACCGCACGGCCTTCCGCCGCAAGGCAGATTACGCCAACTATCTCACCCGTCTCGAGAAATTCCCGAAGACCAACGACACGCTGATCGACATCACCGCACAGGCGGTGAAGGGCGGCTATGTCCAGCCCTGCGTCAGCCTTGTCGGGTTCGAAAAGACGATCACCGGCGTGATCCAGGACGATCCCGTCAAGTCGCGCTTCTACTCGCCCTTCACCCGCCCCAAGCCGGCTGACGCCACCGACGCCGAATGGGCGGCACTTCAGGCGCGGGCAAAGTCGGTGATCACCACCGCGATCAATCCCTCCTACGCCAAGGCAGCTTCATTCTACCGCACCACCTATCAGCCCAAATGCGCCAAGGCGGTGGGCGTATCCGCTCAGCCCGGTGGCGCAAAATACTATGGCTTCCGCATCCGCCAGCTCACCACCACCGACTATAGCGCCGAGCAGATCCACAAGATCGGCCTCGATGAGGTCGCGCGCATCCGCGCCGAGATGGCGGCAGTCGCGAAGGAAGCCGGCTATCCCAGCCGCGAGGCGTTCGTGCAGGAACTGCGCACCAACCCCAAATATTACGCCAAGACCGCCGAAGAGCTGATGGAAGCCGCTGCCTTCCAGGCCAAGCTCATCGACGGCAAGATGCCGGGCTTCTTCTACAAGATGGCTCGCCTCCCCTATGGCCTGAAGCGCATCCCCGCCGAAACCGCGGAGGGCACCACCACCGCCTATTACGGCCCGGGCAACCCGCAGCTCGGCATGTCCGGCACCTATTTCGTCAACACCTCCAAGCTCGACCAGCGCCCGCTCTACGAGCTGCCCGCGTTGACCGCGCATGAGGCAGTGCCCGGCCATCACCACCAGATCGCGCTCCAGCAGGAGATGGAGACGAGCAAGTTCCGCCGCCATCTCGCCAGCTTCACCGCCTTCACCGAGGGTTGGGGGCTGTATTCCGAGCGGATCGGGATCGAGATGGGCCTGTACGACACGCCCGAGAAACAGATGGGACGCCTCTCGTACGAGATGTGGCGCGCCTGCCGCCTCGTCGTCGATACCGGCATCCATTCGAAGGGCTGGACCAAGGAACAGGCCGTCCGGTTCATGCTCGACAACACCGCGCTGTCGGCGGCGAACATCGATGCCGAAGTCAACCGCTATATCAGCTGGCCCGGCCAGGCGCTCGGCTACAAGCTCGGCGAGATCAAGATCCGCGAGCTGCGCGCCCGCGCCGAAAAGGCGCTGGGGACGAAGTTCGACCTCAAGGGCTTCCATGACGCCGTGCTCGCCCAGGGTGCCGTCCCCCTCGACGTGCTCGACGCCCAGATCGAGACCTGGATTGCGGCGGAGAAGAAGAAGGGGTGAGGGTGAGCGGGCGCCCCCTCCATCCGTCATCCCCAACGCTTCCTTAACCCTGTCCTGTCATCACGCTCTTTGAAATGGGAAGCGCGAACATGATCCACCGGGCCACTGCCATCGCCATCCTGCCGCTCGCGCTTGCCGCATGCGGCGGCGGTGCCGGCAACCAGAATGTCGACGCACTCGACAATGAGATTACGGGCAACACCGCCGATCCGGCGCTGATGGGTGCGCTGCAGGACCAGATCATGGTCGACCCGCAGCTTGCCGGCCAGTCGAACAAGGACGCGATCCGCCCGCCCAGCCAACCCTATTCGGCGCCCCTCCCCTCGGAAACCGTGGCCGCCGGCAAGGCCGCGATGCCCAAGGATGGCGAACTGCTCAAGGCGCCCGCCCCCGGCGGCACATGCGAGGCATGCGATACGCATAAGACCGCGATTACGCTGGGCAGCCTCGCTGCGAAGCAGAAGGACAAGCGCACCGCCGGCTGCTCGGCCAAGCTCAACTATTCGGCGCAATGGGCAGCACGCCTGCCCGCCGGCATGCCGCTCCACCCGCAGGCCCGTGTCAGCGAAGCGGCGGGTGCGCAGGATGCGCAATGCTCGCTTCGGGTAGTAAGCTTCTCGACTCCGCAGCCGCTGCAGACCATGATCGATTGGTACTACACCCGCGCGGTGAAGGGCGGTTTCACCGCCGAACATCAGGCAAAGGACGGTCAACACGTTCTGGGCGGCACGCGTGGCCGTGACGGCTCGGCCTATGTCGTGATGCTCTCCGCGCGCAGCGACGGTGGCACCGATCTCGATCTGGTCGCCAACGGCGGCAATTGAGTTTCTCCCGGAGGACGGCGTTTCGACGCTGTCCTCCACCCAATCGGGGCGGGGCCTAGTCCCCGCCCCGGTTTCCCGCTAGTGGCACGGGATGAACCACCTCTTCCTCGTCATGCTCGGCGGCGCGATCGGCGCCGGGGCACGGCACCTCACTGGCCGTGCGGCGCTCGCGCTATGGGGGCCGGGCTTTCCCTGGGGCACGCTGATCGTGAATCTCGTCGGCGGTATGCTCATGGGCCTGCTCGCAGGCTGGCTCGCCGCCCGCGCCAGCGGGGATGAGGCGCTGCGCTACCTGCTCGGCGTCGGCGTGCTCGGCGGCTACACCACTTTCTCGGCCTTCTCGCTCGAGACCGCGACCATGCTCCAGCGCGGCGACTACGCCGTCGCGCTGCTCTACATCCTCGCCTCGGTGGCAGGCTCCATCCTCGCGCTCTTCGCCGGGCTCCAGATCGCACGGGTAGCAGCATGAGCGACGCGTCGCAGAACGTCCGCCAGTTCACCGTCGCCCTCGACGATGACGGCATCCGGCTCGATCGCTGGTTCAAGCGGCATCTACCCGATGCCAGCTTCAACATCGTCTCGCGCTGGGCGCGCACCGGCCAGCTCCGCGTCGATGGCGCGCGCGCCGCGCCGGGCGACCGCATCCAGGCGGGCCAGGTGATCCGCGTGCCCCCGGCCGAACCCGTCCAGGCAACGACGGCAAAGCCTAAGAAGGCTCGCCACCAGCTCACGCCCGAGCAGATGGAATTCGCCGAATCGATGGTCATCCATCGCGACGCGCAGGCGATGGTCATCAACAAGCCCCCCGGTCTCGCGACGCAGGGCGGCACCAAGACGCACGACCATGTCGATCAGCTGCTCGACGGCCTCTATTACGACCTCGATACGCGGCCCAAGCTGGTCCACCGGCTCGACAAGGATACATCGGGCGCACTGGTCCTCGCCCGCACCGCCCGCGCCGCCGCCTATTTCTCCAAGAGCTTTTCCGGCCGCACCGCGCGGAAAACCTATTGGGCGATCATCATGGGCGTGCCCAGCATCGAGGACGGTTTCATCGACCTGCCCCTAGGCAAGCAGCCGGGCACGGGCGGCGAGAAGATGCAAGTAGACGAAGCGGAAGGCCAGCCCGCGCGGACGCGCTATCGCGTCATCGATCGTGCCGGCAACCGCGCCGCCTGGGTCGAGCTGCAGCCGCATACCGGACGCACCCACCAGCTGCGCGTCCATATGGCGGCGATCGGCCATCCGATCGTCGGAGACGGCAAATACGGCCTTGCCGAAGCGTTCCTGTCGGGCAGCATCTCGCGCAAGATGCACCTCCATTCGCGCCGCATCCGCATCGATCATCCCGATGGCGGCAAGCTCGATGTGACAGCGGACCTGCCCACGCACTTCGCCGAAACGCTCACTCAATTGGGTTTCGACATCGAGCGCGGCGACAACATGCCGCCCGACGAGAAGGCGCCGATGACACGCGAGCAGGAAAAGGCGAAGGCCAAGGCCCATGCCAAAACCTATCGCAAGGAACGCCGCGGCGAACGGCGCGGTCGTGGCAACAAGGCGGACAAGCCCGGGAAACCGACGAAGCCCGGGAAGCCGAAGAAGAAATGAACCGTCTCGCCGTGTTCGACTGCGACGGCACGCTCGTCGATTCGCAGGCCAATATCTGCCGCGCGATGGAAGCGTGCTTCGTCCAGCACCGGCTCGATCCGCCGAGCCGCGAGTCGATCCGTCGCATCGTCGGCCTCAGCCTGGTCCCCGCCATCGCCGCACTGCTGCCCGATGCCGAGGCGCGCCAGCACGAGCTCATGGCCGAAGATTACAAGCGCGCCTTCCATGCGATGCGCGCCGACCGCGCGCTCGATCCTGAGCCGCTGTTCGACGGCGTCGCCGAAGCGATCGAGGCGCTCGACGAAGCCGGCTGGCTGCTCGGCGTCGCCACCGGCAAGTCCGACCGCGGCCTCGCGCTGATCCTCGAGCATCACGGCCTGACCAAGCGTTTCGTCACGCTCCAGACCGCTGACCGTCACCCCTCCAAGCCGCACCCGTCGATGCTGGAACTGGCGATCGCTGAAGCCGGCGCCGCGCCGCACACCACCGCGATGATCGGCGACACCAGCTTCGACATCGCCATGGCGCTCAACGCCGGCACGCATGCCGTGGGGGTTGCATGGGGCTATCATGAACCCCATGAATTGACGGCAGCCGGCGCGCATCGCGTCTCCATCGACGCCCGCGAGCTTCCGGCGATGCTGGAGACACTGGCGCCATGACCGACGATCCCGCCCGCAACCGCTATTTCCTGATGGTGATGTCCCAGATCGTCGCGGTGGCCGGCGCGGTGTTCGGCCTCGTCATCCTGGGCAAGGCGGATACGATGTGGATGCGCCTGCTCGGCGGCGCGATCCTGCTCGCCGGCCTCTACTGCATCGCGGTCGTCCCCCGCTTTCTGGCGCGTCGTTGGCGCACACCGCCTACCCCGGATCAGTAAATCATGAAGCGTTTCTGGAAGGACGCCGCCGCCGTTGCGGTTGAGGGCGGCCATGACATCCATCTCGACGGCAAGCCCGTCCGTACGCCAGGCCGCGCTCCGCTGACACTGCCCTCCCCCGCCTTGGCCGAAGCGGTCGCCGACGAATGGCGAGGGGTCGGCGAGACGATCGATCCGCGCGCGATGCCGCTCACCGGCCTCAGCAACGCCGCGATCGACCGGATCGCCCCGGATTCCGCCGCCTTCGCCACCGGCCTCGCCAAATATGGCGAGAGCGACCTGCTCTGCTATCGCGCGGATCATCCGCTCGAGCTTCAGCTGCGCCAGCAGGCGGCATGGGATCCGCTGCTCGATTGGGCGCGCATCCGCTACGACATCGATCCGGTCACCACCACCGGCGTGATGCACCGAGCCCAGTCGTCGGAGACGATCGCGAAGCTCGCCGACGCGGTCGCCGCGCTCTCGCCGTTCCAGCTCGCCGCGCTTTCGCCGCTGGTTACTGTCACCGGTTCGCTGATCGCGGCGCTGGCGCTGCTCGAAGGCGCGGCGACACCTGAGGATATCTGGGCTGCTGCCAATCTCGACGAGGACTGGCAGGCCGAACATTGGGGCGAGGACGACCTCGCCCGAAAGGCCCGCGCCACGCGCCGCGCCGATTTCGACGCGGGCGCGCGCTTCCTCTCGCTACTCTGAAGGTGCTTCCGGCGGCACCACCGCCGCAGCCACAGGCTTGGGCAGCATCCACGCGATTGCCGCGCCCGCCGCAATCCACCCGACGATCTCGCTGATCCACAGATAGATGAAATAGCCCCAGGGCGCGTGGTTGAAGATCGGTTGGCCGAGTTGGGCATAGGTGGTGATCGCCAGCGCGAAGAGGCCGACGATCGTCAGCCGCCCGCCGAAGCTCCATCCCGCGGTGACCCGAGCCAGCGCGAACGCCAGCAGGATCGAGCAGATAATGCCCAGAATCAGCCCGCTGATCAGCGCGCTCGTATCCAGCGCCGCGAAGCCGCTATTGTTGAACAACACCATCGCCACCGGCCCCTGCCCGTAGAGCTGCGTACCGGTCGGGGTATCGGGCCAGGGGATCGGATAAGCGCCGGTCCCGGTCGCGGCTAATTGCTGCGCCAACGTCGCCTGGATCGTCGCGCTCGCCGCGTCGCTGGTCTGGGTCAGCGCCAGATATTTGAGCGGCGTGCCCCAGAAGATGAAGCCTATGATCCACATGGCGATCCCGCCCAGCAGGCCGCCCAGTACAGCTCTCGGCATCATGCGTCTCCCCTTGTCAGGGAAGAAGGTTAGCGCGTCGTCAGCCCCATGGCGACCGCTTCTTCCTGCCGCTCGCGGATGAAGCCGATCAGCCCCGGCTTGCGTGAGCGCTTCTCGCGCTCGGCCTGAAGGATCGTGTGGACCTTCTCGAAACAGGCATCTAGGTCGTCGTTGACCACGACATAGTCATAGCCGTCCCAGTGGGAGAGTTCGCGCTCGGCGCGCTTCATCCGATACTGGATCACTTCCTCGCTGTCGGTATTGCGGTCGCGCAGGCGCCGCTCCAGCTCGGTGAGTGAGGGTGGCACGATGAACACGCGCACCACATCGCCGCCTTCGAGCTGGAACAGCTGTTGCGCGCCCTGCCAGTCGACGTCGAACAGTACGTCCTGGCCCTCGGCCAGCATCTTCTTCACCGGCGCGCGCGGCGTGCCGTAGCGATAGTTGAAGACGTGCGCCCATTCGAGGAATTCGTGGTTCGCGGCCCGCGCCTTGAACTCCTCGGTGCTCACGAAATGATACTCACGCCCGTCCTGCTCGCCCTCACGGATCGGACGTGTGGTCGCGGAGACGGAAATGCCCATGCCGGGCTCCACCTCGAGCAGCTTGCGCGCAATGGTCGATTTCCCTGCGCCGGAGGGCGAGGAGAGGACGAACAAAACGCCCCTGCGGTCGAATTGGAATTTGGAATCGCGATGCGCCATGTGCGCCTTTGGCGCGGGCATGGCGCATGCGTCAAGCCGGGGCGTTACTTCCCGCGCGTCGCCTTGTGCCGGTCATAGGCCTTCTTGGCGACATAGGCGCCGCCCAGTGCAAGGCCGATCGGGCCCAGTCGCTTCAGGGCACCCGCCGCGATGAAGCCGATCGCGGCACCCTTCGCGCCGCCGCTGCCGTCGCGCCGGTCGATCTCGCGTCCCACCAGTGCGCCGATAACCCGTCCGATCATAGTGGCTCCTCTTGCCTAGGTCCGATCCTTCAACGGCGGGTTGTCGCGGCGGTTCCCTGAACGGCGGGTGACTCCTAGCGTCCCACCATCGTTTCGGGCCGAACCAGCCGGTCGAAGGTGGCTTCGTCCACGAGCCCTAGCTTGAGGCCCGCCTCGCGCAGCGTCAGATCCTCGGCATGCGCAACCTTGGCGATCTTGGCGGCATTGTCATAGCCGATCTCCGGCGCGAGCGCGGTGACGAGCATCAGCGATCGGCCGACGAGATCGGCGATCTGCCGTTCATTCGCCTCGATCCCGTCAACGCAGCGCTCGGCAAAGCTGGTCATCCCCACGGAAAGGAGATGAATCGACCGCAGCACATTCGCGCCGATCAGCGGCATGAATACGTTGAGTTCGAAATGTCCCTGCATCCCGCCGACGGTTACCGCCTGATTGTTCCCGATCACCTGCGCGGCAACCATCGTCAGCGATTCGGCCTGGGTCGGGTTGACCTTGCCAGGCATGATCGAGCTACCGGGTTCGTTGGCGGGCAGCGACAGCTCGCCAAGGCCAGAACGCGGACCCGATCCCAGGAAGCGGATGTCGTTGGCGATCTTGTTCAGCGCCACCGCCAGCGTGTTGAGCGCGCCGGAGAAGAAGACCAGCCCGTCCTTCGCCGCCAGCTGCTCGAACTTGTTCGGCGCGCTTTCGAACTCGGTCCCCGTGATATCGCCGATCGCCGCGGTCATGTCCTCGGCCCAGCCCTCAGGCGCATTGAGTCCGGTGCCGACCGCGGTACCGCCGATCGCGAGCTTGCGGATATTGCCGTTCAGCGCGCCTTCGATCCGCGCCCGGCAGCTCACCAGCTGCGCTGCATAGCCCGAGAATTCCTGCCCCAAGGTCAGCGGCGTCGCGTCCTGCGTATGGGTGCGCCCGATCTTGACGATATGGTCCCAGGCCTCAGCCTTTGCCGCGAGCGACGCGGTCAGCGTCTCAAGCGCGGGGAGCAGCACATCGCGCGTCGCCAGCACCGTCGCGACATGCAGCGCGGTTGGGAAGCTGTCGTTGGACGACTGGCTCATATTGACGTGATCGTTGGGATGAACCGGCGCCTTCCCGCCACGCGTGCCCGCCAGCTTCTCGTTGGCGTAGCCCGCGATCACCTCATTGACGTTCATGTTGGTCTGGGTACCCGAACCTGTCTGCCAGATGACGAGCGGGAACTGATCGTCGAGCGCACCCGACACGATCGTCTGCGCCGCATCTTCGATCGCCGCGACGATCTCGGGCTTCAGGCCATGTTTCGCGTTCACCCGCGCCGCCGCCTGCTTCACGATCGCCTGCGCATGGACGATACCGATCGGCATCCGCTCGGTCAGACCGAAGGGGAAATTCTCGATGCTCCGCTGGGTCTGCGCGCCCCAATAGGCGTCCGCGGGAACCTCGATCGCGCCAATCGAGTCGGTTTCGGTGCGGGTCTGCGTCACATCGCCTCCATCTGTGGTCGCCGCCGATCTAGGGAGAATCGGCGCGCGGGCAAGCACTCAGCAGAACACTTCGGCGCGCATGAGATCAGTCACCCAGTCCATGAACACCCGCAACCGCCCCGGCACATGATGGCGGTCGGGATAGAGCAACGTCACCGCCAGCGGCTCGGCGACCTGCTCCGGCATCACCTCGACCAGTTCTCCGGCGTTCAAATGCGCCCGTACGTCATAGGCCGGAATCTGGATCAGCCCGAGACCGGCGAGGCAGCAGGCGATCTGCGCTTCCGCACTGTTCGCCGTCACCCGGCCGGGAATCGCCAGCTGTCGCAACGTTCCTGCCTCCTCCCACTCCCAATCCTCGACCCGCCCCGTCGTGGGCGAGGCGAACAGCACGCCCTGATGCCCCTCAAGATCGGCGGGCGATTGCGGCGTTCCGAAACGGGCGAGATAGGCCGGGCTGGCGACATTGATGAAACAAAGCTCGCCGATCCGCCGCGCCACCATGGCCGAATCCGCCAGCGGGCCGACGCGCAGCACGCAATCGACATTGTCCTCGACCAGATTGACCGCGCGATCGGTCACCCCCAGCACCACATCGATCCCCGGATAACGATCGAGGAATTGCGGCAATGCCGGCGCGATGATCAATCGGCCCAGCCTGCCTGGCACATCGATCGTCAACCGACCGCTCGGGCTGTCCTGCGACTGGAACAGGCCTTCCATCGCCTCCATCTCGGCAACCAGCCGCGTGCAATGCGCGTGAAAGACACGTCCCTCCTGCGTCATCCGCACGCTGCGCGTGGTCCGGTGGAGCAGCCGCGCCCCTACCCGCCCCTCCAACTCGCGCACCGCCGCCGAGACCGACGAGCGCGGCATGCCGAGCGTGTCGGCAGCGCGGGTAAAGCTCGCGCTTTCGGCCACGCGCAAAAACACGCGGAAGAGCGTCACCTGATCCATGGCCGCAGATTATCCAGAAACAGCGACATGTCATTCCAGAATGATCGCCTTTTTACGAACAGTTGCCTGCACGAGATTGAAGACCTCACCGCACGCCGCATGGGCGTGGCGGACAATCGGGAGACGAACCCATGGCCGATCATGGTATCAGCGGAAAAACGGCCCTCATCGCGGGCGGCGCGAAGAATCTGGGCGGGCTGATCGCCCGCGATCTCGCCGCACACGGAGCGAAGGCGGTGGCGATCCACTACAACAGCGCCGCGACCGACGACGCGGCGGCCGAGACCGTCGCGGCGATTCGCGCGGCGGGAGCCGAAGCGATCGCCATTCAGGCCGAT
>CAYOXO010000145.1:0-10845 GCA_964407945.1 uncultured Stakelama sp.
CATCCAGATTCAGGAAGCCAAGTCGAACGACATCACGATTGGCGCCGACCAGATCGACCGTAGCTATGCCTCGATCGCCAGCCGCTATAAGCGCACCCCGGATCAGATGCGCACCTGGTTGCGCGAGATCGGAGCGTCCGAGCGCTCCTTCAAACGTCAGATCGAGGGTGAAATCGCCTGGCAGCGCGTCATCCAGCGCAAGGTCGGCGCGTTCATCAACGTCGGCGACGAAGAGGTGAAGTCGATCATCGACCGGCTAGAGGAAGCCAAGGGTACCGACGAGTACCATCTGCGCGAAATCTATATCTCGGCTACGCCGGAACGACAGGGCGAAGTGTTCCAGTCGATGCAGCAGATGATCCAGCAGATGCAGCAGGGTCGTCCCTTCGAATATTTCGCTCGCTTTTCGGAAGCGACGACCGCCGCGCAGGGCGGCGATCTGGGATGGGTCCGCGCCGGGATGCTTCCTGCGCAGCTGTCGCAAGCCGCGCAGCAGATGCAGGTCGGTCAGGTCGCAGGCCCCATTGAAGTACCCGGCGGTTTCTCGGTCCTCTATCTCGTTGACAAGCGTCAGGTGCTGATGGCCGATCCACGCGACGCCAAGCTCAGCCTGCGTCAGCTCACGGTCAAATTCCCCGCCGGAACCAGCCAGGCGCAGGCGCAGGCCAAGGCATCGGAATTCGCGACGGTATTGCGGTCGACCGCCGGCTGCGGCGCAGTAGGCAAAGCAGCGGAGACGCTGGGCGCCGAAGTCGTGGACAATGACGCGGTGCGCGCACGCGACCTGCCGCCCCAGTTGCAGGACATCGTCCTCAAGCTCCAGGTCGGCGAGTCGACCCCGCCCTTCGGTTCACCCGAAGAAGGCGTGCGCGCGCTGGTGCTTTGCGGCCGCGACGATCCCACGGTCGCGGCATTGCCCAGCCCTGAGCAGATTCGTGAAGGGATCGAGGAGCAGCGCACCAACCTTCGCGCCCAGCGCTATCTCCGCGATCTGCGGCGTGACGCTATCATCGACTATCGTTGAACCATGAGCGTTCCGGTTCGCCCCCTTGCGGTCGCTCTGGGCGATCCCGCCGGGATCGGACCGGAGATCGTCGCCAAGGCGTGGCGCGATCGCGAGTTGCAAATGCTGCCGGTCTTCTTTGCGGTCGGTGACCCGCGTTCGATCGCAGCGGTATGGGACGGGCCGGTCGCGACGATCACGAACCCGGACGAAGCCCGCGCAATATTCGGTGAAGCGCTGCCCGTGCTCGCCTTGTCCGGCTCCGGGGAAACCATTCCCGGCCAGCCCGACGACGCGGGTGCCCGCTGCGCACTCGACAGCCTCGAACTCGCCACCGGTCTGACGCGGTCGGGCGCCGCGGGCGCGCTGGTGACCGGGCCGGTGTCCAAGGCCCAGCTCTATCGCATCGGTTTCACGCATCCCGGACAGACCGAATTTGTTGCCGAGCGTTGCGGCATCGCACCAGAGAATACGGTGATGATGCTCGCAGGGCCGACGCTGCGCGTGGTCCCGGTGACGACGCACATTCCGCTTGCTGCCGTATCCCAAGCAATCTCGATCGAGCTGGTCGTTGCCAAGGCGCGGGTGACGGCCCGCGGGTTGTCGCGTAATTTCGGGATCGATGCGCCACGGCTGGCCTTTGCTGGCGTCAACCCGCATGCCGGAGAGGGTGGCGCCATCGGACGCGAGGAGATCGATATCCTCGAGCCGGCGATCCGCCAGTTACGGGCCGAGGGAATCGACGCAGTCGGACCGCTGGCCGCGGATACGATGTTCCATGCCCGCGCCCGCGCCACCTATGATGCAGCGATCTGCGCCTATCATGATCAGGCACTGGTGGCACTCAAGACGCTGCATTTCGACGAGGGCGTCAACATGACGCTGGGGCTACCGATCGTGCGGGCTTCCCCCGACCATGGTACCGCTTTCGGCATAGCCGGACAGGATCAAGCAGAGCCGGGCGCGATGATCGCCGCGATCCGCATGGCTGGTCAGGCCGCCGAGAAACGGGCACTGGCGGAGGCGTGACCGCCCTTCCCCCGCTTCGTGAAGTCATCCGCAACCATGGGCTGAGCGCCAGCAAGGCGCTGGGGCAGAATTTTCTGTTCGATTCGCAACTGCTCGACCGGATCGCGCGCGTGCCCGGCGACCTCAATGGGCAAGAGGTGTTCGAAGTCGGCCCGGGTCCGGGCGGCTTGACCCGCGCCCTTCTGCAGGCCGGCGCGAAGGTCACGGCGGTAGAGCGGGACCGACGCTGCATCCCTGCGCTCGCGGAGCTGGGCGAGGCATTTCCGGGCAAGCTCCATGTGATCGAGGGCGATGCGCTGGAAGTGGATGCCCCGGCGCTGTTCCAGGGCAAGCCGCACATCGCATCCAATCTTCCCTACAATGTCGGGACCGCGCTGACCGTCGGCTGGCTGTCGGCGGACTGGCAGCCCTGGTGGGCGAGCCTGACGCTGATGTTCCAGAAGGAAGTCGCCGAGCGCATCGTCGCCGCACCGGGGACCGGCGCCTACGGGCGGCTGGCGGTGCTCGCGCAGTGGCGGAGCAGCGCGAGGATCGCGATGCCGGTCCATCGCTCAGCCTTCACGCCCCCGCCCAAGGTGATGTCGGCCGTGGTCCACATCGTGCCGGGCGACGAGCCGCCGGGCGTCAAGCTTGCAGTGCTCGAGAAGCTGACCGCGGCGGCATTCGGACAGCGGCGCAAGATGCTGCGCCAGAGCCTGAAGGCTGTTCCCGGCGCGGTCGAGACTGCTGCGGGGTTGGGGATCGATCCCACGCGGCGAGCTGAGACAGTCAGCGTGGACGAGTTCGTCGCACTCGCCCGCGCGCTTTCAGTCTAGTTCTTCTTCTCTTCGGGCTTGGGCGCAGCCGCCGCCTGCGCGGTAACCGTCGCGGGCGGGCCCTTGGCGATCGCAGCCGCGAGCTGATTCGCCTCTGCACAGCCATTACCACACAGGGTCTTCACCCTCGCCAGATTTTCCTTGGCACGCTCGACTGCGCCCTTCTGCACCATCGCTTCGCCCTGTCCGCGCAGTGCGACGATATCGTTTGGTTCGAGCGTCAGGGCCTCGCGGTAGAAACGGATCGACTTGCCCGGCAGCCCTTGGGTCCGCGCGATCTCCGCCAGCACGATAAAGGCTTGGCGGTTGCGCGGATCGACCGCGAGCGCGCTTTCGATCAGGTCGTTGGCGCCATCGAGATTACCCGCTGCCCGCGCTGCCTTGCCGCGTTCGAGCAGTGCCACCGAGCGCGCATCGATCTGATCGTCGGCGCGTTGCCCATAGAGCGAGGTCGAGACGCTGAGCAGGGCGAGTGCGGCAGCGGCGGACACCAAAGTGATACGCATCAGGGACTCCGGACGTGGAAACCGCAGGGCTATCACGGGCGCAGCAGCTTCGCGACAAAAAAGCCGTCGGTCGAATGGGACAGCGGGGTCAGGCGCATTCCCGATCCATGCGGGGTTCCAAGGGGAAGCGCAAGCGCCGCCGCGATCCAATCGGGATGCCGCGCGAGGAAGCCGTCCACCTGCCCCGCGCCCTCAGCGTCGAGCAGCGAGCAAACGATATGGATCAGCGCGCCGCCCGGTTTCACCAGCGCCGCCCCGACGTCGAGCAGGCGTGCCTGCGTCTCGACCAACTTGGCCAACCGCGCGGGGGTGAGCCGCCAGCGCGCCTCCGGATTGCGGCGCCAGGTACCCGTGCCTGAGCAGGGCGCGTCAATCAGGACAATGTCCGCCGTACCGGCCCAATCGGCGAGCGGATCGGCCTCACGACCCGGATCGAGCAACCGCGTCTCGACGATCGATACCCCCGCCCGCTCGGCGCGAGGCATCAACCGGGACAGCCGTGACCGGTCGCTATCGCTGGCGAGAAGCGCGCCCTGGTTTGCCATCGCCGCGGCGAGCGCAAGCGTCTTGCCGCCACCGCCTGCACACAGATCCACGACCCGCATCCCCGGCCGTGCGCCCGCAGCGAGCGTGACGGTCTGGCTGCCCGCATCCTGCACCTCGATCCAGCCGTCGGCATAGGGCTCAGTCTTCTCGATCGAAGTGTCCGGCGGAAAACGAAGCGCCGTGTCCAGTCCATCAATCGGGTCCGCTTCGGGGAAGACAGCGCGAACCTGTGCGACATCTGCCTTGAGCGTGTTGACACGCAGATCAAGCGGAGCTCGGCCAAGCAGCGCTGCAGCCTCATCATGCGAGACCCCCGATGCGGTGAGCGCATCCATGAGCCAGGCCGGAGCGATACCGGCCTGTGCCGGCACCTCATCCGTGCCGATCGGGGCCGGGCCATAGGAAGAGCCGTTGAATGTTTCCGCCAGCACCGTGTCGCCCGCCGCCAGTGCCAGCATTGCCGCGCGACCGCTGTCCGGGCGCTCGCCGCACAGACGGATCGTATCATAGATCAGCCCGCGAATCGCGCGCCGGTCCTTTGATCCGGCATAGCGCCGCGCTGCGAATCCACGCTGAATCAGGACATCGGCAGAGGCGCCGCCGTCACGGGCTGCGACGATGATCTGGTCGAGCAGTTCGATCGCCGCCTGTGTTCGTGCTGCGGGCGTCATGTCCGCTGCTCCAAGGCAAGTTGACAAAGTTGACACAATGCATGTGTTTTCGAGCGGCCGAGGCGGCGTGGAGCGTGAAGCATCGGCAGGGGGAATTCGGATCGCATCGCCAAACCGGCAAAGCAGATGGGTTCCAACATTGGAAGGGGAAAGCATGGGGCACGCAGCGATCAGGCCGATGACACCGCGCGATCCGCACGAGCCGCACCGCGCGGCGACCCCGCTGGAGCTGCTGTTCGACTTGGTCACAGTGATCGCCATCGCCGCGGCGGCGGCCGCGTTGCATCACGGGATCGCCGCGGATCACGCCGCCGAGGGCGTCGTCCGATACCTGTTCACCTTCTTTGCCATCTGGTGGGCGTGGATGAATTTCACCTGGTTCGCCTCTGCCTATGACAATGACGATGCACCGACCCGGCTGCTGACCATGGTGATCATGGGCGGCGCACTGCTGATCGCCGCGGGCATCGAGCGCTTCTCCGCCCATCTCGACATCAGCCTGGTGGTGGCCGGCTATGCGGTGATGCGAGTGGCGATGATCGCGCTATGGCTGCGCGCGGCATGGCACGATCCGGCACGCCGGACCTGCGCACTGCGCTATGCCGGCGGAATTGCGGTAGCTCAGGCCTATTGGATCGGCCTCTATCTGCTGGGCGATCCGCATGCCCCCGCATTCGTCGCGTTGATCCTGCTCGGCTGGGTCATCGAACTCGCAGTCCCCGCCATCGCCGAGCGCGCGAATATGACACCGTGGCACCGGCACCATATCGTCGAACGCTATGGCCTGCTGACAATCATCGTTCTGGGTGAAGTCCTGCTTGCGGCCACGCTCGCACTTGAAAAGGCATGGGACGGCAGCTTCGACGTGCGGTTGGTGCATACCGCGTTGTCCGCACTCGTCATCACCTTTGCGATGTGGTGGCTGTACTTCGCTCGCGAGGAGCAGCTTTCAAGCAACCGGCTGAGCCGTGCCCTGCAATGGGGTTATGGCCATATGCTCGTCTTCGCCTCCGGTGCAGCGGTGGGTGCGGGCTTTGCCGTGCTGGTCGAAATCCTCACCGGCCACTCGAAGATCGGAATTCAGGCCGGCGATCTGGCGGTCGCGATCCCTCTTGGCATCTACTTCCTCGCGCTGTGGCTGGTACGCGACCGGTTCGAACTGCACGGCGCGGCGCGATGGGTGCTGCCGGTGTTCGCCGCGGCGGTGATCGCCCTGCCCTTCGCCTTCCCGGCACTCGAGGCGATCGCGGCGCTGGCGGTGGCGGCGGTAGCAATACGCGCGACGCTGGCGGCGCGTGGTGTCAGCGCGGCAGCGCCTGCCGCTTGATATCGTATTCGATGCGGATCCGGACCCACTCGCCGACCTTGTACTGACCGCCGAGCCGCGGCGGACGGACGCGGAACTGCCAGGCCGCGGCAAGGACCGCACGGGCGATGTTCGAACCGTCGGGATATTCGTCGAGCTTCACGCAATCCTCGACCCGGAAATCGGGGACGGTGCGGCACGCGATCGTCGCCCAGCCCGGCCCGCGCGCGGTGGAGAGATAGCCGGAGAGCTCGCTGTCATAGGGTTCGCGATACCAACGCTCGGCGTAAAGCGCTTCACCCCCCGGGCCCCGGCCCGCCACGCGCGGCGTATCGCCGGGCATGCTGGCCAGATTGGGAGGACCCGCAGCTGGACCGCGGGGTGCGGCCGGCGCAGCGCCGCGCGGAAGCGACGCGATGTCGGGAATCCGGTTGAGCGGGATGTTGAGGATCGCGGGAGGCTCCGGCTTCACTTCGGCCACCGGATCGGGAACCGACGCGGTCGGGCTCGGTGGCGCCTGTATCGGTACTGGCGCCGGCTTCGCGGCAGAACTCGCAGCCGGTGCAGCTTCACGGGCGGGAGGCGGTGGCGGCGGTGGCGGCGTGGTGAACACCGTCAGCTCCGGCGTCCTGTCCTGACGCGGCATCAGCTTGGGCGCGAGGCTGACCAGCAGCAGTACGACCACCAGTCCTTCGATCAGCAGCGCAAAGGCGATGCCCCCGGCCCGCGGCCCAAGGCGCTCGCGGAGCCGATCGAATGACGAAGGTGAAGGAGGGGCCGGCTGGAGCAAAAAACCTCGGGAGACGGAGACCAAGCGTGGCTAGGATGGCTTTGCGACTAAAACATGTCGGAGTCAGTGCAGCCGATCCGCAAGGAAATCGACGAAGACACGCACGCGCGCCGGGGTGTTGGCGCCACCGACGAAGACGGCGTGAATTACCTCGATATCGCCGGGATTGAATTCCTCAAGGATCGGGACGAGCCGCCCGTCGGCGAGTTCATCCGCGACGCTGAATGCGCCGACGCGGGTGATACCGACCCCGGCCGCAGCGAGTTGGCCCAAAGTCTCGCCATTATTCGCTTCGACGCTCCCGGCGACGGTCATCGCATAGTCGCCCTGCCCGTCGCAGAACGGCCAGACCGGTTCGGCGCGCCGAAAGTTGAAGTTCAGGCAATTATGGTCGTGAAGGTCGGCGGGCACGCGCGGGGTGCCGTGGCGCGCGAGATAGGCGGGCGAGGCGACGATCACCCGCCCATTCTCGCCCAGCTTGCGCGCTGTAAGGCCGCTGTCGGCGAGCGGACCGAAGCGGATCGCGACATCGGCTTGCCCCGCCGCGACATCGACGATCGAATCGCTCAGGCTGATATCGACCAGGATGTGCGGGTAGAGGCAGCCGAACTCGCCCAGCAGCGGGACGATACACAGCCGTCCATGCGACAGCGCAGCACTGACTCGCAACCGCCCACGCGGCGCGCCCTGGTCTGCGATCGCCTGCTCGGCGTCGTCGAGATCGGTGAGGATGCGTCGCGCGGCGCTCAGATAGGCCTGCCCCTCAGCCGTCAGAGTTAGTGCGCGGGTGGTACGGAGCAGCAGGCGCACGCCGAGCCGCGCCTCGACCCTGTCGACGGTGCGGCTCACCGCCGAAGGGGTCAGGCCGAGCAGGCGTCCCGCGGCCGAGAAGCTACCTTGCGCAGCGACGGCGGCAAACACCTCCAGTGACCGGGCACGGTCGCCGCCGCCCTCCATCTTTGCGTCCACAGCAAAAATCCTTCGCTTTAGCCTTACCTACAAGGCGTAGGCATCGCCGTCCATCTGTGCGTCGAACGCTTATCAGGGAGTGTGCGATGGAATATCGGCAATTGGGAGCTTCGGGGCTGCGCGTCCCCGTATTGAGCTTCGGCACCGGCACCTTTGGCGGCACCGGGCCGCTGTTCGCCGCCTGGGGCACCAGCAATGCGGCGGAAGCGCGACGACTGATCGACATCTGCCTCGAGGCCGGGGTCAATCTGTTCGACACGGCGGACGTCTATTCGAACGGCGCTTCCGAGGAGGTGCTGGGCGAAGCGATCAAGGGCCGGCGGGATCAGGTGCTGATCTCGACCAAGACCGGCCTGCCGATGGGTGACGGCCCAGCCGATTGGGGCGCGTCGCGCTCGCGGCTGATCGCGGCGGTGGAAGCGTCGCTCAAGCGCCTCGGCACCGATCATATCGACATTCTCCAGCTCCACGCACTCGATGCGTACACGCCGGTCGAGGAACTGCTCGCGACGCTCGACACGCTCATCGCACAGGGCAAGCTGCGCTACGCCGGCGTCTCCAACTATCCCGGCTGGCAGCTGATGAAGGCAATCGCCGCTGCGGACCGGCATGGCTGGCCGCGCTTCGTGGCGCACCAAGTCTATTATTCGCTGATCGGCCGCGCCTATGAGGCGGATCTGATGCCGCTGGCCGCCGATCAGGGCGTGGGCGCTTTGGTGTGGAGTCCGCTCGGCTGGGGCCGGCTGACCGGCAAGATCGGACGCGATCGGCCGGTGCCCGCGGGCAGCCGCCTGCACGATACCGAGCAGTTCGCGCCGCCGGTCGAGGACGAGCATCTCTACAAGGTGATCGACGCGATCGAGATCGTGGCCGAGGAAACGGGCAAGACCGTGCCGCAGGTCGCGATCAACTGGCTGCTCCAGCGCCCGACCGTCTCCTCGGTGATCATCGGCGCACGCAACGAGGAGCAGCTGCGGCAGAATCTCGGCGCTGTAGGCTGGTCGCTGACGCCTGCGCAGGTCGCCGCGCTCGATACGGCGAGCGACGTGCTGCCGCCCTACCCCCACACCCCCTATCGGCAGCAGGAGGGCTTTGCCCGCCTCAACCCGCCGCTCGTTTGATCCGGAGCAATTCCCATGAAGATCAACCCTCCTTTGCTCGCGCTCGCCACGGGCGCCTTCGGCATCGGCGTGACCGAGTTCGCGCCGATGGGCCTGCTGCCCGTGATCGCCAACGATCTGGGCGTTTCGATCCCCGCTGCCGGACTGCTGGTCAGCGCCTATGCGCTGGGCGTGCTGATCGGCGCGCCGCTCATGACGCTGACCACCGGGCGCGTGCCGCGGCGGACATTACTGATCGGCCTCGCCGCCATCTTCACGCTCGGGAACCTCTTCTCCGCCATTGCCGACGGCTATTGGACTCTGCTTGCCGCGCGCGTACTCACTTCGCTCAACCATGGCGCCTTTTTCGGCGTCGGATCGATCGTCGCGGCGAGCGTGGTCGCCCCCGACCGCAAGGCCGGCGCTGTCGCGGCGATGTTCATGGGCCTGACGGTGGCAATCATCGTCGGCGTGCCGCTCTCGACCTGGGCAGGCGAGCATCTCGGCTGGCGCGCGTCCTTCTGGGCGATCGCGGGGCTCGGCGTGGTGACGATGGCGGCGCTGCGCTTCACTTTGCCGGCGATGCCAGCCCCTGAAGGCGGCAATGTCGCCGACGAACTACGCGTGCTGGCGTGCAAGCCGGTGCTCGCCGCGCTGGGCCTGACGGTGATCGGGTCGAGCGCGATGTTCACCGTGTTCACCTACATCACCCCGATCCTGCAGACGCAGACCAACGCCTCGCTGGCATTCGTGACGGCGATGCTGGTGGTCTATGGCGTCGGCCTTACCGTCGGCAACTGGCTGGGTGGCAAGTTCGCCGACAAGTCGGTCGACCGCACGCTGATCATCACCCTCGCCTCGCTGTCGGCGGTGCTCATCGCCTTCGCTGCGCTGATGCCGTTCCATGCACCCGTGGCTGTGCTGGTGTTCCTGTGGGGGGTAGCCAGCTTCGCGCTGGTGCCGCCGCTTCAGGTACGTGTGATGACCGCCGCGCATGACGCTCCCAACCTCGCCTCGTCGGTCAATATCGGCGCGTTCAACCTGGGCAACGCCATCGGCGCGGCGCTGGGCGGCGCGGTGATCGCGGGCGGTCTTGGCTATCCGGCAGTCTCGCTGGCCGGTGCGGCGACCTCTGCGATCGGCCTGGTCATGGTATTGTGGGCGCGTCGCGGGAGCGCGCCGGTGGAGGAAGAAAGGCTGGCCACCGGCACCTGCTGAGAAGGCTTCGACCTCATACTTAAGTTTACACTTGACTATTGATCGCCCGAGTCGTTAGTTAAGTGCATGCTTAAGCATCAAGACGTCGATACCCTGCTTCGCGCTTTGGCCGAACCGACCCGTCGGTCGATCATCGAGCGATTGAGCAACGCCCCGGCTGCGGTCGGGGAGCTGGCCAAGCCCTATGACATGTCGCTCGCGGCAGTCATGCAGCATCTGCAGGTGCTGGAGGCGGCGGGGATCATCGCAAGCGAGAAGGTCGGGCGTTCCCGCATCTGCCGGCTGGAGCCGGAAGGCATGGACGCGCTCGCCCTGTGGATCGAAGCCCGGCGCCATCCGTCCGAGCGCAAGCTCGATCGGTTGGCCGCTTTTCTCAGTGAAAAAGGAAACAAGTGATGACCGATGTTGCGACCAAGCCCGCCGTGCACAGTACATTCCGCATAGAGCGGTTCTACAATGCCACGCCCGATCGTGTGTTCGAAGCCTTCGCCGATCCCGCTTCCAAACGGCGCTGGCTGATCGAAGGCGAAGGCTGGGAAATCTTCGAATACTCCCCGTCCTTCGAGGTCGGCGGCCATGAGCGCTCGCGCTTCGCCTATCAGGGCGGACCGGAGATCCTGAACGAGACCATCTACCAGGACATCCTGCCCGGCGAGCGGCTGATCTATTGCTACCGCATGGCGATGGCAGGCGCGCCGATGTCGGCATCGCTCACCACGATCGAGCTGGTCGAGAAGGACGGCGGCACGCTGCTCGTCCAGACCGAGCAGGGCACCTATCTCGACGGCCATGACGACGGCACGATGCGCGAACAGGGCTGCCGCGAGCTGCTCGAGACGCTGGCCAAGGAAGTCGAGGGCTGAGGCAGCAAGCCTGCCCAGCCTGAAGGGGT
>CAYOXO010000146.1:0-10831 GCA_964407945.1 uncultured Stakelama sp.
ACTTCAAGGTATCTTCGATGGGTGGCCGGGTGGGGGAGCGGGCCGGTGCCGCCCTACGGGTTTAAAACGGGAACCAGCGGCTCTTCTCGCTGAACTTCATATAGCCGACATTGGCGCCCAGCCGCCAACCGACGCCGAGCCGCACCGGGATCAGCACCACGTCGCCGCGGCGCAGATAGGTGGCGGAGAAGCCGCCGACGAAATAGACGCGGCCCTCGCCCGCCGGGAAGCGCTTGTAGAGCTCCTGGCTGTCGTAGAGATTGTAGACCAGCACGAACACCTTGGTCGCGTCGCCGCCGATGTCGAAGCCCACCGACGGCCCGGTCCAATAGACCTTGCGCTCGCCCTCGACCGCGTGAACCATTTTGCCGGAGCCATAGCGCAGCCCGACGACGATGGCGCCTGAGCCTTCGCTGCCCGCGATATAGGCGTTGGGCTCGCCCTGATCCTTGAGGATGTCCTCGATCAGCCCGGCAAGGCCGCTGGCGCCCTTGCCGAACACGCCTTCGGCCGCGGCGACGACGCGCACCCGGTCGAAGGTCGTCGGGGCCTCGGGCTTGGCAAGGTGCGTGCCGGTGGTTGCGGGCGCGGCGGTGGTTGCCGGCTGCTGCTGAGCGGGTACCGAATCGGCGGGGGGCGGGCCATAGTCGCTGCCGGGGTCGACCGGCTCATCCATCGGCTGGCTGGCCGGAGGAGTCTGCGTCTGCGCCGGGCGTGGCTGGTTGAGGTCGGCATCGATCGCGCTGTCGGGGTCAACCGACCGGATCTGCGCAGCCGCGGGCGTTGCCGCCAGCGACGGCACCGCCAGTGCCAGAGTGAGCCAGATCAACGCGCGCCGCATGGTAAGTTCTCCCGCCATCATGCCATTTGAATCGGCAGGTGGTGCCGCGGCAATGAACGGGCGATGACCCGAGTCGATTTCGCGTCCACCCGAGTCCATCCGTCGATGAATCGTGTGCAAAAGCCCCGTTGATCGCCCGCAATTGGCTCGCTATAGCCCCCGCTTCGCCGCTGGGCACCGGAGACGTGGGTGAGTGGCTGAAACCAACGCTTTGCTAAAGCGTCGTACGGGGAACCGTACCGAGGGTTCGAATCCCTCCGTCTCCGCCACCGGGTCGCCCAGCCTTCCAGAATGATCCAGAACCTGCCAGCCCTTCAGGGCTGTGTGGACGATTCGCGAGAAAATTTCTGCGCTGCGTCATTTAGTAACATGATGATTTAATGAAGAAATTCATGAATCACGGCGAAACCTTTCGCTCCGGCAACAGGCGGGACAGGCCTAATTCAGCCCGGGGTGACCAGATGCTCCCTCAATCTCAAAAGGAGCCAAGAATGTACTTCCCCCGCCATGCCGGTGCCGTCTCGATCGCGATGGCCGCGATGCTCGCAGCAACCGGCGCTCAGGCGGCTGCCCCGTCCGCGCAGCCTGCGAAAGGCGCGCCCGCACTCGCGGCGCAGCATTGGGATCTGGTCGAATGGAGCGGCCGCGACCTGCCTCAGGGCAAGAAGCTGCGCCTCGACTTCGATGCCAAGCGTGGCAGCTTCTCGAGCAGCACCGGCTGCAACCGCACCGGCGGCGCGTTCAAGGTCAAGGGCAGCACGATCCGCTTCGGTGGCAAGAAGGGTGGCTTCGCCAGCACGCTGATGGCCTGCCCGCAGCCGGCGATGGCGACCGAGCGTGCCTATGTCGATCGGCTGGGCGCAGTGACGCGCTACAAGATCAGCGGCGATCAGCTGGTCCTGCGCACCGCCAAGGGCGAGACGCTGACCTATCAGGCCGCACACAAGCCCGCCGCCGATGCGCCGCGCAAGTTCATCTACGTCTCGGCCGAGACGAAGCCGTGCACCGGCGTCGCGCCGATGACCTGCCTGCAGGTGCGCGAGAAGGAAAGCGACCCCTGGCAGCTCCACTATTTCGGCATCGCCGATTTCGAGCCGCAGCCGGGGATCGAGTATCGCCTGCGCATCATCGAGGAAAAGGTGAAGAACCCGCCCATGGACGCCTCGTCGATTCGCTGGACGCTTGATCAGGTGATCGAGCAGCGCGTGGTCAAATCCTGAGCCGGAGCGGGTCGGTGCGGCGCACCGGCCCGCCTTAGCGTTGCGCGGTGCGGCGGCTCCATTCGTCATAGGGAATGGTGCCGCCGACGACGGGTATGTGGCGGATCCGCATCGACTGTTCCCCGAACGGCCTGGCGAGATCTGCATAGATCGCGGCGGTCGATAGCCCATAGGGTTCACCGTCCTCATTCGAGCAGGCGAAGGCGACTTCGCTGATTCCGGCGAGGCGCATGGCGGCCATGCACATCGGGCAGGGATGGCCGCTGGCATAGACCGCACATCCCGAGAGGTCGGCAGTGTCGAGCACGGCACTTGCGGCGCGGATCGCATTGAGTTCGGCATGCCAGGTGGGGTCCCGGGTCGAGAGCATCGTGTTCACCCCCGTTGCGATGACCGCGCCATCGCGCACGACGACTGCGCCGAAGGGGCGTCCACCCGCTTCGACATTGGACCGGGCGAGCGCGACTGCCTGCTTCAGATGGACTTCACTGTCATCCATATCCTTGCCTCCTCCGAAACCGAACAATGCCCGATGCCATGATCGAAGCCGGCGTACGACTATAGTCGCGTTCGATTCCTTGGGCGAGGCAGCGGGCCGGCGGGGTCCGGCTGCATTATCCGGCCGGACCTGGTCGGGAAGGCGCAGCGCCCACGCCTCCATTCTTCTGCTTTGCGATGCGATTGCGCGACCGGAACGATCGTGAATACACAGGGAGCGTGACAGGCAGTTTCGACATCTTCCGACAAGCGGTTCTGGCCGACCAGGCACTGCAGGCAGAGCTTGATGCCACGATCTGCCACGACACGTTCGTCGAGCGTGCGCTTCAGGCGGCGCGCGGCCTGGGGCTGGATCTGGATCGCGATGCGCTGCGCCCGCGATCGCGAAGGGCGGTGCCTGAGCCGGGCGGTAGCTGGGCGCCGGACGGCTGGCTTCCGGTCGCGTTGACCGAGCATGCGGGCGCGATGGCGATCGACTGGGCCCGTTTCGGTGACGCACCCGCCGATACGAGCTTCTATGCCGATGCGGTGGCGTCCGTAAGCTACCGACCGTTCAACCGGGCTATCCGGCATGCGACGACGCTCGATGCGTTCGTTGCCGCGGCCCCGGCTCAGCCCGCCGCACCGCTGGCCGGTCTGGTCCTTCACATGTCGCGTTGCGGATCGACGCTGGTCGCGCGGATGCTGGGCGGGCTGGAGGCGGCGATCTCGCTGTCGGAGCCGGGGCCGCTGGACGCTGTGGTCCGGTTTGCGCTCACCCGGCCCGATATTCCGCAGGAACGGCACATTGCCCTGATGCGGGCAATGGTTGCGGCGTTGACGCGGCCTCGCCGGGGCGAGCGGCGCAGTTTCCTGAAGCTCGACAGCTGGCATGTGCTCGCGCTGCCGCTGTTCCGTGCCGCCTTTCCTTCGGTTCCCTGGATCTATCTCTTCCGCGATCCGGCCGAGGTGCTGGTGTCGCATCTTCGTATGCGCGGCTATCAGACGGTGCCCGATCTCGTGCCCGATGGTCTTTACGGTGCGGTGGAGGAGGCTTCATCCGGGCCCGAAGCGCAATGCGCCAGCATTCTGGCGCGCTATCATCGTGCAGCGATCGAGGCATTGGCGAACGGGGATGGAATCGCGGTCGATTATGCAGCGTTGCCCGTTGCGTTCGAGCAGCGAATCCTGCCGCATTTCGGTGTGAGCCTGTCCGATTCCGAACGCCCGCGCGTGACGGCGCGCGCCGCGAGCGATGCAAAATTCCCCGATTCGCGGTTCGTGTCGGACAGTAAGCTCAAGCAGCGAGAGGCCAGTGCGGCGGTGGGCGCAGCAGCAGCCCGGTATCTCTCTGCCTATCATGTCGCGTTGCGCGCCTACGCGGAACGATAGGATTGCCGGGCTAGGCTTTGCCGATGCGCCATCGCATCGGGATATGCAGCCCGTCCGCGCTTTCGTGCGCTACAAATCCCAGGCGCATGTACAGGGCCTGGGCACGTGGATTGTTGATCGCGACGTGCAGCGCGATGCCGTCGGCGCCGGCATTGGCGGCGAGTGCCTGGGCCCAGCGGATGAGCGCGCTGCCGATACCCCGGCCACGCGCGGCGGGCGCCAGTAGAATATCGACCAGACGCCATTCCCGGATCGAGCGATCGAGGTAGAAACGGCCAACCGGCGCCATGTCGGCATCGCAGACGATCCAGAAATCGGCGCGGTGGAACTGCCGTACGAAGTGACTGTGCTGCAGCCGGAACTGGTCATCGAGAAAGGCTTGCTTGTCTTCTGCGCTCCAGGGCGCGAGCAACAGCTCGGGGCTGCGGAATGCGGCGTAAAGTCGCGCGGCCAGCGGCAGATCGTCCCGCGTCGCCGGGCGAAGCACGATCGCATGCTCCGGGAGCCGGATGGTACGGGGCGAGTCCGTCCGCGGTTGCGGAAAAGGGTGGAGTGCAATGCGTTCCATCGTCACCATCGCCATCGGGCCAGCATCATGCGCGGGCATGGCTGCTTCACAAGCGGGTTGTCACCGGGCAATTCGCGGCGGTAGCGTGCCGTGCACATGTGGGGAGGATTTCATGTATCTGTTGAAGCCGGAAGATTTCGAGCCGTGGGTGGGCCGCAAGGTTCGCGTCAACACCATCCCGCAGCCAGTCGAAATCACGCTCGAACGAATCGAACGCAGCAAATATCTGGCGGGTGTCGACTTCCGCGAGCCCTTCTCGCTGTTCTTCGAGTCGCCCCCGCATGTCTATCTGCTCGACGAAACCTATGAATTCGATTGCGGCAAGGGCGGGCCGCACAACATCATGATCAGCCAGCGTACGCCCTCAGCGGACCGGCGTCATTATGAGGCTGTGTTCAACTGACCCTCGTCGCGATCGCGAAGGGCCGGACACGCTTTCGCGGCGCCCGGCCCTCCAGGATCAGTTACGCGAGGGGAAGATCCCTGCAGTGGCGATGATGGTGGTGATGCCCAGATAGGGCTGCTGGATGCTGAACGGCAGCGACCCGCCGGTATTGCCAATGGTAACAGTGCCGCCGGGTGTTCCGGTCACGCTGGCGCCCCCCATGTTCACCGCCGTCCCGGCGGCCGATGCCGGAGCGTAGATCAGCGGCGTTCCGCTCACCACCGGATCGGCGGTGTTGGCGAGGAAAGCGCCGGCGCTCGGCCCGTCTGTAAGCTGTGCTTCCGCAACTCCGGTCTTTGCCTGCACCTGCGCGCCCAGCGAGCCCACGGCACCGGTGAACGCTGCGGCGTGGTTATGCGCGGGCATGTTGCCGATGGTCAGCGTGGCGTTCGGCGTTCCGCCAACCTCGCCCAACACGACTGGCGGCAGTGCAGGCCCGCTGCCGACTCCGGTGAACACCCGGCCGCGCGCGTCCGGAAGCCCGAACGTCGTCTGGCCGTTGCCGCCAAAGTTGGTGCCGAGCAACGAGAACAATGCCGTGTTCTGCGCGACACTGACCATCTGGCCCCAGCAAAGCGCCCAGCCGCGCGGAGCATAGCTAAAGCCGACCTGCATGATCTGGCCCATATAAGGTTCCATCTTACCCTCCTCCCAAGTGATTCAAGTGCGGGCCGTGATATCGTCGAGATACCGTCACCCGTTATTAGGCAAACACGCAAACCGTACAAATGAGCAGAGTAGAGGTATCCGATCGCGCCGACCATCTTGTTGGCGGTCAGTGGGGTAGAAGGTTTCCTATCCGTTTACCTCTGGTGGTTTCGCCTGGGGCTAGCGCCAATATGCAATAGGGTTCGCAGTACAGAAGCAGGCATGTCGTTAGCGCCGCCAAATTTAGTGCATCAATACAGCATGTTTGATGATACGCAACGAGTCGTTTCACTTGCGTCCACGCAATAATGATATATTCTCCTCCTTAATACTGGGGGGAATCTGCCGTGGCCGTGGGATTTGCGGGCGCTTTCGCTGCGCTATGTCAACTTGGTGCGCCTCGTGCGAAACTGGCGGTTTCGTCGAAGCGGCGCGGCGGTGCGCCCGCGATGATGCGGCGTGCCTTGCTGGCGATGGGCCTTACCGCGCTCGCGCCCGTCGCCGCGCAGGCCTCGACCGGCTGCACGGCGATCAACAGCGGCGTGCTCAATCACCAAGCAGTCTATTCGGCCGGCACGCCCTCCGCCGGAACGACTGCGGGCGGGATTGCCGGGACGGCCACCTATCACATGGCTCGCTCTTCGGCGTCCTGGACGGATCAGAACCTGCCGGGGATGAACTATACCCCGAGCAACGCGACCTTCTATACGTTCGACCAGGACGACCAGATCGTCGTCACCGGCAACTTCTCGATCACAACCGGCACGCTGCAGCTGCGGCTGCGGCTCGGTTCCGGGACCAACACGTCCACCAACATCGCGGCTGCCGCGATCGTCACGAGCACGAGCGGCTCCCAGTCGACGGTTGCCTTTGCGATACCTGCGGGTACTACCGCCGTCGGCGTGTTCACCAGCCGCAACGCCGGCGCGACCGGAAGCATCGGCATCACCGTGAGCTGCACGCCTGCGGTGAGCGCGCCGACGCTGAACAGCTTCACCTTCGGCAGTGTCGTCGCCTACAATCCGGGCGGCGCTTCGGCGATGAACATCGATGTCGCGACCGGCGGCAGCGCGACCAACGCGCCGACGAGCTATGCGGTGTCGAGCGCGACGACCAGCGGCGGCGGGTCGGTTTCGATCAACAACGCGGGTATCGCATCCTATACGCCACGCGTCGGCTATCGTGGCAACGACACCTTTATCGCCACCGCCACCAACAGCGGCGGTACCTCTCCACCTGCGACGGTAACGGTATCCGTCGGCGATCCGACGATCACCGCGGCGATCAGCGGTACCGGCGCCAGGGTCGCCGCGGCGCTGTCCGGCTATGCCGTGACGCCGGCGGCCGGTAATGCGCCCTATAGTTGTGTGCTCAACGGCGGGTCGGCGGCGCTGCCCGGCGGTGTCACGCTCGGCGCCAATTGCGCCCTGACTGGCACGCCGACTGCGTCGGGTACCTTCAGCTTCAATGTCGATATCACCGATTCATCGGTGACCGGCGCCAATGGTGCGACTCCGCAGCCCTTTACGCGCACCAATGTGCCGCTGACCGGCTTCGTCATTGCGCCGGAAGTGCCGACCGTCACGTCGATTTCGCCGATCGCGGGCCCGACGGGCGGCGGCACCACGGTGATGATCAACGGTAGCGGCTTCTCGATCGCGAATCCGACCGGGGCGGTGAAGTTCGGCGCGGCGAACGCGACCTACACCATCATCAGCAACACCCAGATCAGCGCGACTTCGCCCGCCGGTAGTGCAGGAACGGTCGACGTCACGGTGACCACGCCCGGTGGCACCAGCGCGACCAGCGCGGCGGATCAGTTCACCTATGTGGCGGCACCGACCGTCACATCGATCTCGCCGACCAACGGCCCGACCGCGGGCGGGATGACAGTCGTCATCACCGGCACCGGCTTCGCGGCGGCGAACCCGACGGGCGCAGTGAAGTTCGGCGCGGCGAACGCGTCGTACACGATCAACAGCAACACCCAGATCACCGCGACGTCGCCCGCGAATTCTGCAGGAACGTACGACATCACGGTGACCACGCCCGGTGGCACCAGCGCGACCAGCGCAGCCGATCAGTACACCTATGTGGCGGCGCCGACGGTCACGTCGGTCTCGCCGACCGCCGGCCCCACCAGCGGTGGTACGACGGTGACGATCACCGGCAGTGGCTTCTCGGCGGCGCCGGGTACGGGCGCGGTGAAGTTCGGCGCGACGAACGCGACCTACACGATCAACAGCAACACGCAGATCACCGCGACCTCGCCGGCACGGCCTGCGGGAACGTACGACATCACGGTGACCACGCCCGGCGGCATCAGCGCGACCAGCGCGTCCGATCAATACACCTATGTGGCCGCGCCGGTCGCCAGCTCGCACACGGCTGCGGCGGTGGCCTACAACGCCGCCAATGTGAACTTCACCCTCACCGGCCATGCGACCAACAGCCCGACCAACTTCGCGGTCGGCTCGGCCACGACCGCCCAGGGCGGGTCCGTTTCGGTCGATTCGGCCGGGCTGGTGACCTACACCGCGCCGACCGGATTCCGGGGCAACGACAGCTTCGTCTTCACTGCGACCAATCTGGGCGGCACTTCGGCCCCCGCGACGGTCACGGTTCCCGTGAGCAATCCGACGCTGTCCTTCTCGCTCGCCGGCGGCAGCGGCACGCGTGGTCAGGCCCTGTCCGGGGTGCAGATCAATGCGAGTGGTGGACGCGCGCCCTATAGCTGCGGCACCGTGCCCGCTTCGGGCTCGCTGCCTGCGGGAACTGCGCTCAACGCCGACTGCACCATCAGCGGAACTCCCGTTGCGAGCGGCACCTTCACCTTCACCGCAACCGTCACCGACAGCTCGCTCGGCACCGGCCCCTTCACCCAGACGACGGGGACGCTGTCGCTGACGATCGCGGCACCGACGATCACCCTGTCGCCCGCCTCCGGCGCGCTGCCGGGCGGGACGGTCGGCACCGGCTATTCGCAGAGCTTCACGGCGAATGGCGGTACGGCGACCTATATCTATACGCGGACGCTGGGCACGCTGCCCACCGGCGTGACCCTGTCGGGCGGCACCTTGTCGGGCACGCCGACCGCCGCCGGCACCTTCAACTTCGATATCAGGGCGACCGACAGCTCGACGGTCGGCAGCGGTGGACCCTATACCCGGACTCAGTCCTACAGCATCACCATCGCCCAGGGCGCCCAGACGATCAACTTCGGCACATTGTCCGACGCCTCGCTCTCGGCCTCGCCGCTGACCCTCTCGGCAACGGCGTCGTCGGGCCTCACGGTCAGCTTCGCCTCGACCACGACGAGCATCTGCACCGTCTCGGGTACTACGCTCACCCTGTTGCAGACAGGTGCCTGTTCGATCACCGCCAGCCAGGCCGGGGACGGCAACTGGAATGCCGCGCCCGACGTGGTGCGGAGCTTCACCGTGACTCCGGCGACCCTGACGATCAGCGCAGCCGCCGCTTCGGGGCTCCAGGTCGGCGCCAGCTATAGCCAGGCCAATACCGCCGCTGGCGGCGTTGCGCCCTATACCTATACGCTTGGCGCCGGTGCGTTCATTCCGGGCACGACGGTCAGCAGCACGACCGGTGTCGTCTCGGGCACGCCGACCGTTGCAGGCCCCTTCTCCTACATCATCCGGGTGAGCGACTCGCAGGGGCCGCCCCGCACGGCGGACACCCCGATGATCTCGGTTACGATCGCGAAGGGCAACCAGACGCTCAGCTTCACTTCGACCGCGCCGGCCGCGTCGGTGGGTGGCGCCGCCTATACGCCGACCGTCACGGCGACCTCGACGTTGACGCCGGTCCTCACGATCGACGCTGGCTCCGCTGGCATCTGCACGATCTCGGGCGGCTCGGTGACCTTCAACACCCCCGGCACCTGCCTGATCAATGCCAACCAGGCGGGCGACTCCAACTGGAACGCCGCAGCCCAGGTGCAGCAGGCCGTCGCCGTCGGCGCGGCGAGCGCCATCACCACCTCGGTCAACTTCTCGACCGCTTCGCTCGGTGTCGGCCAGACCGGCACCGCGACGATCACCTTCACCAATCTCAATGCCTCGGCCTCGCCCAGCATCGCGCCGCTGTTCAGCGGTTCGGCGCTGGTCAGTCGCGGCACGCTGGGCGGCAGCTGCGGCGCCAGCGGTTCGGATAGCGGTGCGAACTTCCAGTTCAACGGCTTCAGCATTCCCTCGGGCAGCTGCACCGTCACGATCAGCTATACCGGCACCACGGCGGGTTCGAGCGCCGGCTTCTCGCTCGGCGCCTTCACGCCGAGCGGCTACCCGACCACCGCTGCGACCTCGGGCAGCGCCTTCGCGGTCGTGCCGACCGTGACGGGTGTCGCGCCGCCTTCGGGTCCGGTCAGCCAGGTGGTGACCATCAGCGGCACCGGCTTCAGCACGACGCCGGGCAATAACACCGTGACCTTCGGTTCGGCGGGCAACGGCAATGTAACCGGGGCGAGCGCGACCTCGCTTACCGTCACTGCGCCGGCCGCGGGCTCGGGGGCGAAGGCCGTGACGGTCACCGTCAATGGCCAGACCAGCACGACCTCGGCAACCTTCACCTTCATCGACAAGCCGATCGCGGCGAACAAGCCGGGCGTGACGGTGCCCTATAACAGCACCGGCACGGCGATCGATCTGTCGGCCTCGATCACCGGCGGTCCGCACAGCAGCATCGCGATCGGCACGGCGGCCTCGCACGGTACGACCACGATTGCCGGCGATGTGGTGACCTATACGCCGACGGCCGGCTATTTCGGCACGGACAGCTTCACCTATACGGCGACGGGCGCCGGCGGCACTTCGAACGTCGCGACGGTGAGCCTGACGGTGGCGACCCCGGCCGCACCGGTGGCGGCCGACAAGAATGCCGGAATTCCCTACAACAGCACGGGAACCGCGATCGACCTCACCAGTTCGATCACGGGCGTGCACACCAGCATCGCGATCGGCACGGCGCCTGCGCACGGCACGGTGACGGTGGCCGGGAACGTCGTGACCTACACGCCGACCGCGGCCTATTTCGGTGCAGATAGTTTCACCTACACCGCGACCGGCCCGGGCGGTACCTCGGCGCCCGCGACGGTGAACCTCACGGTCGCGACGCCTGCGGCCCCCGTCGCCACGGACAAGAGCGGCGTTGCGGTGCCCTATGCGAGCGCCGGCACGGCGATCGACCTGACCAGCTCGATCACGGGCGTGCACACCAGCATCGCG
>CAYOXO010000147.1:0-10710 GCA_964407945.1 uncultured Stakelama sp.
TCGGCTCTGGAACAGGAAGATCCCCGCCCCCGCCATCAGCAACGCCGCGATGCCGCCTATGAAATAGCGCCACATTCCGACTCTCCCCCTAGCCAGAGGAACAGCCTACGCCCTCCATCGACGGCAGCAAGACGTCACTTGCCGGTGAGGCGGTGCCACAGCGCACGCCCTGTCCGCCGCGGCGCTCCAAGTGGAACCCCGGCCAGATCCAGTCGGGCAAGATGTGCCATCGCGCCCAGCGCCCGACCATTGCGGCTCCATTTCGCCGCAGTTGCTTGCGCGAGCGCCTGTTCCGCGATCATCCGCGCCGCCGCAGCTTCGCCCGGATCGGTGAGACCTCCGGCAAGGTCGGCGAGCGCCCAGCCTTCCCCTGCCAGCATCAGCGGATCGCCGGGCGTGGCTCCCGCAAGTCTGCCCGCAAGCTCGAACAATCGCGCACCGCGCTGGGCAAAGGCCTTGAGCGCGGCCGCATCCAGTTCCTCCTGCAACAGCGTCTGCCAGACCTGTGCAATCTCCGCCGTAGCCGCGCCAGTCACGCCATCGCTTAGCACGTCGCGAGCAACCGCTTCCAGCACCGGCTCAGCGGGCGGTGGGGCGCTGTCGAGCTTCACCAGTGCATCGTGCCACCATTGCAGGCGGATCTGGCCCAGCATCGGCTCGGTCGTGCTGCGTACCGTCTCGGCCAGCTTGTCGTCGAGCATCAGCAGTGCCGCGAGGCCCCGGCTCGCCGCCGCGCTCGGCGCATAGGTCAGGACCAGCCTCCGCTCCGGTTCCGCAATCACCAGCGCTCTCCTGTGCGGATCGAGCAAGAACCTTTCATTAACCATGCGCTTTCAGCCGACGTTAGCGGCACTTGATCCATAGGCCCCCATCGAACCGGGGAAGACGCGCCGATGAACATGCGAGCAGGGGCTGCCAAAGGCGCCTCCACATGGCTGACCTCTCTCGCCCGCGATGTGCGCGGCAATACCATGGCGATTGTTGCGGCGTCGATCATCCCGCTGGCGGGCATGGTGGGCGGCGGCGTGGACATCAGCCGCATGTACATCGTCAAGACGCGCCTGCAACATGCGTGTGATGCCGGCGCGCTCGCCGGGCGCAAGCAGATGGGCGGCGGCACCTGGTCCTACAACAGCAATGCCGCGCAGGGCGCCGCGAACCGCTTTTTCGACGCGAATATCCAGGCGAGCCCTTATGGCGCCGTAGGCATCACGCGGACATTCACCGAAAGCGCAGGCAAAGTCAGCGGCGCCGCGTCGGCGTCGGTCCCGATGACGATCATGCGCGTATTCGGCAGAAACAATGAAACGCTGAACGTCACCTGCGACGCCGAGATGCGGCTGCCCAACACCGATGTGATGTTCGTGCTCGATACCACCGGATCGATGGACGACAAGGCAGTCTCGACCGACCCCCAGACCAAGATCCAGGCACTCAAATCGTCAGTGAAGTGCTTCTATGAGATCGTCGCCCGGCTCGACACCGCTGAAACCTGCGCCACCGGCGCACCATCTGGTGGCACCGGTAACACTGTGCAGATCCGTTTCGGATTCATGCCCTATGCGACCAATGTGAACGTCGGAAAGCTGCTGCCGACGGCCTTTTTCGCAGACAGCTGGAAATACCAGACCCGTCGTGCCACCGGGGTCACGATCTGGTCGTCATGGACTGAAGACAGGTATTACTGGACCAACGCCTCGACCCCTTGCAATCCGGCTACGACGAACACCGCAACTCGCGAGTACCGGGTGAACAAATACCAGTCGGGCGGTAGCTATTATTGCTATTACGAGTCCCGGCAGGGCCTTCCCGAATGGGAGTATGACAAGCTTCCAGTTAATGTGGGGCTGCTCAAGAACGGGACCACCTGGCGCAACAGCTTCGATTGGCCGATCGCGAACGGCGCGACCAACCGCACGATCAATTGGGACGGGTGCATCGAGGAACGCGACACTGTCTGGCAGACCAGCTACTCGCCGATCCCGGCTGCGGCGAAGGACCTCGACATCGATATGACGCCGACCGCGGACACCACCACGCAGTGGGGGCCGGCGCTGCCGCAGCTCATCTACGCCCGCGACGTTACCTCTTCCTGGGATCAACTCGACCGCAATTCGACGAAGACGACTACCAACTATTATAACAGCGTCCCCTATTACTGCCCCAAGGAAGCCAAGAAGCTTCAACCCTGGCCGACGGCATCGGACTTCGAAGCCTATGTGAACGGGCTTACCCCCGACGGGAATACCTATCACGACACCGGGCTGCTCTGGGGTGCGCGCTTCATTTCGCCCACCGGTATCTTCAAGTCGGAGAACGAATACACTCCGCAAGGTGGCGAAATCGAACGCCATCTGATCTTCATGACCGACGGTGAGGCGTGCACGAACACCAACGACTACGGCCCCTATGGTCTGCCATGGCTTGACCGGCGCACCACCGACCCAAACCAGGCCCCGACCAGCGGCTGTCTGACCACGGGCACAATTACACAGCAGGTCAATGCCCGCACCGCGGCGATCTGCACTGCGGTGAAGAACAAGAACATCACGTTGTGGGTGATCTGGTTCGGCGCCTCCAACACGACGATCGAAGGTATGCTCAATACCTGTGCAACGCCGGGCCGGTTCTTCACAGCGCGCAACTCGACCGATCTGCAGAACACGTTCAAATCGATTGCCGACCAGATTTCCCAGCTGAGACTGACCAGATGATGCGGCTATTCTCCCTCCGCCGCCTCATCCCCGGCGCGCTCGCGCGCGACGAGGCGGGCGCCACGGTCATCGAATTCGCGATCGTGGCGCCCGTGCTCGGACTGGCGTTGCTCGGCGCGTTCGATATCGCGCACACACTTTACGCGCGCGCGGTGTTGCAGGGCGTCGTGCAGAAGACGGCTCGCGATGGGGCGCTCGAATCCGGTTCAGGAAGCGCCGCCCAGACCGCGCTGGACAACAAGGTAAGGGCGCAGGCCCGTGCTCTCGCCAACAACGCCCAGATCGAGATCACGCGCCGCTTCTACCGCACTTTCACCGATGCTGCGGCGGCGCGCGCCGAAACCTGGACCGACACCAACGACAACGGCACCTGCGACGGCAGCGAGCCGTACGAAGACGCCAACCGCAACGGGACCTGGGATGCCGACGGCGGCGACGCCGGTCAGGGCGGCGCGAAAGACGCAACGTTGTACACCGTCACCGTCACCTATCCGCGCATGTTCCCCTTCTACAACGTTGCCGGAGGATCGCGCACAACCAAGATCACCGCGTCGACGGTCTTGCGCAACCAGCCTTACGCCGATCAGGGCAGCTACGCCGCGATGCAGGTACGCAACTGCCCTCCGGACGTGACAGCGCCCACTCCAACGCCGACCCCGACGCCATGATCCGCGCTTTCCTCGCCCGTATCGACCGGCGACCGCGCCGCAGTCTGCGCGAAGATACGAGTGGTCTGGCGCTACTCGAGTTCGCCTTCTCGCTGCCGGTTCTGCTGTTGCTCAGTCTGACAGGCGCAGAGCTGACCAACTACATCATCACGCGCATGCGTGTCAGTCAGCTCTCGCTCCATCTCGCCGACAATGCGGCGCGGATCGGCTCTGGCAGTCAGCTTCAGGCCAAGACGATCAACGAAGCCGATATCAACGATCTGCTCACTGGCGCCGGGCTTCAGGCAGGCGAGCTCGATCTGTTCACGCGCGGCCGCGTGATCCTCTCAAGCCTAGAGCCGGACCCGAACAACGCGGGCAAGTATCGCATTCGCTGGCAGCGCTGCCGCGGCGCAAAGACTGCGCAAGTTTCCACCTATGGCGGAGCGGGCACAACCAACATCAACGGCATGGGCAAGACCGGGCGTCTCGCTACTGCGCCGGACAACGGCGCGACGATGTATGTCGAGGTCTATTACGAGTATAAGCCGATCTTCCAGACCGGACTGGCCCCCAACAGTAACTTCCGCGAAGAAGCATCCATGATGGTCCGCGACCGCCGTGACACGACCGGCGGCACCAACGGTGTCTATCAAGTCAACGGCGTCACCGCATCGAGTTGCTAAGCAGGCAGCCCCTCCCCGAAGGGAGGGGCAAGCCCCCTAGCGGTAGGTCACTTTCTTGACGCCTGCGACCACCTTGTCCGCGGTGATCAGCGCCAGCTTCTCGAGGTTCGCTGCATAAGGCAACGGCACGTCCTCGTTGGTCACGCGGATCACGGGCGCGTCGAGGTCGTCGAAGCCCTCTTCCATCGCGATCGCGATGATCTCGGACGAGATCGAGCAGACCGGCCAGCCTTCCTCGACCACGACCATGCGATTGGTCTTCTTGAGGCTCTCAAGCACCGTCGCCTTGTCGAGCGGGCGCAGCGTGCGCAGGTCAATGACCTCCGCGTCGATCCCCTCGCCCGCCAGCGTCTCCGCGGCTTCGAGCGCGACGCCGACTCCGATCGAGTACGACACGATCGTCACGTCCTTGCCCGGGCGCACGATACGGGCCTTGCCGATCGGCAGCACCCAGTCATCAAGCTTCGGCACGTCGAAGCTGCGGCCGTACATCAGCTCGTTCTCAAGAAACACGACCGGGTCTTCCGACCGGATTGCCGCCTTGAGCAGGCCCTTGGCATCCGCCGCGTCGTACGGCGCGATCACGATCAGGCCCGGCACGCTGGCATACCAGGGGCCGAAATTCTGCGAGTGCTGCGCTGCGACGCGGCTGGCCGCGCCGTTGGGACCACGGAACACGATCGGGCAGCGCATCTGGCCGCCCGACATGTAGTTGGTCTTGGCCGCCGAGTTGATGATGTGATCGATCGCCTGCAGGGCGAAGTTGAACGTCATGAACTCGACGACCGGCTTGAGGCCGCCCATCGCCGCGCCGCTACCGATGCCGGCAAAGCCGTACTCGGTGATCGGGGTATCGATCACGCGCTTGGCGCCGAATTCGTCGAGCAGGCCCTGCGTCACCTTGTACGCGCCCTGATACTCGGCGACTTCCTCGCCCATCACGAACACGCGCGGATCGGCGCGCATTTCCTCGGCCATCGCGTCGCGCAGTGCTTCGCGGACGGTGGTCTTCACCATCGCGGTGCCCGCAGGCACTTCGGGATCGGCCACAGTCGCCGCCTTGTCGCTGGCGAGTTGCTTGGTGCCGCTGTCGGCCTTCTTGGGACCGCCGTCCTCGCCCGGGGCGGGTTCTTCGGCCTTGGGGGCTTCGACCGGCGCGGCAGCTGGCGCCGGGACCGAAGCGTCCTCGCCCTCACCCGCGATCGTCGCGATCACGGTGCCGACCTTCACATTGTCGGTACCTTCGGCGATGAGGATCGATGCGATCGTGCCTTCGTCGACCGCTTCGAATTCCATCGTCGCCTTGTCGGTCTCGATCTCGGCGAGGATATCGCCGGACTTCACGGTGTCGCCTTCCTTGACCAGCCACTTGGCGAGCGTGCCCTCTTCCATCGTGGGCGACAGCGCCGGCATCTTGAGCTCAATCGCCATCTCAGTAGGTCCCCACCAGAACGTCGGTATACAATTCGGCCGGATCGGGCTCCGGCGTCTGCTCAGCAAAGTCGGCGGATTCGTTCACCGCCTTGCGGATCTCGGCCTCGATCGCCTTCAACTCGTCGTCCTTGACGCCCGCGGCTTCGAGTTCGACCTTCAGACCCTCGATCGGGTCGCTGTTGTCGCGAACCGCCTGAACCTCGTCACGGCTGCGATACTTCGCCGGATCCGACATCGAGTGACCGCGGTAGCGATAGGTCTTCATCTCGAGGATGATCGGCCCCTTGCCTGCACGGACCCATGCCAGCGCCTCTTCGGCCGCGCCGCGGCATGCCAGTACATCCATGCCGTCGACCTGGATGCCGGGGATGCGGAAGCTCTCGCCGCGGCGATAGAGCTGATCCTCGGACGAAGAGCGGTTGACGCTCGTGCCCATGGCGTATCCGTTGTTCTCGATCACGTAGATGATCGGGAGCTTCCACAGCTCGGCCATGTTGAACGATTCGTAGACCTGGCCCTGGTTCGCCGCACCGTCGCCGAAATAGGCCATGGCGACGCCGCCATCCTCGTTATACTTGTGCGCGAAAGCGAGGCCGGTACCGAGCGAGACCTGGGCGCCGACGATACCGTGTCCACCGTAGAACTTCTTCTCGGTCGAGAACATGTGCATCGACCCGCCCTTGCCGCGGCTGATGCCAGCGGCACGGCCGGTCAGCTCGGCCATGATTTCCTTGGGATCGATTCCGTAGGCGAGCATGTGGCCATGATCGCGATAGCCGGTGATCACCGAGTCCTTGTCGCCGTCCAGCGCCGACTGCAAGCCGACCGCGACCGCTTCCTGGCCGATATAGAGGTGACAGAAGCCGCCGATGAAGCCGAGACCGTAGAGCTGACCCGCCTTCTCCTCGAAGCGGCGGATGAGCAGCATCTGGCGATAGAATTCCAGCAATTGCTCTTTCGAGGCCTTGTACCGCTCCGGTTCGTTTGGACGTTCACGGTTAGTTACAGCTGGTTCTATTTTACGGCTCTTGGCCGGCGCTTTTGCCACGTTGACCCTCATCCTGGGGAGAGATGGAAGCGGCCCTATAGGCCGGTTATCGACCGGTGCGCAATGATGACGCGCGCGTAAGGCTGCGACTGGGCGCAGCCCCACGGTAACCGGTGTTCAATTGAGCGGAACGATGACTTCGTCGGGGTGGACGACGTTGAGCTTCTTGCGCGTCAGTTCGTCCACCATGTCGGGGTCCGCCCCCTTCTGGTTGAGCAGGCTGACCCGATTGCGCAGCTCCGCCCGCTCCTTCTCGAGCTTGGCGAGCTCACCCTGCTTGACCGCAAGCTGACGCTTGTAGTCACCATAGGTGAGCACCCCGTTCGGACCCAGCACCGCCGAATAGGCAAAAAAGCCCATGAAGATGATCGCGACGGCCGGGAGGCCGGCTCGCGTCAGGATCGCCTTGAACGGGGTTGCTCGCGCCATAGTTAATTGTCGCCCAACTCGAATCTGCGATCAAGCCCGCAAAATCGAGCGGCCGGCATAAACCGCCGCGTCGCCCAACTCTTCCTCGATGCGGATGAGCTGGTTGTACTTGGCGAGCCGGTCCGAACGCGCGAGCGAGCCGGTCTTGATCTGGCCGCAGTTGGTGGCGACCGCGAGATCGGCGATGGTCGCGTCCTCGGTCTCGCCCGAACGGTGCGACATGACCGCGGTGTAGGACGAACGCTGCGCCAGGCTCACCGCCTCCAGCGTCTCGGTCAGCGTCCCGATCTGATTGACCTTGACCAGCAGTGAGTTGGCATAGCCACCGTCGATGCCGCGCTTTAAACGCTTCGGGTTGGTCACGAACAAATCGTCGCCGACCAGCTGAACCTTGCCGCCGAGCTTGTCGGTGAGGAGCTTCCAACCGTCCCAGTCGTCTTCGGCCATGCCGTCCTCGATGGAGAAGATCGGGTATTTGGCGCACAGGCCGGCGAGGAAATCGGCGTTCTCCGCGGACGAGAAGGTCTTGCCCTCACCCACCATCTTGTAGGCGCCATCGCGATAATATTCGGTCGCGGCGCAATCGAGCGCGAGCATGACGTTGTCGCCCGGCTTGTAGCCCGCCGCCTCGATGCTCGACATGATGAAGTCGAGTGCGTCGGTGGTCGATGCGATGTTCGGCGCGAAGCCGCCCTCGTCGCCCACGCCGGTCGCAAGACCTTTGTCGTGGAGCTTCTTCTTGAGCGTGTGGAAGATCTCCGCGCCGCAGCGAACCGCTTCGGCGATACTGTCCGCGCCAACGGGGACGATCATGAACTCCTGGAAGTCGATCGGATTGTCGGCATGCTCGCCGCCGTTGATGATGTTCATCATCGGAACCGGCAGGACATGCGCCGAAACGCCGCCGACATAGCGGTAGAGCGGCAGGCCGCGCGCGTCTGCCGCCGCCTTGGCGACCGCGAGGCTGACGCCAAGGATCGCGTTGGCGCCCAGGCGGCCCTTGTTCTCGGTGCCGTCGAGCTCGATCATCGCATGGTCGATATCGGCCTGGTCCTCGGCGTCGAGGCCGACGATCTCTTCGGCGATCTCGCCGTTCACGCCCTCGATCGCCTCGAGCACGCCCTTGCCGAGGTAGACGCTCTTGTCGCCGTCGCGCTTCTCTACCGCCTCATGCGCACCGGTCGAGGCGCCCGAGGGGACTGCTGCGCGGCCGAAGCTGCCGTCCTCCAGCAACACGTCGACCTCCACCGTGGGGTTGCCGCGGCTGTCAAGAATCTGGCGCGCATGGATGTCGATGATTGCGGTCACGAAATGGTCTCCCTACCTTGGGGGCTGACAGTGTCGCGCGGGCCTCTATCCCGTTCGGCGCCGCCGGGCAAATCATGTAACGGATGGAACCGTCCGTCTGCGCCGTGGTTGATCCGGGGAAGCTAGTGGAAGGGATTTTGAGCGATGGCGGACGAGACGAATTCGATCGACGAAGGCGGCACGCTGATCGCAAGCGAAGCCAAGCGGGGGGCGGCTGAGAAGGTGCGGGAGGAGGCTGGTAAGCTGGCTGGTCAGGCTGGCGACAAGGCGCGGGCCTTTGCCGACACCGGCAAGGAGAAGGCGAGCGGCGCGCTCGACGGATTCTCCGACCTGATGCGCGATGCCGCCGGATCGGTCGATGAGAAGCTCGGCGAGCAATATGGCCAATATGCCCGCTCCGCCGCCGACCAGATTTCGGGCATCGCCGAATCGTTGCGGGGCAAGCAGGTCGACGACCTGATCGACGACGCGCGCGAGTTCGTGAAGAAGAGCCCGGCGGTCGCAGTCGGCATCGCCGCGGGCGTCGGCTTCGTCCTTGCACGACTGCTCAAGTCCGGCCTCGATGCCGCGGGCGACTTGGCGGACAAGGGCGCTCCGGACGACGCCGGTTCCGGCAAGCCCAAAGCCTGATCGCCAATCCGGGGGGTCAGGTGGACGAACGTCACGAGCCGGATGAGGAAGAAGGCATCGGCACGCTGATCGCACGCGCGGTCGGCGACGGCCGCGCCTATGCCGAAGCGGAGATCGCCTATTGGCGGGCGCTGGCGCTCGACCGGCTCGCCGACGCGCGCGCCGCCGCGATCTTCGGTATCGCCGTGCTGCTGCTGGCCCAGGCCGCGGCAATCGCGTTGATCGTCGGATTCGTGATGATCCTCACCCCCTATGTCGGCCCTGGCCTCGCGACGCTGATCGTTGTGGTCGTCGCAGCTGGAGCGGCAGCGTTATTCGCCCGCGCCGCGCTCCGCCGCTTCCGTCGTGCGACTCGCCCCAAGGACGCGCCATGAGCGACGACCAGCTCCCCGTCCCTCTGCTCGAAGCGCAAGCGCGTGCACGCAACGCCCGCCAGCGGCTGTTCGGCACGCTCGACGAGATGCAGGGCCGGCTCAACCCGGTCACCTTGGCGCAGGACGCGGTCGAGAATGTCGCAGGCCGGCTGGTGCGCGACAGCGTACAGGCAGTCCGAGCCCGCCCCAAGGCGATTGCTGCCGCCGCCGGCCTCGCCGTGCTGTTCATGGCGCGCAAACCGCTGGCGAAGTTGCTGTGGTCCGGGACCAAACGTGCAACCGCGGCGGGGGCGAAGAGTTTGAAACGATCGAAGAGAGGACCGAGTAGATGACCGAGAGCAACGGAGCTTCGAGCCGCCGTCAGCGCACGAGCGACAAGATCGAGAACAACCCGCTGGCACTGGTCGCGGGCGGTGTGGCGCTGGGCGTCGTGATCGGCGCGCTGCTGCCGCGCCTGAACAAGGAAAAGGAACTGCTCGCTCCCGTCGGCAAGCGCATCGCCGAGGGCGCCAGCGCCGCGGCTGCGGCGGCGCGGGACGTCGGAAAGGCCGAGATCGACGCCCTGCTGCCCCAGCGCGACGTCGCGAAGGATCAGCTCGGCAAGATCATCGGCAACGCCTTCACCGCCGCCAAGGACGCGGCGACTGCGAAGACCGACGCCTGAACCCGGTTTGAGTGCGGCACGGCGAGCGCGAGGCGCGTGTTTCACGCGTTTTCCGCGCCGTCAGCGGTTCCAGCGGGCTGGAAAAGGCTCTAGGGCGACCGGGATAGCCAATCCCCAGGAGTTCTCATGAGCAAGCTTCACCTCGTCTTCGGCGGCCGCGTGACCGATCCGATGACGCTCGATTTCCAGGATCCGACCAAACTCGACGTCGTCGGCATCTTTCCCGACTATGCCAGCGCCGAAAAGGCGTGGCGCGGGGCAGCGCAGCGCACGGTCGATGATGCCGAGATGAAATATGTGGTGGTGCACCTGCACCGGCTGATGGAGCCGGATCAGGCGTAAGCGCGATCTGAATTCAGTTCGTCACCCCGGCCCGCGCCTGCCTGCAAGGCAGGCGCTCAAAACAGGCTTGGCCGGGGTCCACCGCGCGGCGAACGATGCCTGACAGGCTCCAGCGCAGTCCGCGCGGCACCGTGGATCCCGGCACAAGGCCGGGATGACGATGAAGGGGGCGTCAGAGCCCTTAGATAAACTCGATCTTGCTGACCTCGTACCAGCGGTCGCCTGCGGGCACGGTCACTTCGACCTCATCGCCCACGCTCTTGCCGATCAGCGCGCGGCCGATCGGCGAGTTGTAGCTGATCCGGCCGGTCTTCACGTCCGCTTCGGCGAGACCGACGATCTGGTAGCGGATCGACTTCTCGTCCTCGTCCAGCAGCGTCACCGTGGCGCCGAACACGATCTTGTCGCCCGAAAGCTCCTTCGGATCGATGATC
>CAYOXO010000148.1:0-10603 GCA_964407945.1 uncultured Stakelama sp.
GGCTCCGGGAAACCGGGGCCCTTTTTGTTGGGGGCAGGCGCAAGTCCGGCGTGGTCAGCCATCGCCGGTTGTGTTTCGGAACATGGCGGGCATGATCGCATGATGCGTCTGATCCTCCTGTTCGGTTCCTTGCTGTCGCTTGCCGGCAACCCCGTCTCCGCTCAGCCCGCTCAGCCCCCGGCGGAGGTGCGCGTGGCGTTCGACATGCGCGGGGTGACCGCGTCCCGTGCGAGCGGCATGGCGGATCGCGCAGCCGGGCGTCCCGTGACGATCGACGATCCGGTGCGGGTCGCCAGCATCACCAAGCTGGTCGTTGCGCTGGGTGTGATGCGGATGGTCGAGGCAGGGCAGCTCGATCTCGACCGCGACGTCAGCGAAGCGCTGGGCTGGAAGGTGCGCAACCCGGCCTTTCCCAAGCTGCGGGTCACGCTGCGCCGCCTCCTCTCGCACACCTCCGGACTGATCGATCCGGAGGAGTATCGCGTGCCGCTGGGCGAGCGGTTGGCCGGCCGCATCGCGCAACCGGCGCTATGGGATCGCGAGCATCGTCCGGGCGAAGCCTTCCGCTACGCCAATATCGGGTTTCCGGTGATTGCCAGCGTGATGGAGAAGGCGAGTGGAGAGCGGTTCGACCGCCTGATGCACCGACTGGTGCTGGCGCCACTCAAGCTCGATGCCTGTTTCAACTGGTCGACCTGTTCGGACGCCAAGATTGCGCGCGCGGTGGTGCTGTACCGCACCGACGGGTCGGTGGCGCTCGACGATCTGGGCGGCAAGCGGCCCGATTGCCCGGTGATCGCCAAGGCGGGATGCGATCTGGCGGGATACCGGCCGGGGGAGAATGGCGCGCTGTTCTCGCCGCAAGGCGGGTTGCGCGCGTCGATGCGCGACCTCGCGGTGATCGGCCAGATGCTGCTGCGCAACGACGGCAGTTTCCTCAAGCGCGCGTCGATTGCCGAAATCGAGCGGGCGGCGTGGCGCTATGACGGGTCGAATGGCGACACGTCGAACGGCTTCTACTGCCAATATGGCCTTGGGATGACGATGCTGCCGACGGCGTACGATAGCTGCGCGGACGATCTGTTCGGGGACGGGCGCCCGCGCATCGGCCATGCCGGGGACGCCTATGGGCTGCGTTCGGGGCTGTGGATCGATCGCGCGAAGGGGACGGGCGTCGCCTTCTTCGTCACCGCGACCTCGCCAGACAGCAAGGGGTTCACGGCCTTCACCACGGAAGAGGAACGGCTGGCGCGCGAACGGGATTGAAGTGGGGGACTTCTGTTGCCCGGTGTCCCCCGTACCGCTGGAATCCGCTTCTGTTGCCCGGTGCGGTCCAACCGCGCATTTTAGAGTAATCTTAGACCGTTAGGTCTTGGGATTACGCCGCAATAGCGAGTGCTTCGTTATCGTTGGCACTTGTGTGTATGGGCCGTCGCGGTGGTCCCATTCCGAACGAAAACAGCGCTTTTCAACACACGTCGATCCTGGTTCGGCCCCGTCAGAAACGGTGTCCAGTACACCACCTTTTATGGTGGAGCCGCCGGGTACTGCCCCCGGGTCCGCTGCATCTATTGCACGCCACAATTTATCGTCATAGCCGGGCGAACCCGGCACGTTCCAATATAGGGAACGGAATCCGAATGAAAAGAGTGGGTTTTGGCCTTGTGAACGCCGCAAAGCGGGAGCAAATAGCATGCCATGCTGACCCAGCGTTCCCGTTATGCCCTGCGCGCCATGCTGTTTCTGGCGAAGCAGCCGCGGGAGGGCGCGCCGACGCCGATGACGCGGATCGCCGCAGAGGCGAATGTTCCGCGCAAGTTCCTTGAGCTGATCCTGGCCGATCTGCGCGAGGCGGGTTTCCTCGATTCCACCCGCGGCAAGATGGGCGGATACCGTCTGTCGCGGCCCAACCACTTGATTTCGCTGGGTGAGATCATCCGCGTGATCGAAGGGCCGTTGGCACTGGTGCCCTGCGTCAGCCGTACCGCCTATCGCCCCTGCCTCGATTGCAAGGACGAGGCGGCGTGCGCGATCCGCCATGCGATGGCGCGGGTGCGCGACGAAACCGCGCGCATCCTCGATGGCACCAGCCTTGCGGATGCTACCGCCGAGAAGCTCGCCGCAGCCTGAGGATTGGCCGCTATTCCGCTCATGCGGGCTTGCAACGTGCGATTTATTCCGCCCCGGTGCCTCGCCACCCGATGGCCTGCGGCCGTCTTTGACCCAGGGTCCGTCTGAGTGAAACAATTTTCGTCAGACCGGTCCATCGGATCGTCATCCCCGCCTGCGCGGGAATGACGATCCGGGGGCTTGTTTCCAGTCCGTCGCCACTCGAGCCTAGGCCCCGCCGTTGCGCTTCTTCAGCTCGTCGCGGATCTCGCGCAGCAGCACGACATCGGCGGCTTCCTCGGCCGCGGCTTCCTCGGCCTTGGGGACCACGCGATTCACCGCGCGCACCAGCAGGAAAATGATGAAGGCGATGATCAGGAAATTGACCGCCTGGGTCACGAACTCGCCATAGCCGAGCAATGGCACGCCGGCCTTCTTCAGCGCGGCATAGTCGGTCGAACCCTGAAGGTTCGCCGGGACGTCGCCCAGCACCAGGAAATAGCTCGAAAAGTCGAGCCCGCCGAAGATCTTGCCGATCACGGGCATGATGATGTCCTCGGTCAGCGAGGTGACGATCTTGCCGAACGCGGCACCGATGATGACCGCGACGGCTAGGTCGAGCACGTTGCCGCGCGCGATAAAGGCCTTGAATTCACTGAGCATGGACGCACCCCTGAACTGTCTCTGCGGGGGCAGGGTAGTCCCGCGAACCGGTGGCCGCAATCCGTACCCGGACCGGTTATCATTGCGCGCGAACGATAGGGCCCCTATTTTCGCGGTGTCGTATCGATGCGACACACTTGGAGGAATTCTTCGACATGAAGCTTCGTCTCGTTGCCGCGATGGCTGCGGCGGCCCTGCTTTCGGCCTGTGGCCTCAACAGTGTTCCGACCGCCGAGGAAGCCGCGAAGGCGCAATGGGCTGAGGTCCAGAACCAGTATCAGCGCCGCGCCGATCTGATTCCCAACCTTGTCGCCACGGTCCGTGCCGCCGGCGCGCAGGAAAAGGCGATCTTGGTCGAAGTGACCCAGGCGCGCGCCGCCGCGACCCAGGTGCGCGTCAGCGATGCCGACCTGACCGATCCGGCGAAGGTCCAGGCATTCGACCGCGCGCAGAATGCGGTGACGCTGTCGCTGCAGCGTCTGCAGGAGGCCTATCCCGAGCTCAAGAGCCAGGCGAACTACGCCACGCTGATGACCCAGCTTGAGGGAACCGAGAACCGCATCGGCATCGCGCGTCGCGATTATAACAAGTCGGTGCAGGCCTATAACACCACCATCCGCACCTTCCCCGACGCGATCGGCGCCAAGATCTTCTACGGTGCCAAGCCGATGACCCCGTTCCAGGCGACGACGCCGGGTGCGGAAGTCGCGCCGACGGTGAATTTCGGGAACGGGAGCTGATCGCAAGCCCGGAGCGGCGATGATGATCTCTTCGATGCTGATGCTCGCCGTCGCGGTTCCGGCTGCGTGCGGCGAGCCTTCTCAGGCGGTATCCGCGGCGGCAATTCGCGATTTGCCTGCATTGACTGGGCGGGTCGTGGACAATGCCGATCTGCTGACGGCGGATCGCGAAGCGCTGCTGGTCTCGGCGCTGGCCGAGACAGAGCGCTTGACGAAGCACCAGTTCGTGGTCGTCACATTGCCCACTCTCGCGGGAAAGCCGATCGAACAGGTCGGTCTCTCGCTCGGCAATGGCTGGGGCATTGGCCGCAAGCGCTATGACGACGGCGTATTGCTGATCGTCGCACCGAAGGAGCGCAAGGTGCGGATCGAGGTCGGCTGCGGCCTCGAAGGCGCGCTGACCGACGAAGAAGCGACGGCAATCATCGAACAGCGTATCCTGCCGCGGTTCCGCGGCGGCAACATGGCGGGCGGCATCCTGGCAGGAAGCGCCGCGATCATCCGCGAAATCGGCACGCCGGGAGCGACGCCTTGAGACTCGTCCATGCCCTTCTCGCGCTGAGGCTCCCGGTGCTGGCCAGCACCGCGGCGCAGGCGCAGACCTTCCCCAAGCTGACCGGCCGCGTGGTCGATGCCGCGAACCTGCTCGGCCCAGAACAGGAGGCACAGCTGACCGCGATGTCGGCGGCGACCGAACAGGCGACCGGACGGCAGCTCGTGGTCGCGACCGTGACCGACCTTCAGGGCTATCCGATCGAGGATTTTGGCTATCAGCTCGGCCGGGCCTGGGGCATCGGTCAGAAGGACGCCAGCAACGGCATCATCCTGCTGGTCGCGCCCAACGAGCGCAAGGTTCGGATCGAGGTCGGCTACGGCCTTGAGCCGATCATGACCGATGCGCTGTCGGGCATGATCGTGCGCGACACCATCCTGCCCCGCTTCCGCGACAAGGATATGCCCGGCGGCATCCTGGCGGGTGCGGCGGCAATCAACGAGCAGCTCAAGCTGCCGCTCGAAGCAGCCGAGGTACGGGCCAAGCAACTGATCGATGCGGGCGCGAAGAAGCGCCGGTCGGGCAATGACCTTGAGGGTTGGCTGACCGCGGCCTTCTGGCTCTTCGTGGTGCTGGTGATCATCCTGCCGATGATTCTCGGCGCAGCACGCGGCAAGAAATATCGCCGCGGCCGTGCGCCGGTGGTGATCTGGGGGCCGGGCTGGGGCGGTGACGGCGGCTCCTGGGGCGGCGGTTCGTCGTGGGGTGGCGGGGGCGGCTCCTCCTGGGGCGATGGCGGCGGCGGCTTTTCGGGCGGCGGCGGGTCGTTCGGCGGCGGCGGCGCATCGGGGGGCTGGTGATGACGCGACGGTTCACGGGCGAAGAACATGGCCGGGTCAGCGCCGCGGTCGCGCAGGCCGAACGCGGCACCGATGGCGAGATCGTGACGATCGTCACCGACTGGTCCGATCACTATCACGACGTCTCGCTCTATTATGCCGCGGCGGTGATGCTCATGGCACTGGGGCTGTTCGCGGCCTTTCCGGGGCTGCTCGACGCCAAGCTGGCACTGCTGACGGGCGGGTGGGGCGAGGCTGAGCGCCATCTGCAGTTCGCATTGCTGGTTGTGGTGCAGGCGGTGCTGTTCCTTGCCGTGCGCTTCGGGTTCGAGGCGTTGCCGTTCCGCGGCGCACTGATCCCTTCTGCGGTGCGTGGGCGGCGGGTGCGGCGGCGTGCGGTGCAGTTCTTCAAGGCGAGCGCGGAGAAGCGCACCGCGGCGCGCGTCGGCGTGCTGCTCTATCTCAGCCTTGCCGAGCATCGCGCCGAGATCGTCGCTGACGAAGCGATCGTCGCCAAGGTCGATGACTCGGTCTGGGGCGAGGCGATGGTTGCGCTGATCGACCGCATCCGTGCCGGCGACCCCGCGGGCGGCATGGCGGATGCGGTCGCGCGGATCGGGACGGTGCTCGCCCAGCATTTCCCCAAGACCGAGAGCGATGTGAACGAGCTCCCCGACAGGCTGATCGAGTTGTGACGCCACCCGATTCCGACGCGCCGGTCGAGACCGTGTGGCAGGGCAGGTTCATCACCGCGAAGAAGCAGGGCCGCTGGGAATATGTGTCACGCGCCCGCGGTATCCGCGCCGCAGTGATCGTCGCTGTGGACGATGAGGACCATCTTCTGCTCGTCGAGCAGTATCGCGTGCCGCTAGGCCGGGCATGTCTGGAGCTGCCCGCGGGACTGGTCGGCGACGAAACCGAGGGAGAGGCGGTGGAGATCGCCGCCGCGCGCGAGTTGGAGGAGGAGACCGGCTACCGCCCCGGCCGGGTCGAATCGCTCGGCGAGTATTTTTCCTCGCCCGGCATGGTCAGCGAGAGCTTCACGCTGGTTCGCGCGCGCGATCTGGCCCGCGTCGGCGAGGGTGGTGGCGTGGAAGGTGAAGGCATCACCGTCCACCGCGTGAAACTCGCGGAGGTGCCGGCCTTCGTCGATGCCTGCCGGACGCGTGGCATGGCGATCGACGTCAAATTGCTGCTGGTGCTGGCTCAGTCGTTGCTGGCGTAGAGCCGTTCGAAGCTGAGTCGATCCCAATAGCCGCGTTGGAGACGGATGCGGCCGTCGATCACGTGGAAGAAGCCGCAGCCACGGAAGCCCTTGGGGTCTCGCCACTCCATCGCTGCCCATTCGCCGTCGGCCATGCGATTGACGGGGATGCAGACCATCTTGGCGACAGCAAATTCGGCCGCGAACATGGCGTGGATCGCCGCGCGGCCCTCGACCGGTTCATTGGCGACCTGATGGTTGACCGCGTCGTCATGGTAGAGCGCGGCGAGCGCATCGGCATCGGCCGCGTTGAACGCCTCGATCCAGCGGTCGAGGAGCTCAGCGGGACTCACCGGAAATTGTCGGCGTAGGCCTGAAGCTTGAGCGTGCGCACGGGTGCCGCGACGACGTGGAAGGCGATGCCTTCGCGCGCGGCATAGTCCTGCGCCGCTTCCAGCGTCGGGAAGTTGAGGCGCAACTGGTTGCGCGTGTCGCCCGAGCCGGCCCAGCCGGTGAGCGGATCGGGCTTCTGCTGCTCGCCGGGGTCGAATTCGAGAACCCAGCGATCGGTGCGGAAACGGCCCGACTGCATGGCGTTCTTCGGGCGCTGATAGATGCGTGCGGTGGACATGGTTCCGTCCCTTATCGCGAACTGTTGCGCCGTGCATCCGCATTTTTCGTCCGCAGGGTCGCGTTCGCCGCGGCGGGATCGTCGGGCCAGGGGTGGCGGGGGTAGCGGCCGCGCATCTCCTTGGCGACATCGGCCCAGCTCCCCTTCCAGAAACCGGGCAGGTCGCGCGTCGTCTGAATCGGACGGCCGGCAGGCGAGGTGAGCGAGAGGACCAGTGGCGTGCCGTCGCCCAGCATGGGATGAGCGGCGAGCCCGAACAGCGCCTGCACCCGGACCTCGACGGTTGGTCCGCCTTCCGCCGCATAGTCGATCTCATGGCTCGATCCGGCGGGCGTTTCGAGCCGCGCGGGGGCGAGGCGGTCGAGTTGCTTCTGCCCGTCCCAGCCGAGCCGGTTCTGCAGCGCCTGGGTCAGCGCCTCGGGCGCGATGGCGTCGAGACGGCGCTTGCCGACAAGGGCTGGTGCAAACCAGTCGTCGAGATCGGCGAGCAGGGCTTGATCCGACAGCGTGTCCAGTCCGGCATAGGCGGCGCGGAGGCGCAGCGCTCGGGCGTTGGCGGACCAGGGCAGTGCCGCCAGGCCATGCTGGCGGACCCCCTCGAGCAGCGCGGTGGCGATTTCCTCCGGGTCGGCGGCGCTGTCCGGCCCGGATGAGAGGCGAATCGCGCCGAGGCGGCGCTCGCGTGTCGCATCGACACGGCCGGTCGCTGGATCGAAGCGGACGGTGCGGCGCGTTTCGATCCGGTGGCCGAACAGCGCCTCGACATCGGCGGTGTTGATCGGCGCGGCGGAGAGGATGCGTGCGCCGGCGGCCATCCCCTGCGTTTCCGCGACCGCGAGCCATTCGTGACGCGCGAGCGACGAGGCCGGGTCGAGCCTGAAACCTCGCCCGCCTGCCGAAGCCCAGGTCTCGCCGGACGCGTCGCGGCGCTTGGCGATCCGGTCGGGGAAAGCGAGCGCGACGCAGGTGGCGACCGCTTCCGGGGAGTCGGGTTCGACTGCCGCTTCGGACGTGCCGGACACGAGTTTGGACCAGCGCTCCGCCAGTCGTCGGGCGTTTTCCGCGCGCTGGCCGCGTTCGGTGCGCCAGCGGCGCAGGCGGTGTTCGAGATCGGCATCGGGACCGCCAAGTCCGCGTTCGCCAAGCAGGACGGCGATCTGCGCGGCGGTCCGTTCGAGCCCGATCTCGCCCGCCCGCGCGAGCATATGGCCAAGGCGCGGCGGCAGCGGGAGGCGCGCGATCGCCTTGCCATGCGCGGTCGGGCGGCCATCGACATCGATTGCTTCGAGGGTGGTGAGCCGCGCGCGCGCTTCCTGCACGGCGGCCTCGGGCGGCGGATCGAGCCAGTTCAAATCGCGCGGATCGGCAACGCCCCAGAGCGCGCAGTCGAGCGTGAGCGCCGACAGGTCGGCCTCGAGAATCTCGGGTGGGTCGAAGCGCGGCAAGCCTGCCGTCGCCGCCGCTTCCCACAGCCGATAGGCGATGCCCGGTCCTTGCCGCGCGGCGCGGCCGGCGCGCTGGGTGACGGCGGCCTGGCTCGCGCGCTCGGTGACGAGGCGAGTCATGCCCGCCGCACGGTCGTAGCGCGGGCGCCGGGCAAGGCCGGAGTCGATCACCACGCGGATGCCGTCGAGCGTAAGCGAGGTTTCGGCGATCGAGGTGGCGAGCACGATCTTTCGACGCCCCTCCCGGTCCGGTGCGATCGCGGCGCGCTGGGCAGTGGGGTCGAGGCTGCCGTGGAGCTTGTGAAGGATCGCGCCCGGGACATCGGCGATGCGCTCGGCGGTGCGTTCGATCTCGGCGACGCCGGGGAGGAAGGCTAGGATGCCGCCCTTGCTCTCGCGCAGCGCCTGGCGGATCGCCATTGCGACCGAATCCTCGATTCGCGCTTCCGCCGCGCGGCCCAGGTGGCGCAGGTCGAGTGGATAGCTTCGGCCTTCACTCTCGACCATGGGGGCGGCCCCCATCAACGTGGAAAAGCGCGCGCCGTCGAGCGTGGCCGACATCGCGACCAGCCGGATATCGGGCCGCAACGCCGCCTGCGCGTCGAGCGCCAGCGCGAGGCCGAAATCGCTGTCGAGGCTGCGTTCATGGACCTCGTCGAACAGCACGGCGGAGACGCCGGAAAGCTCCGGATCGGCCTGGATGCGGTTGACGAAGATGCCCTCGGTGACGACCGTCACGCGCGTCTGCGCCGATCGCTTGCTGTCCATGCGCGTGGCATAGCCATAGGTCTTGCCCACCGGCTCATCGGCCAGCGCCGCCATCCGCTCTGCCGCGGCACGCGCGGCGAGACGGCGGGGGGAAAGCAACAGGATCTCGCCCGTACACCAGGCCTCGTCCAGCAGCGCCGGGGCGACCGCCGTCGTCTTGCCTGCGCCCGGCGGCGCGACGAGTACGGCATTGCTCGCATCGCGCAACGCGGCGAGCAGATCGGGCAGAACGGCGTGGATGGGAAGGTCGCTCACGGTTCGGCTCTACGCAATTCACCGCATTGCTTGAAGCGCCATGGCACCCAATGGCGCGACGCGCGTTGCGCGATTTGAAGGAGACGGGTCATGGCACGCACGCTTTCGAGCTTCAGCATCGCCGCCGACGGCAGCGGCGACTATCTGCTCAGCATCGAGGATGAGGATGGTGAGACGATCGAGCTGACCGCGACCTATGAGCAGCTCGATATGCTCGGCGAGGCAATCGAGGATGCGCTGGAAGAGGAAGGCGAGGACTCGATCGATGCCGACGAGGACCAGGACGAGGAAAGCGAAGTATGAGCCGTCGGGCGGGCGCTCAATAAGCGCGGGCGACGGCGAACTCGACAGCTTCGATCATCGAAGCCTTGGCGGCGCTTGCCGGGAAGATGCCCAGTGCGTCGATCGCGCGCTGGCCATAATGGCGGGCGCGGGCGAGCGTGTCGTCCACCGCGCGGCTGGAGCGGACGAGGCTCACCGCATGGGCGAAGTCTTCGTCGCCGATCCGGCGGCCGAGCACAGCTTCCTTCCAGAAGGCGCGATCGTCCTCGTTGCCGCGGGCATAGGCGAGAATGACGGGCAGCGTCATCTTGCCTTCGCGGAAATCGTCGCCGGCATCCTTGCCCATCGTCCCGGCATCGGAAACATAGTCGATCGCGTCATCGACCAGCTGGAAGGCGATGCCCAGATTGCGGCCATAGGCGTCGAGCGCAGCTTCCTCCGCCTCGGGCCGCTCAGCGACCACCGCCGCGATGCGGCAGGCAGCGGCGAACAGCGCGGCGGTCTTGGCACCGATGATCTCGAGATAGCGTTCTTCCGCGAGGTCAATCCGCCGAGCAGCGGTGAGCTGATTGACCTCGCCTTCGGCGATCACCGCAGAAGCATTGGAGAGGATCTTGAGCACTTTGAGGCTGCCATCCTCGACCATCAGCTCGAAGCTGCGCGAGAACAGGAAGTCGCCGACCAGCACGCTTGCCGGGTTGCCCCAGATCAGATTCGCGGCGCGCTTGCCACGGCGCATGTCGGACCCATCGACGACATCGTCGTGGAGCAGGGTGGCGGTGTGGATGAACTCGACCGCGGCGGCCAGCCTGTGGTGGCGGGTACCCGAATAGTCGAGGAGCCGCGCACTCGCGAGCGTCAGCATCGGCCGCATCCGTTTGCCGCCGCCTGCGATCAGGTGACCGGCAAGCTCGGGGATCAGCGGGATCTGCGACTGCATCCGGTCAAGGATAACGGCGTTGACGAGGTTCATGTCCGCCGCGACCAGCGCGATCATCGGATCGAGCGTGGGTTCCGCTCCGCGGCCGGTACGGTGGCCAATATTGTGAACGGTCGCGCTCATGTCGGGCGCGATGTGGCTGCAAGCGCGACGAAAGGCAAGTGCGTGGGGCTTGCTTACGGTTGAAAGCGGCGCAACAAGGCGCGCGAGCTTCAATGAAGCGGCTCCGGCCCG
>CAYOXO010000149.1:0-10269 GCA_964407945.1 uncultured Stakelama sp.
CGCAGCACCTGAAGTCGCAACCGATCCTGTTCCTCGGCGGTCAGCTTGAGCTGGTTGAGCGCAACGAACAGCGCGAAGCGCTGGTCGACGTCGGTTCGCGTGATCACATAGCCGTTCACGAGCGCGGTCGGCTTGCGGACGTTGGGATCGGGCTTGCCCAGAAGCTGGACTTCCTTTGGCAAATCGAGGTTGGCGGCGCTGGACGGCGGCGCTTCGTCCGCTTGCTGCGCGGCGATGGCGGCGCTTCCTGCGATGCCAAGGATCAGAGCTGCCGAACGGCAGAAATATACGACCTTCGAAGTCATCTTCACCTGTACCTGAAACCAGTTCCCGTTGGGGGAGTGCGGCGTGTAATCGCCAATTGTGCCTGAACTGGGGCTTAGCGTCCCAAATTCTTGAGCGCCAGCGTCAAGAGGTAGCTGTTGCCGCGGCGGGCGTCGCCGCTCGTCTGATAATCGCGCTTCCAGGTGACGCCAAGACGTAGACAGTCATCCTCATACTCAACGCCGAGGCGGTGCCGGATCGGCTCGAACCCGTTGGCGAGCGAGGTGGGGTCCTCCTCACTATTGGTGAGGTCAATGACTGCCGAACCGAACATCGACCAGAAACGCGTGATCTTCACCCGCGCGCCGACCCGGGCTTCTTCGCGGTCCTGCAGGTCTTCAAGTGCGAAATCCACGTTTCGGTTGAGCCGCAGATAACCAATCGTCGCGAACGTATCACGCGAGCCGACCGTTGCGTCGATCTCGTTGCGGCGAATCGCGAGATTATCCTTGTCGACCCGATAGCGGTGCGTGAAGGTCAGGAAATCCTTGTAGCGCACAACCGTTCGTCCGACGATATCGGAAAGCCGGTCGGTCAGCCCGGTTCCGTCGGGCAGGATCGTCGGGCGCGAATCGAGGCGGTAACTCTGGCCGACATTCGCCTCGATCGACAGACCGGGTAGATACAGCGCATAGTCCAGACCGAAGGTGAAGCGCGTCGAATCCTCGAATCGGTCGTAGCCGGGGAAGCGATTGAGCGCGAACAGGTTCGAATCCTCAAGGTCGACCGAACGCGCATCCTCGTTCGGGATGTCGAAATTCTGAAGCTTGGGTGCTGCGACGATCTGGAAGCGCGGGGTGATCCGCTGCACGCCGCCAAATGCCTCGCCGATCAGCGGCCATTTCATGTCGAGCGCGAGCGCGCCGATCGCACGGGCGCGGAAGCCCTCGAGCCCGCGATAGGTGATCTGGCTGGTCGCGGTGACGTCGTCGGTATTGTAAAGGTCGCCGCGGCCATAGGCGGTCAGCGTAATCTCTTGTCCCCACGCGGTGAGCTTGCGCAAGTCGTAGCGCAGCGATGCGAAGGCACGCTGGGTGTCTTGTCCGCTCGCCCGGCCAATAGCCAGGCTGTTGAGTTGAAGCTCGAATCGGCCCCCTTCAAGCAGCGATTGACCGAAGCGCAGGCGATAGTCGATTTCAGGCAGCGCGACCGGCTGAAGGCCCTGACTTTCGGTAGGGCGCAGCGTCTGCACCGCCCAGCCGTTGATGCTTAGCAGCGAATTGCGATCGATCCGCTCGATCCGGATATTGCTGCGCAGCCTGTCGTCGCTGGAAATGTCGTATCGGCGCAGGAAGGTGCGGTCGCTGGCGACGCGCAGCGATCCGCTCACGCTCCAGTTGGGATCGAGCTGGAAGCGTCCTGCAGCGTCGAGATAACCGCGCAACGCGTATTTGTTCGGTACCGCGGGCGTCGGCGAGACATAGTCGTCGCTGCGACGGCTGTAGGTGCCATAGCCGGTCACGCGAAACGCGCCGTTCCCGGTCAACTGACGGTACTCCGCCTGGATCATTGGCAGTGTGCGGGTGAAGATATGCGGGGTGACCGTGACGTCGCGATCGGGTCCCAGCGTGAAATAATAGGGCAGCGCGACTTCGAACCCGTTGACCGCGTCGAGACGAATCGACGGGGCAAGCAGGCCGCTGGCGTTGCCTGCACCGATCGAATGCGAGAAGGCCGGTAGCGGCAGCGTCGCGAATCCGAACAGCGATACGCGCGCGCCCTGGTAGCGCATCCGCTTCTTCGCCGGATCATAGACCACCCGAACCGCGGTGATCTTCCACGATGGCTCCTTGGGGCAATTGCCCGCATCGACCACCGCGCACGGCGTGTACGCCGCACGCTCGACATTGATGATGCCATTGGCGTCGCGCGTGCCGCGTTCGGCAGCGAGGCGCCCGCCTTGCTCGAGCACGACGAGCATATTGTCGATCGCACCGTCCTTGAGCGAATCGGTGAGGTCGATCTTGTCGCCATAGGCGGTGTCGCCCTCGGGGTTGGTGACGGCAATGTTGCCCGTCGCGACCACCTGGCCGGTCTTGCGGTTCCACACCACCTTGTCGGCGCGCAGCCGGTTGCCCTCGCGGAACAGCCGGACGTCGCCGCTTACGGTCACTATGTCGCCTTCCGAGTCATACTCGGCGAGATCGGCGGAGAACTGGATCTGATCGGGATCGCTGGGAAGCGGCGTTTCCGAAGGTGGCGGCGGATCGACCGGCCGGTCCTGGAGATTCTGCGCCGCAGCGGCAGAAGCTACGCACAGCGCGAGCGGCAGAATCCCGGCGAGTAGCAGAGCCTTGCGCGTCACGTCCGAACCAAACCCCTTTTACACCGAACCGGCACTCGCGCTTGCTTGCGCGCTTACCCGCCAACCCTATTGCATTGAGCGCCCCGCTTCGCAATCGCTTGGGGAAGCTGGCCTTTGCCGTTCGCCGCGCACTGGCCTAGAGAGACCGCAAAACCACAACGATCCACAGGAACAGGAAGCTTCATGCGCGTAACATTTTCCGCCGCCCGTCCCGTCGATGCGAACGTGATCGCCTTGCCGGTCGAGAAGGACGGCCTCGATCGTCTGCCGGCCGGCGTACTGGACGACGCGACGCTGACGCTCGCGCGCGGCGCGGCAAAGGCTGGGCGGTTCGAGGGTGAAGCGGGTTCGATCGTCGAACTCTTCGTGCCGGGGACTGATGGTGCGAACCGCATCCTGCTGATCGGCGTCGGCGCGGGTGGAGAGGTCGATTACGAGCGAGCGGGGGGCGCACTGACCGCCCGCTTCCTGACCTCAGGCGTCACGTCGATCGCGGTTGATTTCACCAGCCTTGGGGGCGCACCTTCGGCACGCGCGGCGGCGCGTCTCGCATCGGCGGCGGTGCAGCGCGGCTGGCGTCACGATGTCTATCGCACCCGCCAGACCGACAAGCAGAAACCGACGCTTGACGAAATCGTTCTGGTTGGTGCCGCCGCGGGCACCGAAGAGGCGTGGAAGGATCAGGCGGCGGTCATCGACGGCCTTGACCTGACCCGTGGCCTCGTCTCCGATCCGCCCAACGTGGTCTATCCCGAGAGCTTCGTCGAACGCTGCCGCCATCTTGCCGAACTCGGCATCGAGATCGAGGTGCTCGACACCGCGGCGATGGCGAAGCTCGGCATGGGCGCACTGCTGGGCGTCGCGCAGGGCTCGGTCCGCGAAGGCCGGCTGCTCGCGATGCGCTGGAACGGCAAGGGCGCGGGCGATGTCGATGTTGCGCTGGTCGGCAAGGGTGTGACCTTCGACACCGGCGGTATCTCGATCAAGCCCGCTGCCGGCATGGAGGACATGAAGTGGGATATGGGCGGCGCCGGTGCCGTCGTCGGCGCGATGAAGGCGCTCGCCACGCGCAAGGCCAAGGCGAACGTCGTCGGTGTGTGCGCGCTGGCCGAGAACATGCCCGATGGCAATGCGCAGCGTCCCGGCGACATCGTCACATCGATGTCGGGCCAGACGATCGAGGTTATCAATACCGACGCCGAAGGCCGTCTGGTGCTGTGCGATGCGATCACCTGGGTCCAGCAGGTCCACAAGCCCAAGACCATCGTCGATCTCGCGACGCTGACCGGGGCGATGATCATCAGCCTGGGTAGCGAGCATGGCGGCCTGTTCGCCAATGACGATGGCCTGGCCGACGAACTGCTTGCGGCAGGCCGTGCGACCGGCGATCTGCTGTGGCGCTTCCCGCTGGGCGATGCCTACAACAAGCTGATCGACAGTCCGATCGCCGACATGAAGAATGTCGGTCCGCGTGGCGCGGGATCGATTACGGCGGCGCAATTCCTCCAGCGCTTCGTCGATGAAGGCGTACGCTGGGCGCATCTCGACATCGCGGGCATGGTCTGGGCAGACAAGCCGGGCAGCACGTACGACAAGGGCGCGACCGGTTACGGCGTCAAGCTGCTCGACCGTTTCGTCCGCGACAATTTCGAGGGCTGAACTTGCAGGTCGATTTCTACCATCTCACCGTAACGCCGTTGGAGCGGGCGCTCCCCGGCATTGCGGTGAAAGTGGTGGAGAGCGGCCAGCGGCTGCTGGTCGTTTCAGCCGACGAACATCAGCGCCAGCGGATCGACGGGTCGCTCTGGACCTGGCAGGTCGAGAGCTTCCTGCCGCACGCCGAGGCCGGGGCCGGCGACGACAGTGTCCAGCCGGTGCTGATCACGGCAGAGGTGACGCCGGCCAACGGCGCGCGCTTCGTCGCGCTGATTGACGGCGAATGGCGCGACGCGGCGCTGGATTTCGACCGCGCGTTCCACTTTTTCGGGGAGGAAAGCATCGGCGCTGCCCGGGCGGCGTGGAAGGGATTGGCCGACCGTGAGGGCGTCGAGCGGCGCTACTGGAAGCAGGATGAGAACGGGCGCTGGGGGCAGGCGGCATGAACCGACCGCACCGGCCCTTCGTGCTCGTTGCGATGTTCGCTGCCGTCACGGCCGCCGAGGCCCAGGAAGCCGGGCAGGTGCATATCGCCCGTGCCGGCGAGGGGCTGATTCCGCCGCGCGACTATGGCCATAGCGACGGTCCAGTCGATCCGGCACGTCACGATCCGAACGAATCGGGCAGGATCTACGACATCGCCTATGCCGGGATTGTCCGGGGCAGGATGCAGTTCGAGTATCGCGGCTATTCGATCGCCGATCTCGCAACCCCCGCCTCAAGCCAGACCGAGCAGCGCGAGTTGAATGTGCGCACGGTTGTTATCCGGGATATTGTGCTGACGATCCTGGAGGCCAGAGCGGATTGGCTGCGCTACATCTGGACCTACCAGAAGGGTAGCAGTGATCTGGAACTCCCCGCTCCGGATACCGACCCCGGCCCTGCGGTCCAGGTCAAAGAGCGCTGAACATCCGTATCCTCGCGGTCCTGATGGCGGCGATCACGCTGTCTAGTTGCTGGTCCGGTCCGCCCCTGTTCGACGTGCGCGATGCCGTACCGGCCATCTCCGATGGCACCTATTATGCTCGAGAGCCGATCATGTCCGGCGGCCCTTATCCCGTGGATGGGCCAGGCGATGAAGTGATGATCGTGCGCCGGCAGAAGGACAATTCCCTGCGCGTCACTGCCGGAGAAGGAAACGATGCCGAGCGAGTCGATCTGCGCATCCTTGCGGTGCAGCTCGATCCGTCGCGCATCGACCGGTTCGTGCTGCAGGTCGAGCGGATACGCCGCGGCGAACCGCGCCACGACGTAAACTATGCTCTGCTCGATACGCGCTCCCAGCCCAATCGGCTGATCATCCTGCCGTGCTCGGGTGCCGTGCGCGAGGTGCTCGACCGGGGCAGTGGCTATGTCTCGCGCGATCCCAATTCGGGCGCGCAGTGCATCTTCCGCGACCGGGCCGCACTGCTCGGCCAGTTGCGCAGCTTCCTGGCGTGGGAAGCGGAGCCCGGTAGTGTTCTCGAACTGATCCGGGTTTCGGACAAACGCTGAGCGCACCCACCTTGCGGTGTGGTCCAAGCCCGGCTAGAGGCGCGCGCAATCCCCACCCTAATTACAGGAGCCGCACGGCCATGGCCGCGAACCGGACCTTTTCGATCATCAAGCCCGACGCCACCCGCCGCAACCTGACCGGCGCGGTCACCAAGATGCTGGAGGAAGCGGGTCTCCGCGTCGTCGCTTCCAAGCGCATCCAGATGACCCGCGAGCAGGCCGAAGGCTTCTATGGCGTTCACCGCGAGCGTCCCTTCTTCAACGACTTGGTCGAGTTCATGATCTCGGGCCCCGTGGTCGTGCAGGTGCTGGAAGGCGAGAACGCCGTGCAGCGCAACCGCGACATCATGGGCGCGACCAACCCCGAGAACGCGGACGCCGGCACGATCCGCAAGGAACTGGCCGAGTCGATCGAGGCGAACTCGGTCCATGGTTCGGACTCGGACGAGAATGCGGCGATCGAGATCGCCTATTTCTTCAAGCCGGAAGAACTGGTCGGCTGATTTCGGGCGCAAGCCTGAGAGATTGGGACAGGCCTCTCCCCTTTGCGGGGAGAGGCCTTTCTTATTGGCCGCTACTTTGTTCCCAGTCGCGTCGCTTCTTGCGCCCACAGCGTGTCGATTCGTGCCTGATCGCCGCCACGCTCGCGAATCCGCGCGGCCTCGATGCGCAATTCTCGGCCCGCGAGCATTCGGCCGCTGGTTCGCCACACGAGCTCGACGATCGCGCGGTCCTGTTTTGTCGTATCGCCCGCGCGATAGCTGACGGTCACCAACACCGGCAACCGCCCTTCGCGCTCGTCGGGCCCCTTGTCGGTTACCAAGAGGACGGCGCCGCTGAACCAGCTCGATTCAATCCGTGGAAGCACCGGCGCTTGTTCTCCAACGCCGAGCGCCTTTGGAAAGGCGACTGCGGTGTCGAGGATTTCGTGGGCAGGGTCATTCAGCCCGACCTGCTTACCACTGTCGTTCACGCTGGCACGCAGATCGAGCCGCGTTTCGGCGGCCGCGGCCTTGTTCGCGGCGCTTGCCTTCTGGCTCGCCTCATCACGCTTGTCGGCCCAGCTTACCCAGAGCGATACGCCGGCGATGATCACGCCCGCGACCGCAACCAACTCACCGATCGTGAGCCAGCGACGGCGGATTGCGCGGGCCTCGGCTTTTTCTGCGGGAGTCTCGTTCATGTCCCGCTGCATATCGTCGGGGCCGGACAGAGTCACCGCCGTGGCAATGTAATCGTCGCGGACAGCCCGCCGCCCTCGCGATTGGCGAGTGCGATGTCGCCGCCCGTCTCGCGTACGATTGCGCGGGCGAGGGTAAGGCCAAGACCAACGCCGCCGGTGGTGCGGTTACGCGATGGGTCGAGCCGGGTGAAGGGATCGAACACGGCGGCGATCTGGTCGGCGGGGATGCCGGGGCCGCGATCGGCGACTTCGATCCGTACGGTCGCGGGATCGGAGGTCAGTAACACCTCACTGCCACCACCATATTTGACCGCGTTCTCGATCAGATTGCGCACCGCCCGACGCATCAACGCAGGGCGCAGACGAACGATGAGGCGTTGGCCGTCCTGATAATCGACCGCGTGGCCGAGATCGCGGAAGTCATCGACCACCGCGTCGATCAGCGCCGATAGATCGGTCTCGGTCGGCGGTTCGCTGGGGCGGCCAAGGCGGGCAAGGCTGAGGATATCGTCGAGCGTCCGGTTCATCTCGTCGATCGTGTCGGCCATCCGGGCGCGGTCCTCCTCATCCTCGACCGATTCGATGCGGACGCGCAGCGCGGCGAGCGGCGTGCGCAGGTCGTGGCCGATCGCGCCGAGCATCTGGTCCTTCTCGTCGAGCATCGCGGTGACGCGCTGCCCGAGCGCATTGTAAGCGCCGATCACCGCGCGCACGTCGCTGGGGCCGGTCTCTTCTACCGGTTCGGCCTGCACCCCCGGCCGAAACCGGCGTGCGGAAGCGGCCAGGGCATGCAGTGGCCGCGAGATCCGCCGAGTGGCCCACAGCACTGGCAGCAGCATGATGGCGTAGAGGATGAGCGTCTGGCCCGCGAGCAGCCAGAACAGTCGGCGCGGGTTGCCCGGCCAGGGAGCGATGGTCGTCACCCAGCCCTTACCCGGCAGTTCGATCGCGATCAGCAGCGTGGGGCCCGGTTGCTTGTCGCGCATCCGTCGGCGTTCGGCGATCGGCGACGGTTCATCGGAGACCGGGCGCAGACCCGTGTCGATCCGGCCGGCCGTCACTCCCTGATCCGTGAGCTGGCGGCGCAGCTCCTCCTGCACCTCGGGGCGGCGGGTGAGATAAGGCGGGATCGGGTTGTTCGCGGCCCGGCGGACGCGTCCGCGATCCTCGGGAATCGGGCGGCCGGTCTGTACCTCCCGTTCGAGCGCATCAGCTACCCGGGTCGCGACGGGGCGGGTCGCCTGTGCCAGCCGGAAACTGGCGCGGTCGCGTAGCGCCAGGCCGAAATTGATGGCCTGCGCCAGGAACAGCGCTACGGCGACCACCAGCGCCATCTGGCCCATCATGCTGCGGGGCCAAAGGGGAATGCGCTTCATAGCCGCGTGACGTCGCTCGCGAGCGTATAGCCGCCGCCCCACACGGTCTTGATCAGGGTCGGGTTCTTCGCGTCCGGCTCGATCTTCTTGCGCAGCCGGCTGACCTGATTGTCGATCGCCCGGTCGAACGCCGCAGCCTCGCGCCCCTGGGTCAGGTCGAGCAACTGGTCGCGGGTCAGAACCGCGCGTGGACGCATCACCAGCGCGAGGAGGAGATTGTACTCGCCGGTCGACAACGGCACCGACACGCCTTCGCGGTCTACCAGCGCGCGCTCGCCGGTCTTGAGTACCCAGCCCGAAAAGGCGAAGCTGCCGCTTTCGGGCGCGTGCTGGCGTGTTCCACCCGCCTGCATCCGGCGCAGCACCACCTTGATCCGTGCTGCCAGTTCGCGCGGGCTGAACGGCTTCACGACATAGTCGTCGGCACCCATTTCCAGCCCGACGATCCGGTCGGTTTCCTCGCTCTTTGCGGTCAGCAGGATCACCGGGGTGTCGCTTGTCGCGCGGATGTGGCGGCACAGGCTCAGGCCGTCCTCGCCCGGCATCATGATATCGAGTACGATCAGGTCGATGGCATAGGCCGACAGCCGCGCACGCGCCGCCTCGGCATCGGCAACCTGGGTCACCCGGAAATTCTGCTTGGTGAGATATTGTGCCAGCGGCTCGCGGATCGATCGCTCGTCATCGACGAGCAGCAAATGCGGGGTCTCTGAGGTCATCCCGACCGGGGTAGCAGATTCGTCGATAACGGGAAGTGCCGGGCGGGCGGCACGGAGGAGGTCGTAGAGCCCGCCCGACATACCGCTCACTCGCCCTGGGGTGCTGTCGGGGCGGGTCCGCGGCGACCGCGTTTCGGCAGTTCGGAGGCGTCGATCTTGCCGTCCTTGTTGATATCCATGGCGGCAAAACGCGCGGCGTTGCTCGCATCGAACTCGGCGCGGGTGATAATGCCGTCGCCATTGGCATCAGCCTTCATGCCGTGGCGTTTGCCGCCAGCCATCGGGCCCGGGCTGCCTTGGGTGGCGTCACCGCCACGGCGTCCCTCGCCACGCTTCCAGCGGCCCTTGCCGCGCTCATCGGCACCAATCGTGCCGTCGCCATTGGCATCTATGCGCGCAAAGCGGGCTTCGGCGGCGGCGCGGTTCTCGGCCTTGCTGATCATGCCGTCGCCATTGGTGTCGACGCGCTGGAGCATGCCTTCGCCGACCATGCCGCCGCGACGCCCGGCGCCGGGCATGAAGTCGGCCATCTCGCCGCCCTGGCGTTCCGCCAGGGCGGAACGCGCGGCGTCGGCGCCGGCCTTGCGCTCATTGGCGTCGAGCTGGCCGTCCTTGTTGGTGTCCATGCGGTCGAAGCGTGCATCGGCGCGGGCCAGCATCTCCGCCTTGGTGATCGGCCGTTTCGGGGCGGCGTCGGGGGTCTCGCTCTGCATCGCGATCGCAACGCCGGCGACCAGCATCGCGCCGAGCGCGCTGGCGGTCAGAAGAGTCTTCATCACAGGGCTCCTGTCGAGGGCGGCAGGGGGCGCCGCTGTGATGCCCTTCTGAACGCCCGCTGTCGCAACCCTGTGTCAGTGCGAGGGGAAAGTGTCGCAATTTGTATCGGGGAAGGGGCCCGGCCCGCGGCTTCGGAATTTACGCGATCGGATGGATTCCGGAGATCGTCGGCCGGCAGGAAACCGCCGCCAAGTTGACGAAGTTACGCGGAACGCGATTCATTCTGTCAACTTCGTCGCTCTTGTCGGCGGAGGTTCGGCCGGGCCGTTCTGTCGTGCGGATCGACGAAATCAAAGAGCGGTGCCGAGCACCAAGACACGCAAGCAAATCAATTCCAACATTGCAAGCGGGATGGCGGCAATTGGGTGGAAAGCAGACCGGCGGCTTATGGGTGCAGCGGCTGCATTTCACCCTCAAGTTGGTCCCATCGCCCGT
>CAYOXO010000150.1:0-10260 GCA_964407945.1 uncultured Stakelama sp.
GACCACGTCCTCGCCCTGCGCGTTGATCAGGAACTCGCCATAATAGGCGTTCTCGCCGGTCGCCGGGTCGCGGGTGAAGGCCACGCCCGTCGCCGAGGTGTCGCCCATATTGCCGAACACCATCGCCTGGACGTTGACCGCGGTGCCCCAGTCGCCCGGAATGTCGTTGAGGCGGCGATAGACCTTCGCGCGCTCCGACTGCCACGAACCGAACACCGCGCCGATCGCGCCCCACAGCTGGTCGTGCACGTCCTGCGGGAACGCCTTGCCGTCCCACAGCTCGACTACCAGCGCCTTGTACTCGGCGACCAGCGCCTGCCAGTCGCTCGCGGTCATCTCGGTGTCGAGATGATAGCCGCGATCTTCCTTGGCGATCTCCAGCGCTTCCTCGAACCGGCCATGGTCGAGCTCGAGCACCACGTCCGAATACATCTGGATGAAGCGGCGATAGCTGTCCCACGCGAAGCGCGCATCGCCGCTGATCGCGGCCAGCCCTTCGACGGTCTCGTCATTGAGGCCGAGGTTGAGGACGGTGTCCATCATGCCCGGCATCGACGCCCGCGCGCCCGAGCGGACCGAGACCAGCAGCGGATCGGCGGCAAGTCCGAATGTCTTGCCGGTAATCCCCTCGATATGTGCGACGCCGTTGGCGACCTCGGCCTTCAGGCTGTCGGGGAAGGTGCCGCCATTCTCGTAATAGAGCGCGCACACGGGGGTCGAAATCGTGAAGCCGGGGGGCACGGGCAGGCCGATCGAGGCCATGCCGTCGAGATTGGCACCCTTGCCGCCGAGCAGATTCTTGTCGCCGGCGCCGCCGTCCGAAACATCGCCGCCGAAGCGATACACATAACGAGTCATTCAAACCCCTTCCGTGGCGCCCTCCCCGGCGCGTTGGGCGCGCCTACCGCAGGTGCGAACAAGGGGGAAGACCCTGTCCAGCGCTGTCACCGAACAGATTTGCTTGTGTTGCGGAAAAATGACGCGTGGTGCAGGCAGTGCGATCGGGCCGAAACGTCCCAAAAGTCACGGCCCTACACGCGCGCGAGTCGCTTCCCCTACCCCTCGATCTTGCCGAAATCGGCGACGCGATGGACGGCGTCGCGCATCCGGGCGAGCAGCGCGAGGCGGGACTCGCGCTTCGCCGCGTCCGAGTCGTTCACGGTCACCTTGTCAAAGAACGCATCGATCGGCGCACGCAGCGTTGCCAATGCCGCCATCGCACCCTCGAACTCCTCCGCCTCGACCGCGGCCGCAGCCTTGGGCTCGGCGCTGTCGAGGGCGGCGATGAGGGCAGCTTCCTCGGTTTCGGGCGTGTAGGAAAGTGGTTTCTGCGGCGCGGCGTTCGCACCACTTCCATCGTCACCCCGGACTTGTTCCGGGGCCCAGCCCTCCTCCCGCGATGCCGTCGCCTGCGGCGCGGTGGATCCCGGCACAGGGCCGGGATGACGGGTGGAGTCGGCGGCGACGTAGCCTTCCTTCTTGAGGATGTTCGCCGCACGCTTGTACCCGGCGAGCAGGTTGGCGCCATCATCGGTGGCCATGAACGCCTGCAACGCATGGACGCGGGCGAGCAGCCGGACGAGATCGTCCTCGCCGCCCAGCGCGAACACCGCGTCGATCAGGTCGTGACGGACACCGGCTTCGCGCTGCTGAACCTTGAGGCGGTCGATGATGAAATCGATGACTTGATTGGCCATGCCAAGCAGCCGTCGAGTATCCTCATCGGCGGCCTCCAAGCGAGTCTCCCCGTCACCAAAGCCGTGACCATAGACTCGCTCAAAGATCGCGAAAGCATCGGTATCAGGAGCCCAAATCGGCGAGTGCACGAGTACCTTTGCCAGAACCTTCTTCTGAGAGGCTTTGAGTCGGTTCTCCATAACAACCGAGATAGTTCCCAGCGCAGCTCGACGTAGAGCGAACGGATCTCGGGAGCCGGTCGGCCTTTCATCAATACCGAAGAACGCTGCCAACGTATCCAGCTTGTCCGCCAGCGACACCGCCACCGTCACCGGCGCGGTGGGGACTTCGTCGCCCTGCCCGACCGGCTTGTAATGGTCGCGGATCGCCTCGGCGACCGCCGCATCCTCGCCCTGCGCTGCGGCGTAATAGCCGCCCATCAGGCCCTGAAGCTCGGGGAACTCGCCGACCATGCCGGTGACGAGATCGGCCTTGGCCAACCGCGCGGCGCGTTCGGCGAGGTCGGCGAGCTTCTTTAGCCCCTCCCCTTCAGGGGAGGGGTTGGGGGTGGGGGAGGCTTGGCTTGCAGCGGTCGCTTGGGGTGACTGCCCCACCCCACCCCCTCCCCTGAAGGGGAGGGGCTTGTCGGTGACAATCCCTTCCTCGACCAGCCAGCGCGCCAGCTTCGCCACGCGCTCGACCTTGTCGGCGACCGTGCCCAGCTTCTCGTGGAACACGATCTTCTCGAGCTTCTTAGCCTGCTCCGCGAGCGGTACCTTGAGGTCCGTCTCGTAGAAGAAGCGCGCATCGCTCAACCGTGCCGCGAGAACCTTCTGGTTGCCCTCGACGATCTTCGCGCCGCCGTCAGCCGCATCGATATTCGCGGTGCAGACGAACGCATTCGCCAGCTTCCCGGCGGCGTCCTGACACACGAAATATTTCTGGTTCACGCGCGCCGTCAGCTGGATCACCTCGGGCGGCACGTCGAGGAACGCTGCGTCGAAGCGGCCAAGCAGCGGCACCGGCCATTCGGTCAGGCCGGCATTCTCGATCAGCAGGCCCTCGTCCTCGATCAGCGTCAGGCCGGCCTTGTTCGCCGCCATCTTGGCGCCGAGCGCGATGGTGACGCGGCGCTCGACCTGGTCGACCACGACATGGCAGGCGCGCAGCTTCTCGACATAGTCCGAAGCCGACCCGATCGTGATAGCGCCCGGATGGTGGAAGCGATGGCCGACGGTCGCCGCGCCCGAACGGACGCCCGCAACCTCGAACTCCACCACATCGTCACCGAACAGCGCGACGATACCCTGCAGCGGGCGCACCCAGCGCAGGCTTTCGGTCGACAGCGACGCCTCGCCCCAGCGCATCGACTTGGGCCAGGGAAAGGCGCGGACGATCGCCGGAACCGCCGTCGCCAGCACCTGCGCGGTCGCCTGCCCCGGCTTGTCGATCACCGCGAACAAAGTCGCGCGGCCCTTCACGTCGCGCGTCTCCAGCGCGTCGCGGGTCAGCCCCGCCTTGCGCAGGAAGCCGTCGATCGCCGCATCCGGCGCATCGGCGGGCGGGCCTTTCAGTTCCTCGCTTACCGCTTGCGTCTGCGCAGGCAGGTCGCGCGCGATCAGCGTCAGGCGGCGCGGGGTCGCATAGGTGACCAGCTCACCGGCCTTGAGACCGGCCCTTTCCAGCTCGGCGGTGAACAGGCGCGCAAGGTCCTCTCGTGCCTTGTCCTGCATGCGGGCGGGGATTTCCTCCGAGCGGAGTTCGAGAAGGAAATCGCTCACAGCGACCACTCCGGATATTTGGCGGTCCATTCGGGGGTCATGTGCGCGATCCACGCCTCGCAGCTGCCCTTGGCCAGGTCGCGGACGCGGCCGATATAGGCCTGGCGCTCGGCGACCGAGATGACGCCGCGTGCCTGCAGCAGGTTGAAGATATGGCTCGCCTCGATCGCCTGCTCATAGGCGGCGATCGGCACATTGTTGGTCAGGCAGTTCTCGCACTCGGCGACCGCCTTGCGGAACGAGTCGAACAGCGTCTCGGTATCGGCGACCTCGAAATTATATTTCGACATCTGCTTCTCGTTCTCGAGGAAGACGTCGCCATAGGTGAAGGCCGGCTTGCCATCCTGCGCGTCGTTGAACGCCAGGTCGTACACGCTGTCCTTGTTCTGGATGTACATGGCGAGCCGCTCGAGCCCGTAGGTCAGCTCGCCCGCGACCGGCTTGCAGTCGAAACCGCCCATCTGCTGGAAATAGGTGAACTGGGTCACCTCCATCCCGTCGCACCACACTTCCCAGCCCAGCCCCCAGGCGCCGAGCGTCGGCGATTCCCAATCGTCCTCGACGAAGCGGATGTCGTGCTTGGTGAAATCGATCCCGATCGCGGCCAGCGACCCCAGGTACAGTTCCTGCAGGTCGGGCGGGCTCGGCTTCAGGATCACCTGATACTGGTAATAATGCTGCAGCCGGTTGGGGTTCTCGCCATAGCGGCCGTCGGTCGGGCGGCGGCACGGCTGGACGAACGCCGCGTTCCACGGATCGGGGCCGAGCGCGCGCAGCGTCGTCGCGGTGTGAAACGTGCCCGCGCCCATGCGCATGTCATAGGGCTGAAGGATCAGGCATCCCCGCTGGCTCCAATAATCGTGGAGCTTGAGGATCATGCCCTGGAAGCTGAGCGGCTGGGTCATAGGCTTCGCGCTTTGGCGCAGGGGCCATGCACGGTCAACTGCGCGCAGGGTTGGCCCCTCCCTCATTCCGGCCCCTCTCTGCCACTCCCTCCCCTCACCGCCGTTATTCCCCTCCTCCGTCAGGCCCGCGCTGGCGGGAATCCATGCCGGCGGGCGCTGCGGATCGCGCCCCGACGGCTGCTTGACTGGATTCCCGCATTCGCGGGAATGACGACCGGGGATTGGCGATGAGAATGGCGCGGCATCGGGAACAGGAATGGTCGCGACTGGTTAACGGCGCGATAGTTGACGGCCCGGCGACACATGGGCTTGGTAGGACCAGATGCTCAGACGCACATTTCCCATCCTCACGGCCTTTCTCCTCTCCAGTTGCTCGCTGTTCGGCACCAATGCCGATCCGGCATTGTGGGTGGTGAAGGACGACGACACGACGATCTATCTGTTCGGCACCGTCCATGTGCTCGAGCCGGGCACGCGCTGGTTCGACGACGGCGTGCGCGAGGCGTTCGACGCCAGCGACGAGCTGGTGCTGGAGATCGCCAGGCCCGATCCGGCCGCGATCGCCGCGCTCACCGCCCAGCTCGGCACCCGCGGCGGCCCGCCCTTTGCGCCCGAGGTGGATGAGGCGGCGCAGAAGCTCGGCATGGCCAAGGGCGAGATCGACAGGATGGAACCCTGGCTCGCAGCGCTGACGCTAAGCCAGCGCGCGGTCGCCAAGGCCGGCTTTGCCGCCGACGACGGTGTCGAGACGACGCTGTCGAACGCAGCGGAGAAGGCCGGCAAACCGGTCAAGGCGCTGGAGAGCGTGCGCGGCCAGCTGATGATGTTCGACAGCCTGTCCGGCGCGGCGCAGAGCGCGATGCTCGACGCGACGGTCAAGGAACTGCCCGGCGCGGGCGAGCGGCTCAAGCGCTTCGTCAAGGCATGGGGCGCAGGCGATGCCGAAAGCGTCGGCGCCGAGATGAACCGCGTGGCGCAGGCCTCGCCCGAGGTCGCCGAAGCGCTGGTCGCGCGCCGCAACACACGCTGGGCGGACTGGGTGGAAGCGCGGATGGCGCAGCCCGGCACCGTGTTCGTCGCGGTCGGCGCAGGACACTTGGCGGGCAAGGGCAGCGTGCAGGCGTTGCTGGGGGACAAGGGGCTGAAGGTCGAACGGGTGGCATATTAGCGTCTAAAAGCCCCTCCCCTTCAGGGGAGGGGTTGGGGTGGGGCAGTGAGGCAGGCGAAAGTCTCGGTGAGACTTCCCCCACCCCCAACCCCTCCCCTGAAGGGGAGGGGCTTGCATACCGCGCCGGGGTAGACTTTGCCCTCTCCCTCCCCTATAGGCGCGCGCTTCGATCAGGGTCATCCCTGGAGGCCTGGTCGAAGATGAACCAATTAGCGCACAGGAATTCGACACATGAGCGATACGCTTACGCTGTCGGCCGAGACGCGCGACCGGGTTGGCAAGGGAGCCTCCCGTGCGCTTCGTCGTGAAGGCCGCGTACCCGCCGTTATCTACGGCAACAATCAGGAACCGCTGAGCATCCACCTTGAAGAGCGTGCGCTCGTCAAGGCGCTGAACACCGGCCACTTCTTCAACTCGGTCATCATGATCGAGGGCGCGAACGGCAAGCCGGTCCGCACTCTCGCCAAGGATGCCGCGCTTGACGTCGTGACCGACCGCCCGGTCCATGTCGACTTCCTGCGCATCTCCGAGCACGCCAAGGTGCACGTGAACGTGCCCGTCGTGTTCGCCAACGAAGACGCCTCGCCCGGCCTCAAGAAGGGCGGCGTGCTGAACATCGTCCGTCACGAGCTCGAGCTGGTCTGCGACGCCGCCGAGATCCCCAGCGAGATCACCATCTCGCTCGACGGTCTGGACGTCGGCGCCTCGATCCACATCTCGAACGTTACCCTGCCCAAGGGCGTCGAGAGCGCGATCGAAGACCGCGACTTCACCATCGCCACCATCGTCGCTCCGTCGGCGCTGAAGTCCGAGGAAGCCGAAGCGGCTGCCGAGACCGAAGCAGCCGAAGCGCCGGCTGAAGAAGCCGCCGCCGAGGGCGAGCCGGAGGCGAAGGAAGGCGAATAAGCCTTTCTCGCCCTTTCGGGTTGATCTGGATCGCCTCCGCACCGCAGGGTGCGGGGGCGATCTTCGTTTGTGAGGGCTTCGGCACCAGCCCGCTCCGCCAGGATAGGACAGCTCCGATGCAATTATGGGTGGGTCTCGGCAATCCGGGGCCGCAATATGCGATGAACCGGCACAATGTGGGCTTCATGGCCGCCGATGCCATTGCCGAGGTCCATGGCTTCACGCCGCCCGCGAAGAAGTTTCAGGGCTGGGTCCAGGAAGGGCGTATCGGCACCCAGAAGATCCTGCTGCTCAAACCCGCGACCTTCATGAACGAGAGCGGCCGATCGATCCGCGCTGCGCTCGACTTCTACAAGCTCGGCGAAGCGGACGTGACCGTCTTCCACGACGAGCTCGACCTCGCCCCGTTCAAGGTCAAGGTGAAGCGCGGCGGCGGCGCGGCGGGACAGAACGGCATCCGCAGCGCGATCGCGCATGTCGGCGCCGAATTCCGCCGCGTGCGCATCGGCATCGGCCATCCCGGGCACAAGGATCGCGTGACCGGCTATGTCCTCGGCAATTACGGCAAGGCCGAGATCGAGGATCTCTCGGACCTGCTCGGCGCGATCGCGGGCGAGGCCGAATGGCTCGCCAAGGGCGACGACGCGCGTTTCATGAACGACATCGCGCTGCGGCTGCATCAGGAGCCCTGAGGCAAGCGGCTCCGCCTCTGCACTCAAACAAAAAGGCCGGGGTCGCCCCCGGCCTTTCCGTTTTCAAGTCAGTGAGCCGTGGATCAGCCCTGGCGGCCGATCACCACGCCGACCGCACGGCTGTCGGGGCCGGTGATTGCGAAGGTGATGCCGACTTCGGTCGCCTTCGGACCATAGGCCAGGCCCTGGAAGGTGTTGCCCGGACCGAAGCTGCCGGTGAACTGGTTGTTGCCCGCCGGGATCGCGCCGGTGCCGGTGAAGGTGCCGTAAACCGTGCCGTCCTCACGCGTCAGGTTGAGCGTCAGATTGACGAGACCCGTGGCGTAGTTGAGCCGCACCGTCACGGTGCCGCCGAGCTTCTGGATGTTGCTCGCTCCGGCGCCGGGCGAGGTCACCACACGGCCGGCGACGCGTGCGATATAGGTCGACTCACCCGTGTTCGGCATATCGCTCGGCACCGTCGGATAGCCGAAGGTACCATAGGTCACCTTCTTGGCTCCGGCCGTGCTCTCGCCACGCCACCAGGCCGCATAGCTGACATAAGTGCGCCCCAGCGCGACGTCTGTCGTAACCTTGTCCTTGATCGTGTTGTTGAGCCGCTCAAGCTGCGCGAACTTGCCGGTCGCCGCATCGCTCGTGCGATACGCATATTCGGTCAGGCCGGTCGCGGGAGCCCCGGGGGGCGTGAGCAGGTTCGCGCCCTTGAAGCGCGACTCTTCACTGGCCTCAAGCACGACTTCCTCGGTCGTGCTGGCCGCGGTGACATCGGCCTGCAGCGCCAGGCGGACACGGTTCGAGAAGGAGTCGGTGCCCGCAGTGCCCAGCGTCACGGGGCCGGCGATGTCGCCGGTATAGCTCATCGCTGCACTGACGGTGAACATCTCGACCGCCGCAGTGAGCGGGAGCTTGGAATAGGAAACCGGGGTCGGCGACGGGGTCGTCGATGCCGAGGGCGAAGGAGTCGGCGTCGGAGCCGGGTCTTTGCCACCGCACCCGGCGACGGTCAGCGCCACGGCGGTGCTGGCGATCAGAATGGAACGGCGAATCATCCTTCGACTCCTGTTACTTGCCCGTCTGCTAGGCGGTTTGCGCCTGTACCGCAGATGAACGGTCCTTGCCCGCAAGGGTTGCGTGCGTTCTCCGGTAGCGTGACGGAGACGGAAACGAAAGACCGCAATTGGTAATGCCCACTCCCCTGCGAGCGGGTCTTAGCCGCGCTCAGCTTCCCGTCGCGTCCATGATCTGGCGAAGCTGCTGGATCTTGCCGAGCCGCTCGGCCGGGCTGAGCTTCGCCATCGTCCCGGTACCGAACTCGGCCGCACTCTGCACACAGGTGGTGACGGTGGCATAATTCTGCGTACGGTCGCCCTTGCCGAATATGTTCGCGGCCTGATCCTTCGCCGCCCAGTCGAGATAGGCGTCGAGCTTGGCCTTGGACAATTCGGGCTTGGGGTCGGCGGCCGGGATCACCTGATCGCCCAATTTGTCGGCGATCATCTTGCGATAATAGTCGAGGAACGGCTGCGCCCCGCCGGCGATCGAACGCGGCGTGGGGCTGTCGAGCAGCCGCTGTTGCCACTTCACCGCGGCATAGCAGCGGGTGTTGAGCGCCAGCCCATCCTCGAGCAGCTTCGCCTTCTGCGCTTCCTGCGCCTTGGCCTTGGCTTCCGCCGCCGCCTTTTCCCTGGCGCCGTTGTCGCCGCAGGCCGCAAGCACGACGAACGCCAGCGGCGCGAGAATTGCGATGCGCTTCATGGACTTCCTCCCCAATAGGACGCGCGAGTTTGCCGCTTGCGGCGGTCGTGTCAACATCGATGTCAACATCTCGCGACTTGCGCCGGCCCCGCACGCGTGCTGTGCGGAGCGCCATGACGATCCGCAACCTCTTCGCGACGCGCTTCTCCGAAACCGCGCTCAATGACGACGCGCTGCTCGCCGAACTGGGCGATGCGTGCCGCGACCTCGCGGCACAGGACCGCGCTGGCCAGGCCTGGTCGAAAGCGCATGGCTATCGCGGCTATACCTCCTACGCGTCGCTCGACGATCTGCCGATGCGCGACCCGCGCTTCGGCGACCTGGTCCGCCACCTCAACCGCCACGCGGCGAAGTTCGCAGACGCATGCGCCTTCGATCTCGGCCGCAAGCCAAAGCTCGACAGCCTGTGGGTCAACATCCTCAAGCCCGGCGGCACCCATTCGGGGCATATCCACCCGCACAGCATCATCTCGGGCACGCTCTATGTCGAGATTCCACCGGGCGCCGGCACGCTCAAGCTCGAAGACCCGCGCCTGCCGCTGATGATGGCCGCCCCGCCCCGCCGCCCCGATGCGGCCGACGATCTGCAGAGCTTCGTCTATGCCGAGCCGGTGCCCGGCACGATCTTCCTGTGGGAAAGCTGGCTGCGGCACGAAGTGGTGGCGGGCAATGCCAAGGCCGACCGCATCAGCATCAGCTTCAACTATCGCTGAATCGCGTCGGATCGACCGAATTTCGGGAACCATTGCGCATGTGATACGATTCAACCGCTTAAGTTGAGGAGATTCACCATGCGCAAAGGTCTGACAGCATTTCTCGCGCTGTCGCTCACCGTGCCGCTCGCGGCGCCTGTCCTGACGGGCACTGCGCATGCGCAAAGCTGGGAAGAGCGCCAGCGTGAGCGCGACCGCGAATATAATGAGCGCCGCGGCGACTGGCGCGACCAGAACCGCGACAGCAACTGGCGGGACCGCGACCGTAACTGGCGCGATCGCGACCGGGATGGTCAGCGCGACTATCGCTGGCGCGGCGACCGCAGCGATCGCAACTGGGACCCCTACAACAACTACCGCAGCGGCAATTACCGCGAGCGGCGGATGACCCGTCAGGACCAGATCTATCGCGGCCGTGACGGGCGCTATTATTGCCGCCGCAACGACGGCACCACCGGCCTGGTGGTCGGCGCGGCGCTGGGCGGCATCCTCGGCGGCGCGATCGGCAATGGCGACCTGCTCGGCGTGCTGCTCGGCGGCGCCGGCGGCGCGCTGGCCGGCGGCGCGACCGACCGCGGCAACGTGCGCTGCCGCTGATCCGCACGGACTGATCAGGCAGGCCCGCCGGTCGCAGGACCGGCGGGCCGTCGTGGTGGGCTGGCC